>JAILNQ010000123.1 GCA_024691425.1 Lachnospiraceae bacterium
GCCAGAAAACCATTGACCTTACAAAAAACGAAGTATTAACTTCTTCGAAAGTAACGAACCGGGCTATGTAAGCCCGGTTTTCTTTTACTCTTCCGTTATCATCTTCACCGGTTCGAGAACCTTTATCCTGCGGCCGAGGAATGCCGCGGTGACCATCGCGATCCCGCATATGATGACCGCTGTCAGCACATACGATACGGGCAGCACGGTAAATATTGCCTTCCTGAACCCGAAAATCCCGAAAGCGGATTTCATGAGCGCGGCTCCGGATGAGCGCGACACGATGAGTCCTATCGTTATGCCTATAGCTATGGCCGGCATGTTCGACAGCATCGTCTGCCGGATGAGCTGTCCCGACGTGAACCCGAGCGCCTTCGACACTCCGAGGTTTCTCCACTCCCTTGTTATCTGGGCGCGCACTATGAGCGATTCGACAAACGCAACGATCATGACCGTAAGTGCAGCGATGAGCACGGCTACTGCTTTCATTCCGGTCGATACGACTCCCGTCGTGCTCCTGGCCGCCTCTCTGTAATCAGTTACTTCTGCATCCGGATATGCGTCTTCGAATTCCTCTTTGAAATCAGCGAATGATTTTCCCTTTTTCAGATTGACCCAGATGCTGTATTCATCTGCACGAGGTGCAACACGTTCATATCCCGCGGTCGTTATGTACGCCATCATGCCCATGTTGTTCATTGTCTGACATATCCCGCAGACTTTGAACATCTCTTCTTTGCCGCTGTTCTTTATGATGACCTTATCGCCCATTCTCGCATTCAACGTATCTGCCGCGGCCGATGCGAGCATTATCTCGTTCTCAGTTTTTGGCCATCCGCCTTCTAATACGCTTCCGCCCACGATAGAGCTCGTATCGGTGAATGCCCTTGTCGTGATGCTTGCCACTCTCTTTCCGACCGTATAGTTGAACGCATACCACGTGTCTCCGTAAACGGACTTGACCGTGCTCATGGCTTCGATGTTCTTCATCATCGTCTCCGAGCCGTCAACTACCGCGTCACAGTCAAACATGCCCGCCAGGCTCAGCATCGCGGCATCATCTCTTGTATAAGAGTCGACGAGTCCGAATCCGATTATGGTCGAGACAGACAGGATCGCCATGATGAAAATCGTTCCGAGCTTGCTCCTGAACCTGCCGAACGTATCTTTGCATGCCAGGTTCAGAGATACCGGAAGCGGCGAATGCTCAAACGAGAAAAGGTTCTTTCTTCCCGCCGCGGCTGCCGATCCTCCATGAAGCGCATCGAGAACCGTTGTTTTCTTGTACTCTCTTCCGAGGAAAAGAGTCAGGACGGCAACGACAAGACATACCCCGGCAAAAACCGATACAGCGATCACGGGATCGACGTTCTGGTTCCAGGAAAGGCCCAGCGTTGCAAGTATGATCGCGCCTGCCGGATCAAGAAGGACGGATCCTAAGGCAAGTCCTGCCGCACATCCAAAGCCCGCGACGAGCAGAAGCTGACACAGAAGTATGCCCACAAGTTCCCTGACCGTATAGCCGGAAGCCTCCATGATAGCCGTGTTCTTCATGTTCAGCATGATGAAATTCTTGACCGAAAAATGAATTATAACGAGCGCTATCACGAACATGATGAACGCGAATAAAAGGACTATCGCTATGAATATGAACGGCAGGATGAGCGATGCAGTCTTCATCAGATCCGCAGGCAAAAAGCTCATTGACGTTAAGCTGTAACCGGGATTGGCCCTGACGTATGCGATGTACCAGTCGTTGAATTCATTGAAGAGATCGTCCGCAAAATCATTTCCGCTCTTTCCTGTGGCGCGCCCCTTCTTTGAAATGTTTGTCTTGATATGCACACACGGTACTGCTTTTCCGGGATTCTCGAATTCGATCCTGTTGTAGATTTTTTCCGAAGTGAGTATGAAGTACGTTCCCATGTTCATCGGCGAGCAGTATATGTTATCCTCGTTGAAAGCCGCCACTTTCAGGAGATACACATTGTCTCCGACCTTGAGCTCCATCGTATCCCCTATACGGAATGTGCTTGAAAGCGAGACGGGAAGCACGGTCTGATTGCCGTGGAGCTTTCCGGTAGCGCACGAGGTTTTCTGGATCTTCCTATCTTCCTCATATGATGCGATGTGGAACGAATACTCCGTCCAGTTCTTTTCGCCCTTGCGGCGGTATTTTGAGTACGTGTTCAGATACTTATTTGAATCATATCCGGAAACCTCAGGATTGCCCTTTATTATCTCGGCAAGCTTAGCCTCCGCCGCATCATCATGCGACAGGAGTATAAGAATATCTGCCGCATTTATCGTCTTCATGTTCGTATCAACGACGCGTCCTGTTCCTACCAGAAAAGAAGCACTGATGAAGATCAGCGCTGACGCGATGCATGTCAGGATGAAGAAAGTCAGCATGTCGCCCTTCTGTTTCCTGATGTTGTTCTTTGCCATGAAATAATAACGGTACATCTTACCACCCCATATCCTGCAGGAATGACTTGAGCTTCTTGTGCCTTGCCGTAGCTTTTTCCTTATCAGGATTGCCCTCGTCCCTGTAGTCGCCCGCATAAGCTCCGAGCTCCACCTCATCCGAAATGACGCCGTCTGAAAGATAGATGATGCGGTTGCCTCGTTCTGCCGCAGCAAGCGTATGAGTGACCATCACGATGCTCTGTCCCTCGGCATTTAAGTCGGAAAGAATGTTAAGGACGTTCTCTGTGTTCTGCGAATTGAGCGCTCCTGTCGGCTCATCCGCGAAAAGCACCTCGGGGCTGTTTATCACGCCGCGCACAACAGCAACACGCTGCTGCATGCCGCCCGACATCTGCGCAGGGAACTTGTCCCAGTCGCCTTCTTCTATCTCAACGCGCTTTAAAAGCTCCTTCGCCTTTTCGGCAAGCTCCCTGCGGCTCGAGTGGCGAAGCAGCCCTACGACCATGACATTATCGAGTGCGCTCATGCTGTCATTAAGGTAGTTCTGTTGAAAAACGAAGCCTACATGATCTCTTCTGAAAGTTGCCAGACGGTTGTTGTCATAGCCTGTTATGTTCGTCATCTCTCCCTCGGGAGATTCGTAGTTTATCGCGCCCAGGCTCGGCCTGTCCATGCCGGAGAGAGCGTATAAAAGCGTGCTCTTTCCCGAGCCGGAGTTGCCCATGATAACCGTGAAATCACCCTTATATATGTCAAGGTCGAGGTTCTTCAGCACCTGCTGCTCAACGCTTCCCGCGGTGAAAGACTTGCACAGATCCTTCGTATGGATTATCCCTTTTTTCTTTTTTTCCGCTTCTTTTTCCTGTACAGTTTCTGCCATGATCTACTGAACCTTCACTTTCTGTCCGTCCGTAAGCTCGCTCGCTTCATCCCATCCAACGATCTCGCCTTCCTGAAGACCGCTTGCTACCTCTGCCATATCATCTGTCCTTGCCCCTATCTCGACCGTGCGCTTTGATGCTCTTCCCTCATTTATGACGAAAACATAATCTCCTTCATCATCCGAGCAGACCGCATCGGCCGGTATGAGAAGCGCATAGGCGAGCATCGCCGTCTGCACTTTCGTCTTTGCCTCTATTCCGAGTATTATCGAATCATCCGGCTCGTCGACTGCAAGCTCAACTCTTATGCCGGGCGTTGCACCGTCCTCGCTCGTCTTCTTTTCGATCCTCGAGACATGGCACGCGTAATCCTTGTTCTTTATGTGGGCGCTCGCGCTCTGGCCTTCTTCGATGTTGATGATGTCATACTTGTTGACGTAGCAGACGACCGCTATATCTTCGAGCGACTGTATCTGTACCAGCTCCTGACCGGAGGAGACGACGCTTCCCTCAGATACCGAGAGCTTCGTCACCACGCCGTCAAAATCCGCCTTTATTCCGTCAAGCGCTATAGCGTAATCCTTGAGTTTGGACTCATTGACAAGGTCGTCCGCAGTCTTTACCGCCTCAAGCTTGTCCTTTGCGCCCTCCGTCTGAAGATTCAGCTGGGTAGCGGCCTTCTGGCTTTCCATGACCGACTTCTTTTCCTTGTAGGATGTCATCAGATAGTTCAGGAACTGGAGCTCTTCCTGTTTCTTTATGATATCGGGATCATACTGCTGGGCATATGAGTTCTGCGCGATCTCTTTCTGGATGTTCTGCCTCGCCCTCTCAACTTCATCAGGATCATCATCCTCATCTACTGTGCAGCAAGCGAGATCGGCCTGAAGCTGCGCTCCGCGTGCGGAAAGCTCCGACTGCCTGTCAGTCAGCGCCTTCTGAGTCATGATGATGACCGCTTCCGTCGTTTCGATCTGCTGATTGAGCTCCGCTATCGAATTCTTCGCCTCACCGTATAGCCCTGCCACGCGGCTTCCGGTCTGCTTAGAATCGTCGTAACCGCCCTGATCCGCCTCAGCGTCGAGCTGCGTAAGTGTCTGGGCCAGCGTCAGCTCCTCCAGATCGTAAGAGACCAGAAGATCTCCCTTCCTTACGAAATCGCCTTCCTTGACGTTCACGGTTCCTATCCGTCCGCCTATTCGCGAAAAATAAGTCTTCTCGCTGAGGCTTTCCGCCTTTCCGTTAAGCTCGAGCTCGCAGTCGAGCTGTCCAGTTGACGCCATCGCGGTCCTTATTACGGTTCCCGCCGATGCCGTAACCGACACTCCTCCGACTGCCGCCGCAAGCACAATGCATGTACCGATGACCAGTTTTGTGTGTTTCATGATTTTCTTCCCCTTGCAGTATTTCCTGTTCGTTTACCTTGGAACATACAATACTATATGAGATATAATATAGTATGTCAAGTGATATTATATTAAAAATATATTAAAAATTGATTAAACCCATAAAAAGCGGCGTTCCTGCATATAAAAAAAGCCCCTCCTTACTGGTCTGTCCAGTAAAGAGGGGCCATGTCTGCTCGCTCCTGCTTCGGTTCAGGTTTATTTCTCCTCGAGATGTTCGAGTTTATATGAGCCGCCGTCGGCTCTGACTACTGCATATCCTTCTTCCACCTTCTCATACCCGGGATCGGCCATGGCCTTTTCATATGTCAGGCTGTAATCGATCTGCTCTCCTTCAAAGTACGCATCCAGGTCCTGTGAAAAAATGCTGTAACACAGTTTCAGCTTGCCGTTGCCGATATCCTCGGCTTTGGATACCACGGAAAAATACGTCCGCGCTTCACCGTCGGCGGCCGGTGCATAAAGATACCCGTTTTCATAGAACATACCGTACGGCTCAGTTCCTGCATGCATTTTTGATGCCTCGGCGTCTGACAGCGTAAATCCCAGATATCTGTCAGTGACTTTATTTATGTTCTCCAGGCTGATCTTTTCATAATATTCTCCGGATTCATCACCGGGGCGGGGACCATATTCTATGCTTTTGTACTTGTTTATCTTGCTCCATATCTCGACCCAGAGGAATAACATCTGCAGGTCAATATCATCCTTATCATATTCAAAAAGGCATGCCTCAGAGAAATTGCTGAGGAAGATGTTCATTTTTTTCTGAGTATCCGCATTAATGGATATTTCCTCGCCGGACGGCTCGTCATAGCCTGTCTTCTTTTCTGTCTGAGCTGAAGTCTCGCCCCTGTACTGTCCGATAGGTGTCCACGGGATCTTTACGCATCTGTCCTGGTATTGGCTCATCTTCTTGCTGAACTCATCTTCGGATATGCTGAGCTCCTCGGATTCTGCCGCAGAAAACAGACCAGTGTTATTGTAGTAAATGCCGATCTCACCGTTTTCTTTCTCATCCGTGAAGTAAAAATCATCCCATACGATCCCGCTTCCGTCCTTGCTCAGATGATTCTCACCGAATATCGTGATGGACGCTCCCCCAGAGCCCTGATAATATAATTGTCCATCTCCCATGCTGTTGTAACTGCTTCTTGTGCTGCCTGCGATCACACATACAGGTTTATCATCTTCTATGGTACACAGAGTGTAGATATAACTGAATGCATTCCCGTCATAATCTTCGTCAGAACCTATGAGAAGCTCGGGTACTCCGTCACCGCTCAGATCAGTAAGTACATAGCCTATGCTATTTAGCAGATCATCATCCTGGGAATACATAACCTTCTCTGAAAGTCCGCCCGACACATACCGGTATTCCCTGTCAATGTTGAAACCGTAGTCAAGAACTTCAAACACCTCGTCAAACACCGGCGCATAGAGAGCATTGTAGTCAGCTTCATCTGCTGCTGCTGCCTCTTCCTTGTTCTCATCTTTCTTCCGGTTCTTTCTCTTCTTTTCAGACTTTTCTTCGTCGTTGATGGCGACCCAGTCCTCTTCTGCCTCTTCGGTGGCGCTTGCCGGCTCTTCCTTGACCTCGTTTTCAGGCGCTCCAGCACAGCCCGCGAGGAGCATCGCACAAAGGATGCAGCAGATTACAGCAGTTAACGATTTTTTCATCTTTCTTCTCATTTATTCTGTTCCCTTCTTTTGAACCGCTATCGGACAAACAATCATATCCCTATTAAGCGCATACCGAGTTATATAAAACGAAACGCCCGGAACACCGCACATATCGGCATTCCGAGCAATCTCGAAACAGGGGACGAGAGAATCGAACTCCCACCAAAGGTTTTGGAGACCCCTATCATACCATTTGACCAGTCCCCTATTTATTCTGCCGTCTTACATACGGCAGCGGCCAAAGACCGCCTAATCTTTATATCACAGACATATTCTCATGTCAAGGATTACTGTCCTTTTTCAGAACGATCTTTATCCTCGTTCCGAGCTCTTCCCTTGACGTGATCTCGAAGTGCCCGTCGTGCTTGTCGACGATCCACTTGGCTATGGAAAGCCCGAGTCCCGTTCCCCCGAAGCTTCTTGCCTCGTCCGAGCGGTAGAATCTCTCAAACATATGCTCTACATCGGATTCCTTCATGCCGATTCCGGTATCCTGAACCTGAACATAGACCTCGTTATATCCTGCATATCCGACGGAAAGTAGTATCTCGTCCTTCGGCTTGGTATATTTTGCGGCATTGTCAACGAGTATGCGCACCGACTGTTTCAGGAGTCCCTCATCGGCCAGAACATAAACAGGTTCAACCGGACATGAATACTTATATATATGTCCCTCGTCGATCATCAGGGATTCTTCATATACGGTCTGCATCATCTCGCACAGATCGACCCTTACAGGATTGAGTACGGTTCTTCCCGCGTCACCCCTTGCAAGGAAAAGAAGCTGTTCGACAAGATGCTTCATATGCGCGGATTCATTCTGTATGGCTGTAATGGACTCATCAAGAACCTTCTCGTCCTCTCGTCCCCAACGTGCCAGCATGTTCGCGTATCCTTCTATAACGGCTATGGGCGTGCGGAGCTCATGCGAAGCATCGTTTACGAATCTCGCCTGCTGCCTGTTGCTCTCACGGATCCTCGTAAGAAGGCTGTTCATCGCACGCTCGACTCCCATCAGGTCCTCATCGCCGAATGAAAGCTTTGCCTCTTCCGTCGGCTCAAGGCTCGTGATTTTCTCCTCTATCAGATGGTATTTCTCTTCTGACAGCTCAATCCTGGAAATCGCCTCTGCCTGCGCCGCGAGCTCATCGATCGGCGCAAGGAGTCTCTTTACCCTGCGGAGTTCATGCGAATATGATATGAGGTCACCTAACAGCTGAAGCGCAAGAAGTCCGGATGAAAACGCAACGATCAGCGCAACCGGAGCGATGATCATCTCCTGGAGTATGACAGTTCCCGCTTTTGATGTCACTGTATAGCGCAGTGTCCTGACAACGTTCACAAAATCATAGAACGAATCGACTTTTTTGATCGGCGAAGCCAGTGTCAGCGACCTGCTCCTCTCAAAGAAAGGAACGGCGACGTCAGCCATGTATTCCCGCGCCGCAAGCCATACGGCCAGCATTACAACGATCAGGAAGATGCTCTGGAAGAAATGCATTCCCATCTTCATCCTCACGCGCTGTCCGGCAAGACGGTGTCTTATGGACGACATGCGCCCCCTGACATTGTTATTCTGATTTGATGACATATCCTACACCTCTGACCGTTTCGATCATCTTGATATCAAAGGCCTCATCGATTTTCGAGCGTAAGAATCTGACATAAACATCAACCACATTCGTCTCTCCGACATAATCGTATCCGCAGACTTTCTCAAGAAGCGTGTCCCTCGTGAGCACTATATCCTGATTGGTAAGGAAGACCTTGAGCATTTCGAACTCCCTGTTCGTCAGCGTTATCTCCTTGCCGTCATAAGTCACCCTGTGCTTCTTTTCGTCCAGCGCAAGGCTCTTCCACCTGTAGACTCCTTCCTCAGCGGGGGCCGCCGTTCCATCGGAAGCAGAGGATGCACTGTCTGCACCTCCGACCGGATGAAGCTTAAGCGCTACCCTTACCCTTGCAAGGAGTTCTTCTATCGCAAACGGCTTCGTGATATAGTCGACCGCGCCCGCATCGAGCCCCGATACCTTATCCATTACTGCATCCCTGGCGGTGAGCAGTATGACGGGGGTTGGATGCGAGTTGCCGAGCCTACGTAAAACTTCCAGGCCGTTAAGACCCGGAAGCATTATGTCAAGCAGGATCAGATCATATGTGTTTTCTGTTGCAAGCTCAAGCGCTTCACGTCCGTCACCGCTCTTCGTAACTTCATAACCCTCATGGATCAGTTCGAGTTCAACGAACCTAGCGAGCTTTTCTTCATCTTCTACGACCAGAATATGAGCTGCCACTTGAAATCCTCCTTAAATCAAAGCTTGTTGTACTCTTCCTTCACTTTGTCGGCCGCTTCGTGAACCTTGTCGCACACATCATTCGCGAACTTCATCTCGGAAGCGCCCCTGAAGCTGTACCTGCATCCGAAGAAAAGAGCGACTATCATAGCTATCAGCGTAACATGCCATGTAAGCACGAGAACGATTATGAATACCCAGATAGGAATGTTCACGATCGTCTCTTCGTTGCGCTCGACCACGAAGTTGTTCTCGCAGGACTTATGCCACAGAACCTTGAGCTTGTCGGTGAAAGCATTGCCGCGCTTCTTCTCATTCTTCGTCTCGGGCTGATCAACTACGAGCACATCCGTGCCGGCTTCCTTCGTGCTGAAGCTTTCCTTATGGCTCTCAGCCTTGCCCTGCTTCTCAAGAAGAATCATCGCATCGAGCAGATCTCCGTTTGCCTCATCGAGTGCAGCCTTAGCCTCCTCGAAAGTCACGTTTGCCTTTTCCCTTAATTTCTCAACCTTTTCAAAAGTATCCATTCTCTTTACCAACCTTTCATAATATACTGTTTCGGAAGCACTTTGCGTTCCGTTCGTTCCTCTGAACGATTATCAATATACAGAAAGATTCTTAAACCGTCTTTTAGGCTTTATTAAAAAATCATTAAAAGATCATTCATCTTCTATTATGGCAATATGCACATCATCAAGCTGCTTCTTGTCGACTTCGGCAGGTGCTCCCATCATGACATCCATCGCCATTTTGTTCATCGGGAACGGTATGATCTCGCGGATGCTCTCCTCGCCTGCGATCAGCATTACCATCCTGTCGACTCCCGGAGCAATTCCGGCATGAGGCGGCGCACCGTAGCAGAATGCGTTGTACATAGCAGGGAATTTCGCCTTGACGTCCTCCTCTCCGAGTCCGACAAGCGAGAATGCCTTTACCATTATCTCCGGATCATGATTTCTGACCGCGCCTGACGAAAGCTCAACGCCGTTGCAGACGAGATCGTACTGATATGCAAGTATCGAAAGCGGATCTGCTTCCTCAAGTGCCTTCATTCCGCCCTGAGGCATTGAGAACGGGTTGTGGCAGAATTCCAGCTCGCCCGATTCCTCGCCGATCTCGTACATCGGGAAATCAACGATCCAGCAGAACTCGTAGCAGTCCTTCTTCATATGCCCTTCCGAAGCAGCGCCGAGCATCTTCCTCAACACGCCCGCACACTTTAATGCATCGCTCTTCTTTCCTGCGGTAAGTCCGACGAAGTCCCCGTTCTTAAGAGAGAGGGCGCTTACTGTCTCCTGCTTCTTATCCTGAAGGAATTTTGCGATTCCGCCGACTATCTCGCCGTTCTCGTCGATCCTGAACCAGTATGATTTCTGGCCGCTTATAACTTCCGTGTCGGCAATTATCTTATCTATAACCTTTCTCGATGCATTGAATCCGTCAACAACTATCGCCTCTACCGTCTGTTTGTCGAACGGTGCGAAGCCGATTCCCTGCATCAGATCCGTAACTTCCTTAAGAGTAAGGTCGATCCTCAGATCCGGCTTATCTGAGCCGTATGTCTCCATCGCATCCTTATATGATATCCTCTTAAAAGGCGCAGGCGATGCCGTATTGTATATTCCGTACTTCGCGAAAATCGGAGGCAGCACGTCCTCCATAACCGCGAACACATCCTCCTGATCCGCAAACGCCATCTCCATGTCGAGCTGATAGAACTCACCGGGCGACCTGTCTGCTCTCGCATCCTCATCACGGAAGCACGGTGCGATCTGGAAATATCTGTCGAATCCGCTCGTCATGAGTATCTGCTTGAACTGCTGCGGAGCCTGCGGAAGCGCATAGAACTTGCCGGGATGATTTCTCGAAGGAACGAGATAATCCCTTGCGCCCTCCGGAGATGAACATGTAAGTATCGGCGTCGTGATCTCGAGAAAATCATGATCTATCATGCTTTTCCTAAGCTCAGCAACCACCTTGCTCCTCAGCACGATCTTTTCCTTGACGGCGGGATTACGCAGATCGAGGTAGCGGTATTTAAGCCTTACTGATTCGTCCGCTTCTTTAGACCTTGCAACCTCGAACGGAAGCTCGTTGTATATGCACTTCCCGAGCACTTCTATCTTTTCCGGAACGACCTCGATATCACCGGTCGGGATATTCGCGTTCTTGCTTGAGCGCTCCCTTACCGTACCGGTTATGGAAAGAGTCGATTCGTTGTTTACGCCCGACAGTGCATCCATCATTTCTTCTGTCTCGACAACGGCCTGAGTCACTCCGTAAAAATCCCTGAGTATCAGGAATCCCAGATTCTTGCTGACCTTTCTCATGTTGTCGTACCATCCGACGATAGTCACTTTTTCGCCGACGTTTTCGATTCTTAGTTCATTGCAGTTGTGTGTTCTTGACTGTGTCATGGTTTACCTCATATAATAAATTTTTTTTGAAGCTTGGCCCCTTCTATCTCTGCCTTATCAAAGGTCGCTCGCGCAATTGAATCTGCTGTCGCAGATGGGCGCTCGCGGTGCAAAGGCAGCTTCGCTACCTTTGCCGTCTCCAAGTCATCGGCATGAAGATGAGGAGCATCGGGAACAGCTCAAGTCTTCCTGCGAGCATGTCAAACATCAGCACATACTTCGCAAAGGCTGAGAACTGGGAATAGTTTCCGACAGGTCCGACCATTTCGATACCGGGCCCTATGTTGTTGAAGGTCGCGATGACCGATGTTACCGTTGTCGCAAAGTCCTTGCCGTCAAGTGCGACAAGAAGCAGGGATACGACGAATATCGTTATATAAGTAAGAAAGTATACGTTGATACCGCGCAGAACCGCATGCTCTATCGGCTTTCCTTCGAACTTGAGGATCTTCACGCTCCTCGGATGCACGAGAAGCTCGAGCTCTTTGCGGATGGTCTTGAATCCGATGACGATACGGCTCACCTTTATACCGCCGGCCGTAGATCCGGCACAGCCTCCTATGAACATTGCCGCGAGTAGCAGTACCTTCGAAAACATCGGCCAGGTGTCAAAGTCCGCGGACGCGAACCCTGTCGTCGTCATAACTGAGGCCACGTTGAACAGGCCGTGATGTATCGCCTCGCCGATCGTCGGGAACATATTTCTCATATTGATCGTTACAGCGATCACGATAGCCGCATATATGGAAAGATAAGAAATGACTTCCTCCGATGTGAAGGCATCCTTGAATCTTTTCGCTACAAGAAGGAAATACACATTGAAATTCGCACCGCACACGATCATGAAGAACGTTATCACTCCCTGCTGAATGGAGTTATATGCCATGCATCCGTTATCTGTTACGGCAAATCCGCCCGTTCCGACAGTTCCGAACGTTATGACCGCCGCCTCATATAAAGACATGCCGGTTACCATGAGCGCGATTATTTCCGTTACGGTTATTCCGAGATAAATAAGATAGAGAATCTTCGCGGTCTGTTTTACCCTCGGTACAAGCTTTCCGACTGACGGGCCCGGGCTTTCCGCGCGCATCAGATAGATGTTGTCTCCGCTTGCTTCGGGAAGAAGTGCAAGCACGAACACGAGCACTCCCATTCCGCCTACCCAGTGGGTAAAACTTCTCCAGAAAAGCAATCCTTTCGGAAGCGATTCAACCTCCGTCAGGATGCTGGCTCCCGTAGTCGTGAAACCGGAAATCGTCTCGAAAAGCGCATCGGTAAATCCGATATGTGAAACAGCATGCCACATCGGAATAGCTCCGAACACTGACATCATTATCCAGCTGAGGGCAACCGCCGTTATTCCTTCACGCGTATAGAATGACATATTTTTCGGTTTTCTGAAGCTCATCAGCCAACCGATAAGAAAGCTGAGGGCCGCAGCAACCGCTATGTATATCCACTCTTCTTCACGGTATAATAATGAAACTATTGTAGGCAATATCATCAGAGCCGCTTCTATCCGAAGAACCGACCCGACAAAATACGCTACTACCCTTCTGTTCATGCGAGAATGTCCTCCAGATCTTTAAGACCTCTCTCGGCACTCACGACCACTACAAGATCTTCTTTCTCGATAACGCTCTGTCCGTTAGGTATGACCACCTTGTTTCCTTTTATGATGCAGGCGATGATAACGTCATGCTTGAGCTTAAGTTCCATGAGCGGCTTTCCTGTGACCTTCGACTCATTCCTTACACGGAATTCAAGAGCCTCAGCTCTGCCCTGCGCAATCTTGTAGAGCGTCTCCACATTGCTCCCGCGGCTGTTGTTCAGTGCGCGCACGAATCTTACGATATTGTCGCTCGTGATGCTGTTCGGGTTGATTATGCTGCCGATATTAAGACCGGCTATGACTTCTTCGAACGTTATTCTGTTAATCTTCGTGAGAAGCTTCGCTTTGCTCATCTCTTTCTCATAAAGAGACAGCAGTATGTTCTCCTCGTCTATTCCTGTGAAGTTGCCGACTGCATCGACCACTCCGATGCCTTCCTCGTCAAGCAGCTGCTTGTCCGTGCCGTCCCCGTTTATTATCACTGCCTGGGGAAGAACCTCGGAAAGGCTCTGGCACTTCTCGAAATCCTGCTCAATGATCTTTACGCTGATCTTCGTCTCTTCAAGCATCTTTGCCACATAGTAGCTGATCTTTCCGCCGCCTATCAGCATTATGGACTTGATGGAGTTCGTAAGCTTCGCACCGCTCGCCTTGAAGAACGTAAGCGCTACAGAATGCGGCGCTATGAATGATACGATATCACCGGCCTGCAGCTGAAAATCACCGTGAGGTATAAAAAGCTCCTCACCGCGCTCTACGGTGCATATGAGTACTTTGCAGTGAAGCTTTGAATCTATTTCAGAAAGCCTTATCCCGTCAAGCGCCGAGCCCTCCGGAACGTTTATCTTTATGAGCTCGACTCTTCCTCTTGCAAAAGTGTCTACCTTCATAGCAGAAGGAAATTTAATGATCCTTGCGACTTCAGCGGCAGCTGCCTGTTCGGGGTTTATTACCATGGACAGGTTCAGCTCGTCCCTTATATATCGCATCTCATTGTAGTACTCGGGGTCACGGATCCTCGCGATCGTCTGGCAGTTACCCGCTTTCTTAGCAATGAGGCAGCACAAGAGGTTAAGCTCATCCGAATTCGTCGTCGCGATCAGTATGTCAGAACCGGAAACACCGGCTTCCTTCTGCGTCGCCACGCTGGCACCGTTTCCCTCGATCCCGAGGACGTCGATCCTGTCCGCGAGGTACCTGAGCTTCTCCGCATGCCTGTCGATTATCGTTATATCGTGGCCTTCCTGATTAAGATGCTCTGCCAGCGTTGAACCGACCTTTCCGCATCCAACAATGATTATCTTCATTTTGTGACCTCTTTATATTGCTTCTCCTTCAAAAGTAAAGGAGCCGGAACATGAAATGTCCCGACTCTTAATACCGTATGAACTTATTGTCAGCTGATCGGTATCTCCGTCGATCCGATATCCGTGAATGTCGAATAATTGTCATGTATCGTCAGCGTAAGCGGGCTTGTCTGGTCTGAAAGCTTGAATGCATAGCAGCATTCAACGGACTGTCCGCCTGAAACCTGCATATCTTTGTTTGCGATCTCTGCAGGCGTCTCTGACAGGTTCGTATCCTCCGGACAGTCAGCACCGTTCTGCTTGACGCTTGCCGGGAATACTGCGCTCATTGCAAGCGGCTCGTCAGTCTTGTTCACGAATGTGAAGAATACGAGCGCCGCCGTTTCGTTATCAGCATCCATCACAAGCTGCACCTTCGTACATGTCAGCGTGAAATCTTCGCTTTCAACATTGACACCGTTCGATGCGGAAGCAGCTTCCTGTGAAGCTTCGGAGCTCTTGGATGAGCCTGTGTCATCAACGAGCTTTCCTTTAAGGAATATGAAAAGACCGATGAGCGCGATGAAGACTACAATCTCAACAATGAGTATTATGATGCTCGTTGTATCATTCTTCCTGCGCCTTGAAGCCGAACCTCCTCTGGGCGGAACCCTGCCGGGCTCACGTCTGGGCTGACGCGGACGTTCGCGGACTTCTTCATCCTGAAACTGAAAATCCAGATCTAAATCTCTAGGCATAGTCTGACTCCTTTATATTGATGATAAAAAAATCACTTCAATATATTTTATTATCATCACTGGGAAAATTCAAGTAAAACCTTTATTAAAGACCGAATGAGACTACCGTGCACTGCCTTCCGTTGCACTTGAAGCTCGATGCTCCTATGGATTGATACTTGGTCGTAAATATGAGATTTCTTGATACCGGATCCATTTTGATCATTGTATCTACGGCATCTTCCGCCTTCTGGTTGTTTATGATGAGCATCTCCGCCTTGAAATATTCCGGCGCGAGACTGTAGAACGGCAGTCCGTTAGGCCTTGTATGGTTCAGATCGGCCGCTATCTCCCTCGTCCGTCTGTCGGCACAGGTAGAAAGACCGGTATTTGTAACGAGCGGCTTGTAGCCGAGATCAGTCCTGGCCTTATTGATGGCAGTCATGACTTCAGTCCCGTATGCGCTGTCAGTTTCACCGTTTATGTATATGCAGCACGTTCCGACGTCGAATTCATCCGGCGTGATATACGGCGTCGGGGTCGGTGTCGGTGAGCCGTCCGCTTCGGCATCATCTGTCGGCGTCGGGGTAGCTGTTAAGTCATCCGAGCTGAACGGATCCTGAGTATCCGGGTTTTCCATGGACGATACGTAAAAATCATCATCCGTTCCGGTCTGAGTCGGCAGCGGCTCGGTTATCTGCTCAGGCGTTGCGGTCTTGGCGGCTTCTGAGGGGCTTTTGCCGTTCACTGACTCAAGCTCCGAACGGATGTACTGTTCATATTCATCCTTCGGCGCGGCATCGCCGGATTCCTCCGCCGCCGCATCTTCAGCGTCCTCACTGCTGTCGCACCCTATGAACGCAAATGATGTCATCAGACAGAACATTAAAATGAAAAGAAGATGTTTTCTTCTCATCTGTGCATACCTCACTTCTTCTTGATATGTCCGGGAGCAAAGAACAGTCCGATCTTGAATATCGGGTTTTCGAACCTTCTCTTTACCTTAACAAGTTCATCTCTTATCTGTATTCCCTGCGGGCAGTGCTTCTCGCACTTGCCGCACTTCCTGCACTGCGATGCCAGTGCTCTTTCATTCTTCATTCCCGCGCACATGAAGTATTCACGTATTCCTGACGCATAGTTTTCGACATAAGACGTATTGTATGTCTTGAAGCAGCCGGGTATGTCGACACCTGCCGGACAGGGCATGCAGTAGCCGCATCCCGTGCATCTGACCCTGACTTTCTTCTCGATCTCTTCTACGACCTTCTCATACGTGCGCATATTATCCTCGGTCAGGGAGTTCTCCTCCGTTTCCGAAGCTATCCTGATGTTCTCCTCGACCATGGCCATGGAATTCATCCCTGACAGAACGGTCGTGACCTCCGGCTGGTTCCAGAGCCAGCGGAGCCCGAACTCAGCGTTCGACATGCCGGTGCTTTCCTTTATGAGCTGCGTCGCCTTCTCCGGTATGCCGCTGACAAGCCTTCCGCCTCGCAGCGGCTCCATAATGATGACAGGCACCCCGAGGCTTGCCGCCTCCTTGAGCCCTTTAGCGCCGGCCTGCGTATTCTCGTCCAGATAATTGTACTGGATCTGCGCGAAATCCCACTTCCGCTCATGAAGAAGCTTTATGAACATATCGGAAGACCCGTGGAACGAAAATCCTATCCGCTTGATAAGGCCGTCCGCTTTCTTCTTCTCGAGCCACTCGTCGATCCCTCTCTCACACAGGGCATGCCATGATACGACATCCGGAAGCATGTGCATGAGATAGTAGTCAACGTGATCGGTCCGAAGCCTCGTCAGCTGCTCTTTGAAGCGCTTTTCCGCATCCTCGACGCTCTTCATGAAATAATGCGGCATCTTCGTCGCGATGAATATCTTTGAGCGAAGTCCTAATTTATCAACGGCTCTTCCGAACTCTTCCTCATTGCCCGGATAAAGATATGCGGTGTCAAAGTAGTTGACACCGTTCTCAACCGCATACTTTATTTCCCTTTCAATCTCCTCGTGGTTGAATCCGTTCCCCTTCTTCGGAAATCTCATGCATCCGAACCCGAGAGCCGAAAGGCCGTCCTGATTGTTAAGCTTTCTGTACTGCATTTTTCACCTTTACAACTGCCTCTCCGGGTTATATCACCCGAAGAGGCATGTTCTATTACGTATAAGCTTTCTTATGTCTCTGCCTTCTCATCCTGCGGTGATGCTCAATAAGTATCAGCAGGCATGTCAGGGCTACTCCGAGCGCGATTACCGCTCCGGCAACAAGCCAGGCAACGAGTCCGTTCGCGGTGGTTACATCCTGTGCGATCGCATAGACGGAGAATCTGTCAGTCCTGAAGGTGATCGTCTCCGGATCGTCATCAAGGTCCGGAAGTACTTTGAGCTCTCCGTTATGAACTCTCAGCACCGAATAGGTCTTGCCGGACTTATAAATATCCTTCGGTATCTGCATTATGACTTCCATCGTCGTCGGAAGCTCTGTGACTTTTTCCGTTAAGCCGTCAACGCTCTTCAGCATCGTTATGTCAAAATACTGCATAGGCTTCTTGCCGATCGCATTCTTCATGATCTTCACGGAAGGCTCATCCGGCTCGTCCTGGCTCGTGATGCTTACTGAAACATCCAGGTGGCCGCCCTTTACGAGCTTGGCAACATCATCATTCGAAAGCATCTTCTGGACAACGATATCAAGATCGGGGAGACTCGGGTTGATCTCTGAATCAGGCGTCTGCATGAGCTCATCGGGAGTCATGTTGTTGTAATCAACGCTCAGCATGCTTTCCGGCTCGAATTTATTGTATACGTATGCCCCGAGGTGGCCGGTATAGAACGCCGCATCCAGTATCGTCATCGTATCTCCGTCCCTGACCATGTCGTTTACTTCATCGATAGTCTTTCCGAGGTATATGACAACATCCGACTCCGGCTCTGCTTCCGTCACCTCGGTTATTCCGAGCTGTTCATCGGTTGGAATCTCAATGTCCGAAAGGTCCATTTCCTCAACGAAGTTATCTCCGCCTTCTCCGTTCGCCGCCTCGTCAAGATCAACGGTCGAGTTGTTCGTAGCGGTATTGTTGAGCGTCTTCTCGAGAGGCTTAACCTTATCGGCCTGAGTGACCTTGCCGGATGCTGCCGCTGCCGCTTTTCCGGCATCAGTCTGAACAAAAGCTGCAGCTATCATATGATTTGCATCAATGTTGCTGAATGTATAAGCAGAAACAGGTCCGACCTGGGCACCGTCTACTGCAACCGCAAGAATGGCAAATCCTGACTTCGGAGTGATCGTGTAAGTAACCGACTGGCCCTTCACAACCGTAAGCTTGCCTGAAGGGCTTATCGAACCGCCCGTCGTGGCAACGCCCGAAGACAGTTCATATGTGATCGCGCTGTTCTGAATGAAGACGCCGGTGATCGTGTAATCCTGTGAAACCTTATCTATAACATATTGAGGGTTGCGACTTACATACTGTCCATTAGCCTGCCATCCGAGGAACGTATAACCGCTGGCCGGTGACGCGTTGATCGTGGTGCCTTCATTGAGCTTGAACGTTCCTCCTCCGGATACCGTTCCGCCCTCGCTCGGGTATGCAACGACCGTCAGCGTATGACTCGTCTTTTCGAAAGCAGCCGTGAACTTCCTGTCAACCGTAAGATTCGTAAGCTTTACGGTAGCATCCTTGCTGACTATCGCATGTCCTTCCACCCATCCGGAGAATACGTATCCGTCACATGCTTTGGCGGATATCGTCGTGCTTCCGCCGTACGGTATAGATCCGCCTCCTGCAACGACTCCTCCGTTAGGATTGTTCGAGCCGACGGATACAGTGACGTAATTCTGGCCGAATACGGCAGTGACATCCATGTTAGTCCTTACGTTCGTGATAGTGTAGTTTGTCGCGGTCGATACTGTCTTTCCGCCGATGACCCATCCGCCGAAGTAGAAATTCTTATTCGGGATGGCCGAAAGCGTGACACTTCCGCCTTCCGCAACCGCACCGCCCCCGGTGACCTTACCGCCGTTTAAGGGGTTAGCATAGGCGTTGACGTTATAGCTGCCGCTCTGTACGGAAACAACCGCCGTTCCCTTGACAGAAGGATCTACAGTAGTCGTGGCGAACACATTAATTGTCGATGAAGTCTCATTGCTCGCTATCATCAGGACACCGTCTTTCGAGATGGACGTTCCCGTTGAACTGTTTCCATTGATCGTCCAGATTATTTCATATATAAGATCGGCATTTCCGTTGACTTCCGCGTGGAAGCGTGCAGAAGCACCTTTTGCAAGAGCTATCCTTGCAGGTGTCACAGTTACGCTCGTGACCACTTCCTTCCTCGGTGTAACTGTTCCTGTTACGGTGAGCGTTAACGCTCTTGAGAAGTTCGGATCGTTATCATCGGCGAATTTCACGTACGCCGTGTACTCTCCCACTCCGAGACTTGAACTCATGGAGATATTGAACTTTGTCGATTCTCCGGGATCTAAGCTCGTTGCATCACCGTGAAGCGTCATCGAGAACGCATTGTCCGCATCATTCGTCTTGGCGTATATGAGATCTACATGAGTATTCCCTGTGTTAGTGATCACAACAGGGAAGTAGTCCCTCTGTTCACCGACCATGGCAGACCCGAAGCTCAGTCTTGAAACTGTTCCGGCCCCGACTGTAGCAACAAGCGAGTAATTCTCTCCCTGCGCCGCTTTCTCCTTCTCTTCGGCCTTTGCGGCATCGGCTGCCTCCTGAGCTGCTTTCTTTGCTGCCTCTTCAGCAAGGCGCTGCGCTTCCTGAGCGGCTGCATCCGCTTCAGCCTTTTCCTGAGCTTCCTGAGCTTCCCTTGCGGCCTTCTCTGCCGCTTCCTGCCTTGCTGCCTCTTCAGCTGCCCTTCTTGCTTCCTCTTCAGGGTCCGGCTGAGGCGGAAGTACCGGAGGCATAGGGTCCGGAACTACAGGATCGGGATCCACAGGTGCCGGTTCAACAGGCGCCGGATCATCCTGGGGATCATCCACCGGCATGTCGGGAACTTCCGGTTCAATCTGCGGCTCTTCATATGACGGCTCCTCATAATCTCCGTCATCCGAGTAATCTTCCGCATGTACGATCATTGTGATGCCCGCTATATCGGAAACGAAAATCGTGACCGACAGAAGAATCGCCATGATAAGTGCAATTGTTTTCTTCATAAGTATGCTCCTCCTTATGAACATCGGCCCATCAGCCAATGCAGCATGTCCTGCCCGACGTATCCACTGGGATATGCTCTTGAAATATTACATATATCAAAGAATGTTATGTATCTACGACATTCCTATCCATAATATACATACTATATATTGTATGTTTTGTCAAAGAAGAATACCATAATTCTGTCCTTTTTCCAAGTTTTTCATCACATCATCTGCAAAATGTCACCATCTTCCGATCATCCTCTTGCTTGTTACTATTTTCACAATTTGATATAATGTACATTATCACACGAACAGGAGGCGCTATGCTGGACAGATCATTTTTTGAAAAAGCGGATGAGTTCATCGCCGCTCACGGAAAAGGGAAGGAATCCCTTATTCCGATAATGCAGGATATCCAAGCGGAATACCGCTATATTCCGCCCGAGCTTCTGACCTATGTGGCAAAAAACATAGGCATTACAGAGGCAAAGGCTTATTCTGTAGCGACTTTCTACGAGAATTTCTCTTTCGACAGCAAGGGGAAATACGTCATCAAAGTATGCGACGGAACGGCCTGTCACGTCAGGAAGAGCACTCTCATACTCGAGCGCCTTCGCAAAGAGCTCGGACTTTCTGAGAAAAAGAACACGACCGACGACATGATGTTCACGGTAGAGACAGTGTCATGCTTAGGAGCATGCGGCCTTGCGCCCGTCATGACTGTTAACGACGTCGTTCATCCCGCCATGACTCCCGACAAGGTTTCCGAGACCATCAAGAAGATCAAGGAGGACGAGGCATGAACAGACTGAAATCACGCGAAGACCTGTCGGAAGTCCGCCGGCTTTCCGAAGAACGAGTCGAGGGGATGCGCTGCCGCATACTCATCTGTGCCGGAACAGGCTGTCTTGCCGGAGGTTCCCAGAAGATATACGAGAAAATGTGCAGCCTCTGCGGCAATGACCCTGACGCAGAAATAGTATTCGGACCGGAAGCGGCCCACAAAGACGGCATTGACGTAGAGAAAAGCGGATGTCACGGCTTCTGTGAGATGGGGCCGCTCGTTCGCATCGAGCCGTACAACTACCTGTACATAAAAGTTAAGCCTGAAGACTGCGACGAGATATACAATACGACCGTTCTTAACGGAAAACCTGTTGAAAGGCTTCTTTACAGCATGAACGGAGTGACCTATCCCGCTCAGGAGGAGATACCCTTCTATGCGAAGCAGATGAGGCTCGTCCTCAAGAACTGCGGTCACATCGGCGCCGAGCATATAGAGGAATCCCTTGCTTTCGACGGATACAAGGCTCTCGAAAAAGCTCTTTTTGAAATGACTCCCGATGAAGTCATCGATGTCATCTACGATTCGAACCTCAGAGGGCGCGGAGGCGGCGGCTTCCAGACCGGGTATAAGTGGAAACAGGTCGCAAGACAGGCAGAAACCACGAGATACATCGTCTGCAACGGCGATGAGGGCGATCCCGGTGCTTTCATGGACAGAAGCGTCATGGAAGGCGATCCCCATAAAATGATAGAAGGCATGCTGATCGCGGCATATGCAGTATCTGCACATGAAGGCTACATATACGTGCGTGCTGAATACCCGCTTGCAGTGTCAAGGCTTAAGATCGCCATAGCTCAGGCGGAGGACGCCGGACTCATCGGTGACGACATACTCGGCTCCGGATTTTCGTTCAGGCTTCATATAAATAAGGGAGCCGGCGCTTTCGTATGCGGTGAGGGAAGCGCGTTGACCGCATCAATAGAAGGCGAGCGCGGAATGCCGAGGACAAAGCCGCCCCGTACGGTTGAGCAGGGCCTGTTCGGCAAGCCCACAGTTCTCAACAACGTTGAAACATATGCGAACGTTCCTATGATAATAATGAACGGTTCCGACTGGTATCACACGATCGGCACCGAGAAGAGCCCGGGAACGAAAGCATTCGCGGTTACCGGAAGCATAAACAACACCGGACTTATAGAGGTTCCGATGGGAACGACATTGCGTGAGATAATTTACGACATAGGCGGAGGCATAAAAGGCGGCAAAAACTTCAAGGCCGTGCAGATCGGAGGTCCTTCCGGAGGATGCCTGATCTCCTCGGATCTCGATGTTCCGCTTGATTTTGACTCCCTTAAGGCAAAAGGCGCCATGATAGGCTCGGGCGGTCTCGTCATCATGGACGAGGACACCTGCATGGTCGAAGTGGCAAGGTTCTTCATGAACTTCACACAGAACGAGAGCTGCGGCAAATGCGTTCCATGCCGTGAAGGCACGATGCGCATGCTCGAGATTCTCGAAGATATTGTGGGTGGACGGGGCACCATGGAGCAGCTCGACCTTCTCGAAGAGCTCGGCCTTGCCATAACCGATACCGCTCTGTGCGGTCTCGGAAAATCGGCCGCCCTTCCCGTGTTATCCACTCTCAGGGTATTCCGTGATGAATACGAGGAGCACGTCAAGGAAAAGAAATGCCGGACCGGCACATGCAAAGCTCTGTCCAGCTTTACCATTTCACCGGATCTGTGCAAAGGATGCAGCAAATGCGCAAGGAACTGCCCGGTAGGTGCTATCAGCGGAGAGCTTAAATCGCCGTTTACGATAGATCAGAGCAAATGCATAAAATGCGGCGCCTGCGCAGACAACTGTCCTTTCGGGGCAATATCGCGAGGATAACGGTTTTTGGAGGATACTATGGAATATATGACAATAGACGGCATCAAGGTGCCGATAGAGGATGAAAAGAACATCCTTTCACTTATAAGAAAAGCCGGAATAGACATTCCCACATTCTGCTACCACTCGGATCTGTCCATATACGGCGCATGCAGGATGTGCATGGTCGAAGACGACAGAGGCAGGATGTTCGCTTCCTGCTCGGAGCAGCCGCGTCCCGGAATGGTCATCCATACGAACACGAAAAAGCTCCAGCAGTACAGAAAGCTCATCATAGAGCTTCTTCTGTCGGCGCACTGCAGGGACTGTACTACCTGCACGAAAAACGGAATGTGCGAACTCCAGAGCCTTGCGTACCGCGTCGGCGTCCATGCCGTCAGGTTCACAAACAATAAAGAAGAGCTTCCTATCGATATGAGCTCGAACTGCATAGTACGCGACCCGAACAAATGCATACTCTGCGGCGACTGTGTCAGAACGTGCTCCGAAAATCAGGGGATCGGTGCTATCGATTTTGCCCACAGAGGCTCAAAGATGCAGATCACTCCGGCCTTCGGCGCCAACCTGTGCGACACGGACTGCGTAGGATGCGGACAGTGCGCGGTCGTATGCCCGACTGCCGCGATATCCATAAGAACGAACGTTACTGAGGTATGGGATGCGATAGAGGATCCGAAGAAGCGTGTCGTTGCTCAGATAGCTCCTGCGGTAAGAATAGCGGTCGGCGACAAATTCGGTCTTCCGAAGGGCGTCAACGCCATGGGTAAGCTCGTCAAAGCGCTCAGGATCATGGGATTTGATGAAGTATATGACACGAACTTCGGAGCGGACCTTACTGTAATGGAAGAATCAAAGGAATTCGCCGAAAGACTCAAGTCCGGCGAGAACCTTCCTCTTTTCACATCATGCTGTCCCGCATGGGTGAAATTCTGCGAGAACAGATACCCTGAGTTTACTAAGAACATCAGCACCTGCCGTTCACCGATGAGCATGTTCTCGCCTGTCATAAAGGAATATTTTGCTGAGAAGGACAAGGAAGAAGGCAAGGAGACTTATAATGTTGCAATTATGCCCTGCACGGCCAAGAAGGCAGAGATTCTGCGTACCGATAACTGCACTGGGGACAGGCAGGATACCGATATCGTAATAACCACTCAGGAAATAATCCGGATGATCCGTCAGGTCGGAATAAAGTTCGAGAACCTCGAGAGCGAGGCATGTGACATGCCGTTCTCGATGGCATCGGGCGGCGCTTCGATCTTCGGTATAACCGGCGGCGTTACCGAAGCGGTTCTTCGGTATATGTCACCCGAGAAGGATCATACCGCCATTGAGAACATCAAATATTCGGGAATCCGCGGAAAAGCCGGATTCAAGGAAGCTTCCGTGACGTTCGGTGACAGGACGCTCAACATCGCAGTCGTCCACGGACTTAAGAACGCTTCGGATCTCATTGAGGACATAAAAGCAGGGAAGGCACATTACGATTTCGTTGAAGTGATGGCCTGCAGGAGAGGCTGCATACTCGGTGGCGGACAGCCCGTTCCTATGGGGCCTGCCACGAGAACCGCTAGAATGGACGGAATATATCAGGTCGACCAGCTCTCAAGCATACGCTATACAGACGAGAATCCGCTTATCGACCATATATGGAATGACATCATAAAAGGCAGGGAGCATGAGCTTCTTCACAGGAACATGTGATAACTAGCCTCTTGTTTCGATGACAGGAGCACCTTTTCCTTCAAGGTAATCCGCGGTGATGGTCACACGTCCTATGTTGTCATCTTTCGGAATCTCATACATGATATCGAGCATGATATCTTCTATTATGGACCGGAGCGCTCGCGCTCCGGTATCCTTTTCCTGGGCCTTCTTTGCGATGGAAAGAAGGGCGTCATCCGTGAAGACAAGGTCGACCTCATCCATCGAAAGAAGCTTCTGATACTGCTTGATTATCGCATTCTTAGGCTCCTTCAGGATATCCACGAGCATTTCATCGGTAAGACCCTGCATCGTGCAGATCACAGGAAGCCTGCCGACGAACTCTGGAATCATGCCGAATTTCTTTATATCCTCAACGGTAACCTCCGAAAGGATGTCCTTACGCTTGTCTAAAACATCCTTCAGCTCGGCGTTAAAGCCTATCGAAGTCTGCTTCCGAAGGCGTCTTTTGATTATCTCATCAAGATCCGGGAAAGCTCCGCCGCATACGAACAGTATGTTTCTCGTGTCAACGGTCGCGAGCGGCACCATAGCGTTCTTCGAGTTCGCCCCGATCGGAACCTCGACCTCGGCGCCCTCAAGGATCTTCAGCATGCCCTGCTGTACGCTCTCTCCCGAGACATCTCTTGAATGGGAATTCTTCTTCTTTGCTATCTTATCTATCTCATCGATGAATATTATGCCGGTTTCGGCCTTTTCGACGTCATTGTCTGCCGCCGCAAGGAGCTTCGATACGACCGATTCGATGTCATCGCCTATATAGCCGGCCTCCGTGAGGCTTGTAGCATCGGTGATGGCAAGCGGCACATCAAGCAGCTTCGCGAGCGTCTTAACCAGATAGGTCTTGCCGCAGCCGGTCGGTCCGATGAGCAGCATGTTCGACTTCTCTATCTCAACATCCCTTAAACGCTCTTCAAAGTCCTCAGGCTTCATCGTCTCCGCCGCAACGCGCTTGTAATGATTGTATACAGCAACGGACATGACCTTTTTTGCCTGTTCCTGCCCTATCACGTACTCATCCAGCAGCTCTTTGATCTTATGAGGCAGGGGAATGTTCTTAATATCGATAACAGGTGTCTTTTTATTCTCGCCGCTCTTTTTTTTGACGTTCTGGCCTCCGAACATCATGTTCTGGAGGTCCGCCATGTTCAGAAAACCGACATTCGGAAGTCCGAAACCGCCCGCAAATCTGACGGATCCGCCTTTGCCTGGCTTATCATTCTGTTCACCCTCTTCAGGCTCATCTCCCTTTCCAGGCTCAGCCTTTTCTCCGTCATGTTCAGGGGTGTTATTTTTTTCTTCGGATTTAACAGCGGGTGTTATTCCCGCCGTAAAGCTTGCTATGTTGTCCGAATTTCTTGTGATGGCCGTCAGCTTCTCGGCCATCTTCATCGCATTGTCAAGGCAGCTGCCGCAGACCTTGAGTCCTCCTCCGACCGGTATAAGCTCTCCAGTCTCCTCCTCAGGTCTTCCGCAGAGGCTGCAGTATTTACTGTCACTCATATCCTAACTCCAATGCCTGAAAAAATAATTAGGGCTGGCCGTGCATTTAAGTATCATCCTTCTCGGAAGCTTGGTATAGTTCTTTCCGAGTTTGAAACCCGCCAGCCTGAATGCGCACGTTACCGCAAACGGAATGAAATAGAGCGGCTTGCCCTCATTTCTGAAGTATGCCGATGCGGCCTTTGCGTACGATTTTCCCTCTGATTCCGATGATATGCCGCCAAAGACCTCAGGATGCATGGCCTGCGAAACCGCCAGGTCGAAATTCCTGCGGAACTGCTGCATGTTCGTATAGTTATGCGAATGGTACACTGCGGCAGAAGATGCATAAGCTATGCTGTAGCCCCTGTCTATCAGTCTGCGGGCAAATACCATGTCCTCGTTGAATATCATGTCCTTCGGGAACTTGCCGAGGCTTTCGAACACTTTCCTGTCATACATGGCACAGGCGTTCGAGCAGAAGAACGTCTTGATCCCGAGCCGGTCGAGATCATCCTTTGATTTTACGCTAGGTTCCTCGGGGTAATTGAACTGTCTCGAGAACTTTTCCTGAAGCGAGGCGCCTTCATAGGGAAGCTGTCTTGCATAAACGGCAGCGATTTCCGGCCTGTCGAACGCTTTTTGCATCTTTTCTATGAGCTCGTCGTCCGCCGGCATCGCATCCATCGTCATATACAGAAGATAGTCGGCCGTACTTCCCTTCGCTCCGTCGTTTCTCGTGCCGCCGTGGTCGAATTCCCTCTTTGAGACGTTGATCACCTCAAAATTCTTGCCGGCGCTGTCATATCTTCTGCCTCTTAGAAGATTGTCGAGATACTTCTGCTCGGTATTTACGAGCACTATCCTTGCGGGCTTTACCGTCTGCTCCCTGAGCTTGTTTATTATCTCAAGCAGCTTCTCATCCGGCTTATAGGTTGGAATTATCACATCTACCTGCATAGTTTTCGCCCTAATACGCGTTTTTGTTGATGAATCCGCGGAATACCGTAAGAATCAGTATCTTTATGTCGAACTCGAACGTCCAGTTCTCTATGTAGTACAGGTCATGCTCTATCCTCTTTTCAATCGAGGTATCGCCGCGCAGTCCGTTGATCTGCGCCCATCCGGTAAGTCCCGGACGTACCTGGTGTTTTATCATATATCTGGGAATCTCTTCCCTGAATTTCTCAACAAACTGCGGTCTTTCAGGCCTCGGGCCGACAAGCGACATCTGGCCGACAAGTATGTTGAAAAGCTGAGGAAGCTCGTCAAGGCTTGTCCTTCTTAAGAATTTCCCTACTTTCGTGACTCTCGGGTCATCCTTCGTTGTCCATCCCTTTGCCTCTTCCGCTTCAGTCTGCTCTATCATCGTCCTGAATTTGTACATCTGGAACGGCTTATTATGAAGCCCGACGCGCTCCTGCGCGAAAATCACGGGGCCATCGCTCGTGGCCTTTATGAGTATCGCGGACACTATCATGAAAGGAGATGCGACGACGATCCCCGCTATTGAGCCCAAAATATCCCCGAAACGCTTTATTACGCTGTTTATCGTATTGTTGAGCGGTACTCGGCGGATGTTTATGACCGGAAGTCCCTGTATATCCTCGGTATACGGACGGTTAGGTATGATGCCGTCGTAATCAGGGATGAACTTCGTGTGAACACCTGATTTTTCGCACAGATTGACTATTTCCTTAAGTCTTCCGTACTGCCCCAGAGGAAGGGTGATGGTTATTTCATCGAGCTTGTTCTCAGGAAGGATCAACGGAAGGTTGTCTATTGTGCCGAGAACCCTGATTCCCTTGTACTCAGTGCCTCTTTCGACTTTGTCATCGAGTATTCCCCGGATAACGTATCCCCACTGGGGGTTCAGCAGCACTTTGTTTATATAGCTTTCGGCAGATCCCGAATAGCCGACAAGAAGGACGTATTTCAGGTTATATCCCTTTCTCCACCAGAACATCATGAGGGCTCTCATCATGTTCCTTACGGCGGTTTCAAGGCATATGCAAACTCCCCAGAAAATGAAGATCATCTGTCTTGAAAAGTCGGGCTGGTTTATCAGATAGAGGATGACCATGAAGATCAGGGCACCCAGCGAATTAGCCTTGATAACGTTAAGCAGTTCCCTCTTTCTTCCCGAAGCCCTTCTCGTATTGTAAAGATCGAGCTTGGAATAGAGAATAAGGTAGCCGGGTACAAGGAAATACAGTGCAGTCATGTATGTCTGCATCGTAAGCCCCTCGTCATACAGCAGAAGCCCGCTCTCGAATTTCATGAAATATGCGAAAACGTAGCTCGCGGCAATGACAAAGGCATCTATTACCAGTGTAAGCCTGTTTATCAGTCTCTGATTGTCCCTGATCATAATAACCTCGCTTGCTCTAACCTGTTATCCGCCTCAGCATGTTGAGCCACAGCTCAAGCTGAATGCGGCAGTAATTCTTTATGAACCTCCTGTCGTACGGATATTTCCTGCCCGCGACGCACATGAGGTAACCCCTCTTCATACCCGAAAGATACTCACGTCCGAAGCCTTTCAGTATGAAGAACACAGCCTTAAGACCGAATCCTATTATAAAAAACGGCAGATTGAGCAGTATCTGGAGCGCGGGCATGTTCTTATATATGACATACCAGCTGTTCCTTGACGCAAGCCTCACCTTGAACGGGTTGTAACGCGAGCCGGTAGTCCCGCTCCCTGCATGATATACGACGGCCTTCGGCGTATATCGGTTTACATAACCCATGATTCTGGCTCTGTATCCGACATCAACGTCCTCAAGATATGTGAAATGAAGCTCGTCAAAATACCCTATCTGTTCAAAAAGGGCTCTTCTGTATATGGCCGCGCCTCCGCATGCGGAGAAAATGACGGATTCCTTCTCGTACCCGGCCCTGCTCCTGTCCTTTCCGAGCGAGAAAGCCCATCCGAGCGCGCAGTACAGGTCCCCGGCCGAATCGATCTTCTCCGGAGCGTTCATCTGAAGCATCTTAGCGGCGACCGAGAACGTATCATCATGCGCGTCAATGGCTTTATACAGTTCCTCAACGAACTCTGGCTCCGCCTTCGTATCGTTATTGAGCAGGATGACGTACTTCGTCTTAGTCACCCTGATGCCCTCATTGACGGCACGGCAGAACCCGAAGTTCTGCTCGAGCTCGATAAGCCGGACATTGTCATAATTCCTGACAACTTCCCTCGATCCGTCCTCGGAAGCGTTATCTACGACTATTATATCCGCTTCCATAGTCTGGGCCGCAAGGGAATCCAGGCAGTCCTTTATATACTTTATCCCGTTGTAGTTCGGTATGATTACGGTTACTTCACTCATCTTATCTTTCTTACAAACTCCGCTTCAGGCCTGAAATATGTTCTGTATCCGCCTTTCAGCACGATCTCCGGGGCAAACGAGCTCACTGCATCGACCCGAAGAAGCACGCAATCCTGCGAAAATCCGTCAACGAGCTGGTCCGTGACTGCCCTGTGCATGTATCCCGAAAAGTTCCTCTTAAGTCCGGAAAACCTCGGAACTGCATTCTGGTTCTCATCTATGTCATAGCCTGCGCTCTCAACCTTCCTGTTTCGGCCGATCAGCCTGCCCGTTACGGCACCGGCGCAGTCAAACTGCATGCAGGGCAGCATCTCATCAATATAATCTGCCGTCTTAGGCTCAAGCGAGGGCGATAAGACCATGATATACTCCCTGCCGCTGAACGATTCACGCTTTCCGGCCATTTTGGCAAGCTCTTCGGGCGTTACCGTAAGGACATCCGCCTCGGTTTTAGCGTATCTTATGTCAAAAAACCCCATGTGGGCGCTGTCTTCTATCTCGGCGTCGATCCCGGCCCTTTTCAGCCGTTCGCTTACCGCACGCTTCCCCGCCTCGTATGCATAGAGCTTCGAATCAGGGTTTCCGGACGTTGAGCCTTCTGCGGTCCTCCAGTGATAGAGCACCTTCGGCACATGCAGTATCTGGCTGCTCTTCAGCTCTTCAGTGCATCTGATTATGAAATCATGATCCTGAGCTCCGTCATAGGCGCTCCTAAATCCCCCGGTGCCTTTTGCGAGGGTGGCATCCACAACGAAGAAATGGCATATATAGTTGTTCGTGCACAGCATCACCGGATCGAAATCAGGCTTATAGTTCGGCTCGAAGAAACTGCTGCCGTCCTCGCTCACCTTATCCTCATCGGTATATACCGCCATGACTCTTGTAATGCGCTCGCTCGTCCTTCCTTTGGACTCTTTTTCCTCTATAGCGCACATTATATCAAAGAGCGCCGTGTTTTCCAAAAGATCGTCATGATCAAGGAGCCCTACGTAGTCTCCGCTCGCGTGCTTCATGGCCTCATTTGTATTGCCGGAAATGCCGAGATTGCTCGTAAGCCGCTCATATCTTACCTTGTCATATATACTTCCGAAGGCATCCTTGCAGTTCAGATTGTAGTCCTCGGTAAAGCTTCTTACGATATTTCGCCTCAAATCATCCGAGCTCGCATCCGCAAGTATGAGCTCCCAGTTTCCGTATGTCTGGTCTCCGACGCTGTCGAGCATGCTGCGGAGCATCACGGGGTCCGTTTCATATACGGGAACAAGTATACTGAATTTGTAGGGATTTTCAAAAACATGCTCCCTCTGGGCCGCAAGCATCTCCTCCGAAGCCGGACTCCTTACGTAGCCGCTGTCTGCGGAAAGCTTTTCCGCGCATGCGGACAGAGTGTTTCCTATGCCGTTCCTTTTAAGATAGCTGATCCCTCTTTTTATGTAATGTCTGTTGCTCATCAGATCCTCAGATTTTCTCTTTCCTGAATATCTCAAGTTCCTCCGGAGTGCCGAGAACATGCACGCACTTACTGTCTACGCTGCATATTCTGACCTTCATTCCGAGCCCTATCATGTGATTATACAGCGGCGCGACGTATTTCTCGCCCTTCTCAAGGTTGCCACCGTCCTTATAGTAGCTTTCGTACATATCCTCGTAGAGACTGCAGGTCCTGAAATAGTATGCCCCAAGCGTGCAGTTGTCGGAAATCCTCTCTTTCTCGCGTACAGCAGTCGCATCACCGTTCTCATCCACGGCAACGAAGCTCCAGTGGTCGCCTTCGGCCGAAAAACACGGAATGAACCCGTCGCCCTCTATATCTTCTGCCTTCATTGCCCAGGCCTCGACGTATGTATCGATGTTATATATAAGAAGCGCATCGTCCCCTTTCCAGTACGGGGCCGCCAGCATAGCGGTCGTGGCCTGTCCGTCGGTCATCTCATCAATCTCGATGACTTTCGCGCTTTTCCCGGCTTCGGCTATGCTCTCCCACTCCTTAAGTATGAAATCCTTTGCTCCATCGGCGCTCCTTACTATGAAATAATAGTCGTTGTCCGGGGCAAAATACCCTTTCAGGCTTTCCATCGACCAGGAAAAGAGCGTTCTGCCGTGCACCTCGATCTCATACTTGGGCAGGTCGTAGCCGGCTTTTTTAAACCTCGTGCCGAGTCCGGCCATCGTTATCACGATCTGCATCTGTCTCTCCTTACTATCTCGTCGAGCTCTTCAACGCTCTTTGAAAGGAACTCGGATGGCCTCACCGTCCTGTCATCCACGTAGAACCCGTGGCTTCCGGGCCAGGGCTTGCCGTAGATTATCTCATCATAAGGAATTTCCCATTTATCGAGCCATGCCAGAAGAACCTTCGCTGTATTCGCGTTAATGAGCCCTATGTTTCCGTTGTAGGAGTTCATGTTCCTGCTGGTCAGAAGTATTATCTTAGCTCCTCCCGCCTTGTACTCGCGGATCTTTTCGACCATCTCGGCATAAGGAACGACGTCCTCGTATCTCTCATCTTCCTTTTTTATCGGGCACAGTGTCCCGTCCACATCAAAAACAAAAGTAAGTTGTTCGTACATCTCATTTCTCCAGACTGTCAAGTATCGCAATGGCATTCAGCACGAAACCGAACACCTTTTTCGGCCTGTCCATATGAAGAGGCAGCATCGACAGGAAAAGCGAGGCTTCATAAAGCCTGACCAGCCCAAAATCCATGCCGTGCTCTTCAAGGCATTCCCGGAACATGGCAACGAACTGCCTGTTGTCCGCATCAACCCTTATGTGCGCCTTCATATCTTCATCAACAATTATCTCATAAAGATCGCTGTTGAAATAATCATAGTGTCCGCATATCGAATGAGAAAGCTTCGCGATATCATAATACGGGTCCATATAAAGCTCATCGCTCGTTACGGCTCCCTTCGGATCGATGAGAATCATGAGGGAGTCGGGATTCGAATAGAGTATGTTGGAAAAGCACAGATCTCCGTGACTTATCGTCTTTTTGTGTTCAAAATGCACTCCTGAGCAGATTCTGTCATAAAGTCCTGCATATCTTCTGACGATGTCATCAATCCCCGATCCGCATGTGCTTTCTATGTAAGATGCAAGAGCGTCATACCCTTCGGTTTCCTTGAGCTGCTTTATCCTGTCATATACTTTCGTTATATACAGACGCTTTGCCTCGGCTTCATATTCTATTGCGGTAACGTCCTCGCTCCTGCGGTGGCTGAGAAAATAGAACAGCTGCTTTAATATGTCCCTGAACTCTTCAGTGCTTATCGAGGAATGGACGTATCTAATGGCAAGATCCGTCATATGGTAGCGCTGCATCCTGTAGCTCGCACCGCTCTCGTCTTCCTTATAGTCAAAAGGCCGGACAAACCACTGCTTCATATCATCCGGAAGCAGGCCGTAGAACATGTACTCAGCCTTGATTTTCTGCTTCTTTGAGGATGCCTTCACAACTGTGTATTCATCACCTTTGAGCGAATTAAAGAACCTTGAATCGAATCCGCCGGTTATGAACGACCTGAAATTTCCGGCATCCGACAGGTCGATGAACGCATCGCTGACGATTTCGGTATACTTTTCAAGGTCCGAAGGGGCTGCCATGAAGAAAGCGTTCTCATCTTTAAAGATAACGCACGCTATTCTATTCATATGTGTTATTTTATAATTCTCGTGAGCATACCCCGCTTTGTATACAATTGTCTCTAAAGCCTTTAAATCCGCTATTCCAAAGTCCGAGAAGAATAGGATAACATTCGTATTTTTAAGCTCGGACATTTCCTTTGATCCTGCCTCATAAAAAGCTGTTACCCCTATCCCGGCAAATGCTTCGGCAACTCTTTCCCTGAATGTCTGCCTCTTGTAGATGGTCTGTCCGAAGCTCTTGTGTCCGGTTATGGCAGCTATCTCTCTTCCCGGTTTTCTCGTATCGTCATAAACGACGGCAACGTTTCTCATCATTTCTTATTTTTCTTCCCTGCTATATATTTGATCGTGAATATAACGGTAAGCACTGCAACAACCGCAGCGGATACCAGGGTATATATCCTCTTTATCTCATAGCTTTTCCCGGATACGATCGATTCGATGTAAACGCCGAAATCCGACACGGAAAAGTCTACATTGCACAAATGAGAAAATCCTGCAAGAACTGCTATCTCCATTATCCATGCCGCAAGCGAAAAAAGCAGGAGTATTCCGTATCTTCCCGTAACCAGGTCGCGCGCATATTCATACCATCCGTTCACATGCTCAAGCGCCGAAAGAGCCATCATCGATCTTTTTGATTCCCTCTGGGTGATTATGTACCTGTTAAGGAAGGCATATGTCGGCGGAAAGACCCTGTAAGCCGCAAGAACGGCTATTTCAAACACCGCCAGCAGCAGCGTCGGGACAGTGACTTTCCCCGAAATGAGCAGCTGATACGGCAGAAGGATCAGAACGAGCGCTAACGTATCAAAGAATCGGTCTATGAGCACCGAAAAGAATCCGGTCCTGAATCCGCCCGATATTCTGTAGAACACGCCGATCCTGTATATTTCCCCGAGTTTATAAGGTACGATAAGGTTCACGAGAGTAGTGCGCAGATAGGCGGGCACAAACCTGTCAAATGCTATCTTTCTGTCAAGAACAATGAGATAGAGCCTCATCATCTTTATAAGATGCACGCACAGGAAGCCTATGAGAACTGCCGCGCCGACTGCTATCTTCATACGGGATCCGCCTCATAGCTTTCTATAACCTTATCCCTGTATTCTCCGGTTATCACCGAAGGATCCCGGTAATATTCCGCAAGCATCTTCAGCACTTTTGTCGCCTGGCTTGCCATCTTAACATTCGATACCTGATCGTCCTCCCTCCAGCTTATAGGGTAGAACTTTATGTCATGGCCGTAATATTCCGCCGCCATGACCATGAGGTAGTTGAACATCAGATTGTCCGGGAACTTCTTGTAGAACTCATCCTCAAACATCTTCACATTATATATGTTGAGTCCCGAACCGAGATCGTAAATCCGCCTGTGAGTAACATATGCGAAAAGGAAATCGTATACTATATTCCCGAACGTCCTTATGAGCGAATACCCCTCAAGATGCGACCCGGGCATGAATCTGGCTCCGAGCACGCAGTCATGCTTCCTGTAATAGCCTTTCGAGAGCACCGGCAGAAAATCCGATACACATCCCTGATCATCACCATGAAGGACCATCACATAGTCATAACCGTGTTCCTTCGCATACTTGAACGCCACCTTGTGCGAACCCCCGAGTCCGTAGTTCTCGCGGTTACGAAGAAGCGTTATCGGAAGAAGGGCGTGAGCATGCATGTAATCAAGTACGGCTTCTTCCGTACCGTCCGTACTCCGGTTATTTACTACGATGACCTTCGAAACGAACGCCATTATGGCCGGCGTCAGCTGATCGAGAACGCGCACTATCTGCTTTTCGCAGTTATATGCGGGTATGAACAGAAGAATCTTATCGGTCTGCATATCTTCCTTCCTTTCTGTTTCCGTATTAGTAAACTTCGTTTATGTTGATCTCTGACAGGTGGATGTGGTCCTCCTTCTCCTGTGAATCCGGGTCCACTCCGTCGGGAACGATATCCTTTCCTTCCCTGTAGTCATATACTATTTTCTCTTCCCTGTGCTCCGTATAGTATGCGGCGGCCTTTGCCGCTTCTATGCCGACCATGTTAAGGACATGCTGGTTATAATGGTACATGTCCGTCATATATTCCGTGCTTACTTTCGTGAGCACCGTGGTCGCCATCGCGTAATATCCGCTTTCCGCACAGATTTTCTTCTGCATGTTGATTATGTCAAGGAAAATGTCCTTATAGTCGATCGTCCTTCCAGGTGCGATAATGAACACCTTCTGCAGGCCCTTAATGAAAAGAGGCCGCATGATATTGTCAAGATCCGTCCTGTAAACCTCAGGATCGGTCCCCTTTATCGCATCCGACTCGCCGTGAAGCCATACTGCGTATATATGGCCGATAGTGTATCCGTTATTATTCAGGAACGAAACTGCCGAATCATACCGTCCGCCGACATCCGCGATAACGCCCGGCGTCATCCACGTTTCCATATCGGTAGCACCCATTGAGACTGAAACGGCGACTACCCTGCGCCCTGTCAGTTCGTGATACTCATTCACAAAAGCCGACACAAGAGAGCCTTTCTTCGCGCCCGGATATTCGGTAAGCCCCGTAGGATTGTTCTCATTAATGCCGAACGGCTCGGTAAGAGGATAGAGCTTCGTAGGATCCGAAACCGCCCGGAATTCCATCCCGGCATCTTCCGATACATGCGGCGCGAGCGAGGCATCTCCGGCTGCACCTGACATATTAGACTGACCCATGAAGAAGATCAGGTCGACATCCTTGTTCTCAATGACTTCAGACTCTTCAGTATCTCCGATGAACGTATCGCCGAGCCCATCAGTATAGTCATCCTCATCAGTCTCTTCTATCTCTTCGGTCTCCTCCGGCTCCTGGGTCGGCTCCGGCGTAACCTCCGCCTCTTGTTCAGATTCCTTATCCGCCTCGGCTGAAATCGTAAGTTCATCAGTTCCATCGTCTGCAGCGCACCCGCCAAACATCAGCATGCAGGTCATCATTAATATGAGTACTGTCGCATATCTGCGTAAAACTGGCATTTCCTACCTCATTTCTTTTCTAGCGTAAGCTTTCTTGATATAAAGTTATAGACCATAACGACGCCCGTGGCGACCATCTTGACGCCGGCCGTGACGACCGACGGATGCTCATCTACTATGGATGGAATAACTCCCTCGCATATCCTGACGCCGAAATACAGTATCAGCTCATTAAGTCCGAGTCCTATCGCGGACAGTACCGCAAAGATCAGGAATTCCGCTCCCCTGTTGATATCATCTCTGCGCTCGAACACAAATTTCATGCTCATGAAATAATTGAACACGAGAGATATGCAGAACCCGAAAAAGCCGCCTACAGTCGCCGAGGCAGCAACCTCCATGCCTGCTGCTCGGCATATTGCGGATACTATCATCGTTATGACGAAATCTATCACGAATGACAGTCCGCCGACGACACCGAACTTCAGTATCTGCGCGAGAAGTTTTTTCCGTTTATTATCACTGTTATCACTCATTTTTATCCCTTATCCCCTGCCAAATACTAAGGCACATACCGTGATCGCTATTGCGAGGCCGTAATATATTATCCCGGTGACCGCCATCGAAAAAGAATTTTCTCTGAATACTCTCAGTCCGAAATAAACGGCCGCTATAACCACCCAGTACCAGCACACAAGAATATCCGATTTCTTCTCATCTGTGCATTTTTTAATGCCCTGGTCTCCGATAAATGCCGTTGCGGCTGCCGAAAGCACGAACATATCATACGTTCTGTGGTAAACGATCACCATCGACCAGAGTATCAGCATGGCAAAGAGCACTCTGTCCATTCCCTTAGGCATTCTGATGGCCGCATACAGAAGAACTGCGACAGTTATTGCCGCAGCTGCCGGCCACGCATGACCCAGAAAGGTTCCGAAATCGATCCCGCCTTCGGATTCTAGCGCCGATGCCACTTTAAGGGGCGCGGTGATCATGTACATGAAGCTTTTTTTGAGCCAGAGTGCCGCCGCTCCGGTAAGAAGCACGTGAACTCCGACAGACACTGCGATTTCCTTATATCTCTTCCTGTACAGAAAATAGAGCGCTAGCACGCCTGTCAGTGTGTATTTGAAATACGATATGAACAGGCACAGGGTGATCAGCACGCTGCCGGTAATATCAGCCCGCCTAGGACGCTTCTTATCAATGTAAACCGCCAGCAAGAAGAAGAAGAACGAAAACAGCGTATGCTGTCCTACCCCGAGCTGGTTCCGAAACGGCGTACCCGCGAGCATAAGAAGCATGATCACGGCGAATTCATACGGCTTCGTATCCTCAAAGAACGTCTTCGCAAGAAGGAAGATGATCCCCGCCGCAAACACAATGTTAAGCCCTATCCATACAAGCCTTGCAGTATACGGCGGCAGCGCCGCTATCGGGAAAAGAAGCGCAAGCAGTGACGGAAACTGGTTCGCTTCCATCTTCTGCGTAAGCCCCTTGTCCGTGAACAGTCTGTAGAATTCAGCAAGATACGGATAGTCGAGCGCACGGTTTTGATCCATTGACAGTTCATACGGATCGAGCCTCATCGCGAGCGCCTTTGACGCATCCCACTGAAGATCCTGCGAAAACTCAACGGCATTCCTTATTCCCTGATAAACGGAAACCGCGGCAAGAACTGCCAGTATGACAAGAAATGCCGCACGTACCGCTCTGTTATCCTTCAAGCGCCTTAACAACTGCATCTTTAAAGCTCTCTAGCTTGCTTTTTGCGTCTTCCATGTTCTTGCCTTTTATGCCCATGTAGAACTTGATCTTGGGCTCAGTTCCCGAAGGCCTTGCACAGCACCAGCTGTCATTCTCTATATCAAAATAGAGAACGTTGGACTCCGGAAGGCCTGTAGGACTGACTTCGCCGGTTGCAAGGTCAGTTACCGTATCCTTCTTGTAATCCCTGAACTTCAGGACCTTGAGGCCGTCGAATTCCTTCGGAGGGTTAGCGCGGAGCTTATCCATCATCGACTGTATCTTCTCGGCACCGTCAATGCCCTTGAGGGTTATCGTATGAATGCCTTCCATGTAATATCCGAATCTTTCGTATATCTTCTGCATCTGATCCCATACGGTGATGCCTTTGCTCTTGCACCATGCGGCAACTTCGCACAGGCACATTACGGCTACGATCGCATCCTTGTCACGGGCATGCGTTCCTGCAAGGCATCCGTAGCTCTCCTCGAGTCCGAACACATACTCATAGTTGTGGTTCTGCTCGAACAGCTTTATCTGCTCGCCTATATACTTGAATCCGGTAAGAACTTCTATGAGCTTTACAGAATAAGCATCGGTTATCGCATCGGCGAGGTTCGTTGTAACTATAGTCTTGATCAGTGCCGCATTTTCAGGAAGCGTTCCCATTGCCTTCTTTTCCCTGAGGATGTATTCGGCGATCAGCATTCCCGACATGTTTCCGGTGAACGGTATGTATTCTCCGGTTGCCGCATCCTTTGCATATATTCCGAGACGGTCCGCATCGGGGTCAGTAGCAAGAACAATGTCTGCATCCTTTTCCTTCGCAAGCTTCAGCGCTAACGTAAAAGCCTTAGGATCCTCAGGATTCGGATATTCGAGCGTAGTAAAATCGGGATCGGGCAGTTCCTGCTCGGGCACGATATAGACATGCTTGAATCCGAGCTCTGAAAGTATCCTTCTTACCGGGATGTTTCCGGTTCCATGGAACGGCGTGTAAACGATCTTTATGGAGTCCGCGACTTCCTTTATGATCTCGGGATGTATTATCTGCTTTTTGAGCTCGGCCATGTATCTGTCATCGATATCTGCGCCGATTATGTTGTAGAGCCTTTTCGAGATCGCCTCTTCCTTGCTCATGGTACGTACTTCATTGTAGTCAGTTACCGCGAGCACTTCTGAAATGATGTCCTTATCACGCGGTGATGTAACCTGCGCGCCGTCTTCCCAGTAAACTTTGTATCCGTTGTATTCAGGCGGGTTATGGCTTGCCGTGACAACTATTCCGGCTATGCATCCGAGTGTCCTTACTGCGAATGAAAGCTCAGGAGTAGGACGGAGACTTTCGAAAACATATGCCTTGATCCCGTTAGCAGCAAGGCAGAGTGCGGCTTCGTCGGCGAACTGCGGTGACATCCTTCTTGAATCGTATGCGATCGCAACTCCTTTCTCTTTAGCATTCTGCTTTATGATATAATTCGCCAGTCCCTGTGTCGCCCTGCGGACTGTATAGATGTTCATCCTGTTAGTTCCGGCTCCGATCACGCCCCGAAGGCCTCCCGTACCGAATTCAAGATCCTTGTAGAACCTGTCCTGTATCTGCGCGTCATCATCGCTGATCGAAGCAAGTTCCGCCTTGGTGGCATCATCAAAATAATCATCCTCGCACCAATACCTGTACTGTTCCAAGTAACCCATGTTCATCCTCCTTTTATCATTTAGTGTCAGCTATCCGACCATGCTTTTTTTATTTCCTGCCAGAACGTAATTCGAGTGATCAAGTGAAAAGTTCGGGTTAAAATACGGATCCCCGGCAGATAACACATCTTTCCACTTCTGTCTGAAAATCCCGCATTCCTTCTCGTAACGCTCGGCCTTGCTCTTTTCGGCGCTGCCGTCCACATCGCTTCCCCGCGACGCCGATTCATAGTGGAAAAGCTCTGCGAACGGCGTGAACACATTAAGAAGTCCCTTTTCGCGGAGCTTCAGGCAGAAATCTACGTCATTCAGCGCTATAGCAAGATCCTCGCTGAGTCCTCCGACCTCTTCGAACAGTGATTTTCTGACCATGAGGCATGCCCCGGTGACCGCGGAGACGTTCTGTGCATAGCAGAGCCTGCCCATATAACCGAGATTCTCTTTCTCAAGCTTATAATGGGAATGGCCTGCCGTTCTGTGAGCGCCCATTCCGAGCACTATTCCGGCATGCTGTATCGTATAATCCGGATAATAGAGCATGCAGCCCGTTGCTCCGACATCGCTCCTTTGTGCATACATGAGAAGCTCTTCAATCCAGTTCCTCGTTATTACCTCAGTATCATTGTTAAGAAGCAGAAGATACTCGCCCTCAGCAAAGCGCGCACCGTAGTTGTTCACTGCCGAATAATTGAATTCTCCTTCATACTCAACAATCTTTACGCGCGGGTGCTTTGCAAGCGTCTCGTAGTAATTCCTGATCTCATCGGTCGTTGAATTGTTCTCTATCACTATTATCTCATAATTCTCATATGAGCTTCTGTTCATTATCGATTCTATGCATCTCGTAAGGTCCGCTGCGTGATCCCTGTTAGGAATGAGTATGGATACGAGCGGCTCCCCGATCAGGGCATACCTTATCCTGAATATAGTCTCGAACGCTCTCGTGCTCTCAATCCGAAAATCCTTAAATCCGCAGGCCGTAAGGTGTGCGGCTACCGCGCCTTTTGCCGCATCAATCGCATAGCTCTTGGCATTGATGTCAGAAGCAACAGACCCTGCATGAGAACGCCAGTAATACAGTATTTTCGGAACGTGCACGATATGCTCTGCAGCCTGTGTCAGCCGCAGTATCATGTCATGGTCCTGGCTGCCGTCGAATTCAGGACGGAACGTCCCGCACTTTTTAACTAATTCCCTGGAAAAGACTGAGAAATGACAGATATAGTTGTTCGCCCGCAGATTGTCCGGCGCAAAGTCCGGCTTAAAATGGAGCGTTATCATATGGTCTATGGATCTGCCTGAGAACGTCGTTTCATCGCAGTATATATAGTCCGCTCCCTCAGCGCATATGACTTTCATATACTCGTAGAGCACGGTCGGATGAATAATGTCATCATGGTCGAACAGTCCGATGTAATCGCCTGTAGCCATATCGAAACACTTATTGGTATTGCCGGAGATTCCGAGGTTTTCGGTCAGATGCTCGTATCTGATGCGCTCATCGCCGTAAGCTTTTACAACCTGTCCGACATACGCATGGGCATCATCCGAACCGTCCGCAAGGCAGAGCTCCCAGTTCGTATACGTCTGCGCGATGACCGAATCTATCATTTCGCGCAGAAACTTCTCAGGCGTGTTGTATAGAGGCACGAGGATGCTGAACTTTATATCCTTTGCAAACTTCTCGGCGCGCTGTCCTGCCGCCTCTTCGGGGGTCGGCATCGAAAGCGTGCCGTAGCTCTTGTACGCCTTTATCTCTATGATCTTGCTCTTTATCTTTTCCTTTATGCCGGAAATGCTCCCATATCTCCTGACGCGGACGATGATGTTCTTGATATGGCTCCACACCAGCCTGAACGGATAAATGAGCTTCCATATCATTGACCCGCGGAGCTTGTCCATCTTGTAGTTCAGGTCTGCGATCTTAGCTTCCGCATCCGTAAGCTTTTCGGTCAGGTCCGCGTTCTTCCTGCGTTCCCTCTCGTACAGATCCCTGTAGTATTCATTCGTCTTTGACAATTCCTCTTCGCGGTTCATATATATCACCCAGAGCCGCCCGGCAGCTCTTCAATCCAGTTTTTTTGCGGAGCATCACGCCGATCCTGTACCGCCGGTTCTCATCGATCGCATCGAACGGTATGGCGCATACGAATCCGGCCAGACTGACGTTTACGGCATCCGGAAAAGTTTCTGCCACGTCTTCTCTGTACTTCGGGCTCGTTGCCGCGATTATGTACTCATTCGTTTCTGCTCCGTCATCATCGAGAGGTATGAGAACAATGAATTTTCGAACAAGTGCATTGTCCCATGAAAGCGAAATCCCCCATCCCTCGATGGTATACGCGTCCCCGGCATTCTCTGCGATCCCGCGCTCTATGCCGCAGCGGTCGATCGACATCATGACTTTCTTCGATTCCCTGCCGGGAGGCTTATTTGTAACCTTCACCTTATTGCGGAAGTCTGTCACCTGGTAGTCCGGAACTATGCCGCAGCCGATATTGACCGTATCCCGATCCAGCATGTATCCGTAAAACGGGTCCGTATGCTGCATGAGCCACGGATGCATCGAATACAGAAGGTCGCGCTCTGTCGAAAGCCTCTCCGACTTCAGATCGCTCATCGCGTCGGTGCCGCGCGCAAGCGACTCATGATGAGTCATCACACAGTCATTATCGACTACATTGTAATAGCCTGCCTCGAATAGGCGGACGCACAGTTCAACGTCATTATAGCCGACCTTTATTCTATCACAAAACCCGCCTGTTTGATAGTATTTTTCCCTGCTGACCATGAGGCATGCGCCTGTTACTGCAAGCACATTCCATGCGAATCTGTTCCTGCAGTAGTAGTGCACCTTTCTGTCATCCGCTCCGGCAAGCTTGTGAGTCGGGCCTCGGTCTATCTCGGTCACTCCGATATGCTGAATGCTCCTGTCATCGGGAAAAAGCAGCTTCGCGCCTACTGCCCCAACGTAACTCCTGTTTGCATATATGAGAAGCCTTTCGAGAAATGAGTCCGATATCGCATCAACATCATCATTCATGAACAGAAGAAAACTGCCCTTCGCCCTGTCGGCTCCGGTATTGCACATCATGGAGAAATTGAATTCCATCGGTTCGTAGATGTATGTTCCTCTTCCCCCGGGAAGCTGAGTCACGTATTTTTCGGCGATATCACGGTTTTCCTCGTTGCTGCCGTTATCGACAACAATGATTTCATACGGCACATTTCCCGCATTCAGCCTTATGTTCCTGATGCATTCCTTCAGCACCCTCGGCTGATCTTTTGACGGAATGATGATCGAAACGACACATTCCTTTTCTTTATCTTTTCCTCTTCCCTTTACCGTTGCCTCGGGGATCACGTTTATCCCGCGCCTGTTCTCTGCGGCCTCACGGCACAGAACGTACCCCGGGCGCTGATATTTCTCGTAAAGCGCCGCGAATATCTCATTGTCGCTCACTTCACCTTCTTTTTCGATCAGCTTCCTAAGGTCCCTGTGATACAGTATCTGAGGCGTATGCACTATGCTTCTCGCGCGCTCCATGGCACGCAGGAGAAAATCATAGCACCTCACGCTGTCTCCGATCTCCGGCGACTGCTTTATTGCAAGAACGCTCCTCGCGAATGACGTTTTTATGGCAAAGCATGTTTCTATGTAGGGAAATGATACGATCGTATCAGGTGAATACTCGGGTTTTCTCCACGGCGTGCGAAGCGTCCTTATCCTGACGTTGATATCGGAAAGGTCTGCGTTCACATCCTCGGTAAAATCCTCATCGCAGTATATTATGTCCGCACCATCGGCGCTGCCGATGAGTCTTTCTATAAGATCAGGCTCGTACACTCCGTCACGGTGGACAAAGACCACGTACTCTTCTGTTATTCCGTCAAAATTGAGTACGTTGGCGCCATCGTCAGGAAACAGTACTATGGCTCCCGATGCATTTGGTGCGGATGCCGCCGGGATTTTCGTGCCGTATACTATTTCATAGCCGTATGGCATCGTCTGCTTGAACAGCTCTTTTTTATATGCGGATATACACTTGTCTTTGGAAACACTCATTTTTCTTCCGAAATCTCCTGCTGTCCGGGATAAGCCCTTACAAATCCCTCCGGCAGGATATCTTCCTTAATGATCCCGATCTTTCTCTTAAGGCGGTACATGAACTTACGCTTTTCCTGAAGTTTCTCCTCTTCGATCTTCTTTAAGACAGAAAGCATGCTGTCATAGAAAGGCTTCTCGATCATCGATACCTGATACTTGACTTCTATCGATCTGGCATTCTGCGGAATGCCGACGATCACGATCTGGGCATCATTCGTATCAAAGATGTACGTTTTCTCTGAAAGCTTATGCCCGTTGACTATGACATCGATAACATCACATTTTGCCCCATTATCGAGCGTATATGTCAATGTTTCTATCGATACAAGGCACGGATACTCGGTAGGGTCCACCCTCAGCGAATGTATGAAACGTTCGAACGGTATGAGAAGGGATACATGGCCTTCGCTCACCTTTGCGGTAACCCCTATCTGATTTTCGGAAGTGAAGTTCTTGCCCCTCGAGAAATATATCTTCGGTGTATCGAGATTTTTCAGGTATGCACCGTGCTTAACGATGTTATCGATCATTATCGTCGATGTGGGCATCATGACACGCATCACTTCAAGCGATGCCGCTCCGCCTATGATATACATCTGGAATGAATGCTCCATCTCCGCGAACAGCATCCTCTCGCCTATGTCTATGGAACACAGACTGTAGACATCGAGACCTTTGCGGGAAAGATACATCAGGAATCCGTCATCCTCGCAGTTGCGGAAGTGATAGAAAAGAGCCCTGTATATGATGAATTTGATCGGGACCGAAAAATCCCACACCCATTCATAGTCGAGCATCGTCCACTCGCCCTCTTCCCTCTCGGCCTCATCAAGAACGATGTTGGAAAATATCATGTCGTAGTTGCACGGCGAAAGGGCAAGATATTTCTTCTTGAAATCCCTTCTTCCGAATATCTCATCGAACTTGGCCGAGCGCTTGAACTCGGAAATTCCCGAACACGAATTGAGCCTGCTGCAGTATTCGAGTATGACAGCTTCCATCCGGGAATACTTTCCGTCATTCTCGAGCTCCTTCAGATGATCCTCGAGAGTTATGCCCGAAATATAATCGAACTTGACCGAATCCTTTGCCTTCGAAGCAACTCCGGCGAGCAGCATGCCTCTCTCCCTGCCCTTTATGAGTTCGCAGTTAACGGGCTTAAGACCGGTATTTGCGAACTGCTCGGAAAGTATCTCGAAGCTGCCCTTCATCTTATCGATATGGGGATTTGCATGCGTAGAAAGTGCACTCTTGTGAACTGTCAGCTCACCCTCGGCAGTTCTGCCTATGACCGTGCACACTCTGTAGTTCTCGGTCCTCTCGTTGCTGTACTTAGCGAACAGCGGAAGGCTGGTCAGCTTCTGCCATCCCTCCTGCGGCGATGCTATCACGATGAACGAGTTTGCGAATTCAGGGAAGCGGTCTTCCTCTATCATCGCGTCAAACGCTTTCGTCTCATCAAAAAGCACCATTCTGTCCGAATCGTAATTCCGGATGTTCGTGTTAAGCTCTCCGACCCCGGGAAGTCTTTCATCGGAATAAATCGTATGTGCGAGTTTGTAATCAGGATACGGATAATAGAATCTGTTATCACCGAGGCCTTCTTCGGCAAGAAGCCGCTCAAGCGCTTCCTTAGAAAACGTCCTGACTCCCGCCTCGGGAGGATATCCGACGATTCCTCCGAAATATTCCCCGAGATGATCCTCCTTGCATCCTGCAAAATACTTAAGCCCTAAACGGTTCTCTATGGCAATTACTATTTTCCCGTCCGGCTTCAGATGCTGCTTGAGTATGTCGAGCATGCGGTTATACGGCTTTTCACCCTTGATGTAGGACTGGGCGTATTCAAGCACGCCGATCAGCGTGATATAGTCATATTTTTCGGTAAGGCCGGACTCGACATCCTCGAAATTTCCGACCATTATCGTCAGGTTTGCATATTCCTTGTTCCTGTATGCGTTGATGAGGCTCCGTTTCTTTGAAAGCTCTACACATGTCACTTTTCCGGCAAGCCTCGCGAGCATCCCTGTCACTGCACCGCAGCCGCTGCCTATCTCAAGAACGCTGTCTTCCGCCTTTATCGGAAGCCATCCGATGACATTCTCCCTTATGTAGGACAGGTGGTACATGACCGACCATGATTTTGACTCCTCGATATATTTCTCATATTCAAGGGACGTATGGGATCTGACAAAATCAAGCAGCCTGTCTTCCGCAGCTCCCTCGGAATACAGGTCTTCCCCGCCGTAATATGTATAGTCGAGAACGACATTTCCTATGCTTTCGCGTATTTTACCGGACATCGCTTACCTCTTGCCCTGTTTCAGTGTTAACTGTGACTATTGAATTCATGTCGTAGAACCCTGTCGTGTTCTTCGATGAAATGACCGTCAGGTTGAATATATCATACAGTCTGTGATAGACGGTGAATTCTCCGTCCCTGTAGCCTACGCAGCCGAGCGACACAAGGTATTCTCCTCCCTGCAGTGACATGTTCTGTGTAAAAGTCACCGTACATACATCGCCTTTTGAGCGCTTGCCCGTGGTGATCTTTTCGAACATCGTATTGGTCCCGGTTATCTCGGTGCCCTGCATGTTCTTGAAAGATACCGCGAATATCGGATCCTGCACCGTATCGTTGAACTTGACCTTCACCCTTACCGTAAAATCATCGCCTTTGATGATCGTGTTGGTTATCGTGCCTCCGTCGTCATAGGCGCAGAAGTCCACGAACTCGGCGAGATTGCTGCCGTATTCATCGGCATTCGGGTTCAGCTGCATCAGATCCTTCCACTTTGTCCCGCCGGCGCCGCCCGTATCTTTCATTATCTGCGGCTGCGAATCGAGCTGTCCGACGAGCACTTTCTTGTACATGTCGATTATCTCTTTCGGCTCGCCTTCTCCGAGCTTGTGACCCTTTTCAAGAAGGATAACCCTGTCGCAGTATTTGCTGATGCTTCCGAGGTCATGGCTTACGAACAGTATAGTCTTGCCCTGCTTTTTGAAATCCTCGAACTTCCTGTAGCACTTGTTCTGGAAGAACACATCTCCGACCGACAGAGCTTCATCGACAATGAGTATCTCCGGGTCGATGTTTATCGCGACCGCGAATGCAAGGCGCACGAACATTCCGCTCGAATACGTCTTGACCTTCTGGTTCACGAATTCTCCGATGTCAGCGAACTCAAGTATCGACTCAAGCTTATCGTCTATTTCTTTCTCCGAGAATCCGAGCATCGTTCCGTTCAGATAGATGTTCTCCATCCCAGTGAATTCCATGTTAAAGCCCGCACCGAGCTCAAGCAGGGCAGAAATGCGCCCGTTTATCTTAAGTTCCCCCGCAGTCGGGGACAGCACTCCGGTAATGATTTTCAGTATCGTGGACTTACCGGAGCCGTTCGTACCGATTATGCCGACGGTCTCGCCCTTATGTACATCAAAGCTTACGCAGTCCAAGGCAAAATGCTCTCTTGAGCGGATGTTCCTTCCGATGTGGAGAGCTTCTTTGAGCCTGTCACGGTTCCTGTCGTAAAGCTTGTACACTTTCGAAACATTCTTTACGCTTATCGCCAGCTCATCGCTTATCCTTCCGGCGCTCACATGGTCCGTATGTCCTGCAGTATCCTTTTGTCTGATCGCATCTAGAAAATCAGTCATGTCCCATCCTTATAAAACATCAGCGAAGTGCACCTTCAGGCGTTTGAAGATGATAGCTCCGAACGCGAAAACGCACATCGTGAGAATCCAGAAATAAGCCGTGGAATAAAAGTTCTCCCAGAACCAGACTTTATCTATGAAAGCATCCCTGTAGCCCTCAACGATATAGTTCATAGGGTTCAGCTTGAACACTATCCGAAGCCTCGGCGGAAGCGTCGTGATATTCCACAGAATAGGCGTCGCCCATATGCCGACCTGAAGAAGTATCGAGATTATCTGTCCGAGGTCCCTGAAAAAAACGATTATCGAGCAAGTAATGTAGCACAGCCCCAGCACGAATATGAACATGCAGCCTGTGTAATAGAATATCTGAAGCGTATAAAGGTCGGGGTAATACCCGTAGCATGAGAACAGTATTATGGTAAATGCAACGAAGAAAACATGGACGAATACCGCCGAGATGATCTTGATGATCGGAAGTATGCTTATTTTGAACACTACCTTTTTGACGAGGTAATTGTATTCAAGAAGCGCTCCCGTTCCGTTTGACAACGCCTCGGAAAAGAAGAACCACGGCACTATTCCGGCGATGAGCCAGAGTATGTAAGGTATCGTGATGTCACCCTTTACCGCAACTGCCCTTGAGGGAAGCGCCACTGAAAAGACGAACCAGTACAGAAGCACCGTGATGACAGGCTGTACGAATGCCCAGACGATACCGAGGTATGACCCGGCGTATCTCGTTTTGAAATCATTCTTCGAAAGCTTCCAGATAAGCTGCCTGTTCTGGAAAAGCTCAACCGGAAGAATGACTATCTTGTCATATTTCAACAGGAATACCGTATAGATCGCGACAAGAATGATGCAGGAAATGACCTTTTTGATCATTTCCTCCTTAGGGTCCGCAAACGGGTTATGATGAAAAATGATATATGCGAGAAGCGCCGCTACGAGCACAGTGACGACGGCAACCACCGGTTTTTTTTTCGTCATCACAGCTCCTTAAGCCTAGGCCATTTTTTATCCTTCTCAGAGAATATGAGCTCCATGTCATCCGCAACGGGCCAGTCGATTCCTATGTCAGGATCGTTGTAGATTATCCCGCCCTCATCATTCGGATGATAAAGATCCGTGCATTTGTATGTGAATTCTGCATAGTCTGAAAGCACGAGGAATCCGTGCGCGAAGTTCTTCGGGATGAAGAACATTTTCTTGTTCTCTTCGGAAAGCCTGATCCCGAACCATTTCCCGTATGTTTCCGAGCCCGGGCGCATGTCGACCGCGACGTCGAATACTTCGCCTTTTATGACACGCACAAGCTTATCCTGCGGATGGGCTATCTGGAAATGAAGGCCGCGGAGCACGCCCCTTTTCGAAGCCGACTGATTATCCTGCACGAAAGCGCATGTAATCCCTGCCTCCTCAAAATCAGCTATATTGTACGTTTCCATGAAGTATCCCCTCTCATCCGAAAACACCTTCGGGGTTATTACGAGAAGACCCTCTATGGGCGTGGTCTCAACGGCTATCTTTCCCATTGCCATTCTCCTTATATCAGTATCTTAAAAAGCTCTTGTTCATGTCCACGTTACCGCTTATACCGCTAACGCTTCCCTTTGATGTATACTGCCATATATCATAGCGTCCGCTGTATGTCGGACCTTCGGCTCTGTACTGTGCGAGCCAGATCTTGCATGACAGTGATGAAGTGTTGATCTTCTCAGTAAGCCATGTCTTGTTCGCATAAAGTCCGGGCGTATATCCGGCAGATGCTATCGTCTTGCAGAATGCCTGTATGTTCTCCGTGCGCTGGCTTGCGGATAATGTGTTATATCCAGGTCTTGATGATGACTCTACGTCAAGGAATACCGGATAGTTGAGTCCGTATCCTCCGCACAGTGCTGCGCACATACTTGCCTCTTCAACCGCTTCGGCCTCATTCAGCGCCGTGGAGAAGAAGTATACACCGACCTTGAGCCCTGCACTCTTTGCGCCCTTGATATGGCTCTTGAAGTAAGGATCCTCAATGAGCGCTCCGGTCGAAGCACCGCGGTATCCGCATCTTATGATGACAAAATCGATTCCCGAAGCTTTAACCGAACCCCAGTTGATGCTCGGCTGATATTTGGATACGTCTATTCCGAGCACGCCGGAGCCTGTATCGAGTGTACCGTCGGAATTGAAGTGGTACGAAACTCCGCCGATAACCTGATCTCCCGTAACAAACTCATGATCCTTCGTGTAGTAATATGTCTTGCCGTCTATGTTCTGCCAGCCGGTGTATATGAATCCGGCGATCCTTCTGTAGAACACGCTGAAGTTTCCGCTCCTTAAATCCGCGATCTTGGCAAGCCTGTATGTTCCGTCCTCGTTGACGTAGAGCTTGTTCTTGTTCGAATCGAAAAGCTGTGCTTCGGGCTTGTATTTATCTATCTCACTCGGAGGAGTAAGGTCGACCGGCGTCGGTGTCGGTGATTCCGTCGGCGTAGGTGTCGGCGTCGGTGTATCCGTAGGCGTCGGCGTCGGTGTGGGGGTAGGTGTATCCGTCGGTGTCGGGGTCGGTGTAGGCGTCGGCGTATCCGTAGGTGTCGGCGTCGGTGTATCCGTAGGCGTCGGCGTCGGATCATCCGTATCATCCGTCGGTGTATCTGAAGTCTCGTTCAGCTGCACTTCCGTTGCAACAAGCCTTCCTGCCGGCGCAAGTCCGATGTTCGCCATCGTAGCTCCCGATGAAAAACCGACCGAATCGGCCACCTTTCCGAGTGCGGCAAACAATCTGCTGAATATCGATGCTATTATCTCTGTCTTGGACAGATCGACCGTAGCTTCCTCGTACGATTCTCCGACTTCCTCGACTGTTGATTCGACGAACTCGACAGTATCCTTCGGTGCGGTTCCCGTCTCGACATCGGCATGCTTATTGCCGTTATCCTCGACGGCCGCGTTGACTTCGCTCTCCTTCTTGATCTCGTCCTTTATGTTCGCGATGACCTTGTATTCAACCTTGGCTTTTACGCTGACCTTCTGTCCTACTGTCGGATAAACATAACCGCTCAATGAATCGGATTCCGTTATGGTAACTGAGTAATCGCCTGCGCTCATACCCGTCAGGTGGATTATTCCGTCCTCATCCTCATCCTCGTAGCTGCTTTCCTTATCATCCTTATCAGTGACGGTTATTCCCCATTCCAGTCCTTTGACAAGGGTGTCATCCTCATCAACGAGCTTGACCTTTAAGTCCTTCTCAACGCTCGTGAGTATCAGCGAGAGCATCTTTCCTTCGCTGTCCGTCATCTGCTCGGCGGCTTCTTCCATTTCCACTTCCTCGGATAAAGCCTCCGTATCATCATATGCAATGAGCGAGGCATCATCCACGAAATAAGGAAGATTGGCCATAGCCATCGCTTTATTCTGCTCGCCGCGGTAGTCTGCGTATACCGTAGTGGTCATTACGGATGTGATGACGATAACTGCTGCCATCGCAACCGCGCCCCACTGTACGGGAGTGAGCTTTTTCAGCCTGTCCGTTAAGCTCTCTTCTTCCGTATCAGGCGCATTGTCGTCCATCTCGGCCTTCGGAACACTATCATATCTCCACTTTGCTGATTCTTTTCTGAACTCGGACGGACCGTCTTTTTTCGTAGGAAGAATTCCGGCCTTCCTGTACTTCTCAAGACCTTTTTTGTGTCTGAATGAATCGCTCTGATGTGTGGGGCCTGCGTGCTTTTTCTTCTTCTTTACCGAAGAAGGCTCATGCGTGCTCTTTGCCGCAGTCTTCCCCGCAGATTTGCGTTTTTTCTTCAGTTCCTCGGATCTGATGATGATCTTCTCATCAACGGATCTGCGTATAGCCGCCTCGGGATCATCCGCCGGCATTTCAGGCTCTTCTGCCGCAACAGGCACAGGATTCTTTTTCTTCTTCGGCCTATCATAAGCGTAGAAGGCATCTACTGCATCTTTTACGCCGTCGAGATCGGACGTGTCGACCTTGAGTCCTTCGGAAACGATCTGAGAGATCGTCTCGTTCACGATATCATCCGAGCCGGGCTCATTTCTGCCTGCCGGATATCCGGAACGCTTTTTACCTTCGCTTCTGTCCATCTGCTCGGACAGCTGCACCCAGTCCATCTGAGTGTTCTGTTCAGCTCCCCTGCCGTCGTACCTGGTTTTTTTCATATTCTTCCCCTTATTCCTCTCATCCTTTCCATCATCCGGCCCCCTCCGGCATGACAGTTTCTACAGTCCGTTCGCTACATCGACGAGATACTTTCCGTAGTCCGTCTTCAGCAGCGGTTCAGCCAGCTTCAGCAGCTGCTGCCTGTCTATAAAATTCCTTCTGAATGCTATTTCCTCTATGCACGAAATGTACATTCCCTGACGCTTCTGCACGGTCCTTATGAAGTCTGCCGCATCAAGGAGCATGTCGTGATTTCCGGTATCGAGCCATGCAAATCCTCGCCCCAGCGTCTCGACGAAAAGCTCGCCGCGCTCAAGGTATGCATTGTTGACCGATGTTATCTCTATCTCGCCTCTTGCCGAGGGCTTAACGTCTTTTGCTATCTTAACTACGTCATTGTCGTAGAAATACAGTCCGGGAACCGCATAGTTCGACTTGGGATTTTCGGGCTTCTCCTCGATTGATATGGCCTTTCCGTTCTCATCGAATTCAACGACTCCGTATTCCTTCGGGTCTCTTACATAGTAACCGAAAATCGTTGCGCCCTTCTCTCTTTCCGCTGCGGTGCGCAATACCTTTGAGAAGCTCTGTCCGTAAAAGATGTTGTCACCGAGTATCAGGGCAACCCTGTCCGAACCTATGAATTCCTCGCCGATGATGAACGCATCCGCAAGTCCTCTCGGCGTTTCCTGCACTGCATACGACATTGAAAGCCCTAACTGGCTTCCGTCTCCGAAAAGCTCCCTGAACGTCGGCAGATCTCTCGGTGTTGATATTATGAGGATCTCCCTTATATGCGCAAGCATCAGTATCGAGAGCGGATAATATATCATCGGCTTGTCATACACAGGCATCATCTGCTTGGACATCGCCTTTGTCAGAGGGTAGAGTCTCGTTCCCGAACCTCCGGCAAGAATTATACCTTTCATTTGTACATTTCCTCGTAGTATTTCTGATAATCGCCGCTAGTTACATGCTCCATCCACTCGGTATTGTCAAAATACCAGCGGATAGTCTTCCTGATGCCTTCAGGGAACATCGTCTCGGGTTCCCATCCGATCTCGGCTCTTATCTTATCCGGTGCGATCGCATATCTCCTGTCGTGGCCTTTTCTGTCCTCAACATATGTTATGAGGTCATAGTTTATATGATCCTGTCTAGGATCATCCGCAGGAAGCATTTCCTTGATCGTATCGATGATGATCTTGACGATCTCGATGTTCTGCTTCTCGTTGTGACCGCCGATATTGTACTTCTCTCCGAAACGTCCCTTCTCTATAACCATGTCTATTGCCTTGGCATGATCCATGACATAGAGCCAGTCGCGGACGTTTTTGCCGTCACCGTAGACCGGAAGCTTCTTTCCCGAAAGCACGTTGTTGATAATGAGCGGGATCAGCTTTTCAGGGAACTGATAAGGCCCGTAGTTATTGCTGCAGTTAGTGATAAGCGCCGGGAAATGATAAGTATCAACGTACGCCTTCACCATGAAATCCGAAGAAGCCTTGCTCGCCGAATAAGGACTGTGCGGATCATAAGGAGTCGTCTCATAGAAATAAGTCCCTTCATCCGTGAGCGAACCGTACACCTCGTCAGTTGATACATGAAGGAACTTCTTTCCTTCCTTGAATCCTTCTCCGTCCGCCCAGGCGCACCTAGCGCAGTTCAGCATATTAAGAGTTCCGATGACGTTCGTCCTCGCAAATATGCCGGGATCGCGTATGCTTCTGTCAACATGTGATTCCGCGGCAAAATGAACGACTATGTCCACATCATTCTTGGCAAAAATATCCGATATCGCTTCAGTATCACATATATCGGCTTTTATGAATGTATAATCGGGATTGTCCTTAAGGTCCGACAGGTTCTCGAGATTGCCTGCATAAGTCAGGAGATCCACGTTTATGATCCTGACGGAGCCGGCATGCTTTTCAAACATGTAGTGAATGAAGTTAGAGCCTATAAAACCTGCCCCTCCGGTCACAAGATAAGTTTTCATTTATCGCTTGTTCCTTCCGTTACTGCATAAATACCCATAATCATCAGAAATGATAACATAAATGCCCCCGAAAAACAACCTTTCGGGGGCATTTTGTTTACATAACTTTATATAATTCAGTGCAGCCTTGCTAACTCCTTGTATGTGCCCGAGCATTTATCACTGAGCTTTCCGCTGTCGTCATAAACGGGGTGGACCATGACTTCAATGGCAGATCGGACGGCATCCGGTTTATGAGCGATAAATGAGGCGTAATCTTCGGCTGATCCGAAATAATCCTGCCTGATCCGGCTTCTTCGCTTTACTGATAAGTTGTACAGCGATTTGTACAGACGAAACAGCACGTTGCCGCCAATGTACATGTTTCTTCCGAGCCTTATCGAAACTACCGGATAGTCCGGAAGCACCTTTTTAAGTATTCTCCATATCGACGGGTCTGTATGCACGTGATGATGCGAATCGATATGCCAGAGCGTCCCACCGAGCCTTCTGTATTCGTCAAGCTGCGCGCGTATTTCCTTCTCGATCCGCTTTGAAGTTCCTGACGGAAGGAAAAACCTTGTCTTCATGCTCCTTGCAAAGTCGGCGCTGAACTCTCCCGAAGGTCCGCAGATCAGAGGATCTGCTGCGATATCCTCCGTTAGCGGCTTTCCGGATGTAAGGTTTAGGTGGAGTCCGACAGATCCCGCGAAACCTTTATCTTCCGCAAGCTCCATCGCATCGGCCGCAGACGGCATGTTGACCATCATCGTTGTCCTGTCGATGAGATGAAGCTCAAAAGCATCGGCTATCGCGGCATTTACGCTCTTATTCATTCCGAAATCATCGGCATTCACTATAAGCGCCAATATCTGTACCCCGCTTTGGTAACCTCATTGTTATCAAGGATACCCTTTATGTCTATTATCACTTTGCTGCTGTTGTCACCGCTCTTAAAGTATGAATCCCAATCGGCAATCGTCTTTTTTCTGTACTCATCGTGGGCTACCGCAAGCACTATGCAGTCCGCATCCTTGAGTTTATCTTCTCCGCTTAAGTCGTATCCGTAAGCTTTCTTCACTTCCGCCGGATCTGCCCATGCATCCGCAAGGACTGGTTTCATTTCGTACTGCTGGAGGTGGCTCAATATCTCCATGATCTTCGAATTGCGCACGTCCGGGCAGTTTTCCTTGAAAGTCGCCCCAAAGAAAACGATTTTCGCATCCCTTACCTGCTTGCCCGCGAGCACGAGCTGTTTTACTATCTGGTCTCCGACGTATCCGGGCATGTCATCGTTTATCTGGCGTCCCGCAGAGATTATCCTCGAATGATATCCGAGCCTCTCGGCCTCATAAACGAAATAGTACGGATCGACGCCTATGCAGTGTCCTCCGACGAGTCCCGGACGGAAGCCGAGCGCGTTCCACTTCGTGTTCATCGCATCTATGACTTCGTTCGTGTCTATTCCCATCTTGTCGAATGCCATCGCAAGCTCGTTGATGAAGGCGATGTTTATATCCCTCTGCGAGTTCTCGACGACCTTCGCGGCTTCCGCTACTTTTATGCAGCTTGCCCTGTGAACGCCCGCCTCGATGACGAGTTCATAAACGTTCGCTATCTCTTCAAGCGTCTCGGCATCCATTCCCGATACGATCTTTTTGATGTTCTCAAGTCGGTGCACCTTATCGCCCGGATTGATCCTCTCAGGCGAATATCCGACCTTAAAATCAGTTCCGCACTTCAGACCTGATTCCCTCTCGAGTATCGGGACGCATATATCCTCGGTAACTCCGGGATACACCGTTGATTCATATACAACGATAGAGCCCGCCGTCAGGTTCTTTCCGAGTATCTCGCTCGCGGATTCAACAGGATAGAGGTCAGGCGTTTTATCCTGATTTATAGGCGTCGGAACGGCAACTATGTGGAACTTTGCACTCTTAAGGTCCGCGGGATCCGATGTGAACTCGACAGTTGACTTTGCGATAGCTTCGTCACCTACTTCTTTCGTCGCATCTTTACCGGACTTATATGCCTCTATCTTTTCGGCGTTAAGGTCAAACCCGACAACCTTGACTTTCTTCGCAAAAGCTACCGCTATAGGCATCCCGACATATCCGAGGCCTACGAGCGATATCTTTTCCTTCCCGTTTTTTATGTCTTCATAAAGACTCATTGTCTTTTCCTCCGTTTCGTGCGGAAATCATTTATCGTCTGCATCGCGTATCCCCAGAGGGATGCGGCTGATTTTCGGTTGATAGCAGTCACCATGATGATAAGTATAACACCGATTGCCATATTCATCCATTCATTGCCCGTAAATGTCGCATACAGAGCATAAGCCATGTACAACACAAGGGAAATGATGAAATTGCGGTATTTATAGGCGACAGGGTAGCACTTGTGCGCAAAATATGTTCCGATCGCAAAGTAGACTATGTAGGTTGCGGCCGTGGCAAATGCAGCGCCTACGCCTTTGTATCTCGGAACGAGAAGAAGGTTGCCCGTCAGGTTTATGACTATCGCGCATGCGCTCGCATAATTGAAATACACCGTCTTCTTCTTGAACTTGATCCCCTGGCCGGTCATCTCGAACAGTATCGAGAGCACGGGCATAAGAGACAGGAACGGAATGATAGACGACGCTGCCCTGTACTTCTCTCCGAGGATCAGAACGATGATGCTCCGAAAAGCCGTAAGACCGAATGCGGCTAGCATGCACAGGAACTGGACTTTCTGGAATATGTCCGCGAAAAACTCCTTCGCTGTCTTCTCATCCTCCTGTTCATATTTCTTCATGGCTATCGGAGACCAGAATGCAACGTAAGTGATCTTCAGCGTCAGCAGTATCGTCATGATCTGCATCGCGGAAGAATACACGCCCGTCTCGGAAAAGTCGTTCAGGAAACGGATCGACCACTTGTCCATGGACGATAAGAGCCATTCCATCAGAAGCATCGGAATGAACGGAATGCCGTAATGCAGCAGTTCTTTTTCCGTAAGGTCGTGGGGAGTGCTCACATATCCCCTTCCCTTCAGAACAAAGCATATGAGAAGATACGCAGTCACGACGATCAGAGGAAGCGTCTGCGAATACAGGCCTACTCTGAAATCATTGCCGAGGATATAGACAAAGATCACGATGAACAGTATGTTCAGAACTTTCGTGATAATGTTCAGATTCGAATAAAGCTTCCCCTTCTGCTGCATTCTTATGTTCAGGAAAAGGAACCTTTCAAACACCGAAGCGAGCGTATATAAAATCACAAGAAGCGTGATGTCGACTCCGGTCCTGTCAAAGAGCAGGTTGTTGAATGCGTCCGAGAAAACAAAATAGATGACGGTAAGTACGGCTATGAGTACGAGCGGAGGCCGCAGGCACTGCATGAAGAGCTTGCGGGGATCGACATTTTCCCTGTAGAAATATCTTATGTATGACTGATCGAGGCCAAGGATCGCAAAAATGTATATGACCGATACCGCTGACAGAAAAAGCGACGATCTGCCGTATTCATCGGTAGAAAGAAGCCTCGTCATCAGCGGGAGCGTTACGAATCCTAAAAGGAGAACGACAAAATTCCCGTAGAAGAACTCCAGGAAAGATGACAGAGTACCAGTCTGCTGTTTTTTTTCTTCGTTATCCGTTCCGCTCATGTCTTATCTTCCGAGTATTTCCCTGTAAACCTTCGCATGACCTTCAATGTTTTTATCCGTCGTATAGTTATCCTTGTAACGTCTGTAGAACATCTCTCTTTCAGCATCAAGCGCTGTCTTATCACCTGCAAGCTGTCTGACCCTTGCAGCAAGCTTATCGAGATCGTTCATATCATAAAGATCATCGCTGTTTCCTATAACTTCCGTAAGTCCTCCGACTGACGTCGAAAGAACCGCGCATTTCCTGCTCATAGCTTCAACGGCGGCTTTTCCGAACGATTCGAAACTGCTCGTCATGATGAATATGTCAACGAGATAATAGTAGCGCGACATCTCAGTCTGGTTAAGATCCTGCATGTATATGAGGTTCTCCTGCCCGATGACTGCCGTTATCCTGCTCTTTACATCATCTGCGATCCCTCTGTCTCTTTCCTCATAAAGAGACATGACGAGAGCGACTTTGAATTTAATTCCTGCATCCGCTATTGCCTTAACGACGGACGGAACCTTGGGCCAATCCTTTTCTTCAGAGATTCTTCCGGCAAATCCTATGACGAGTTCATCTCCAACGCCGTATTTTTTTCTCATCTGCTCTCTTGCATCCGGATCATACTCGGCAAACGCCGTGCTTATCGTATTCGGTATGACAGTAACCGGAGTCTTAATGACGCTTCGCCAGAGCTTTGCATTGAACTCGGTCGTCGTGAGCATCCTCGCGGCCTTCTTCATCGTTGCTTTTATGCAGAGCATCGAGTGCTTCCTGTAACCGGTGCGAAGTCCCCTGTCGGTATAAACGAACGGGATTTTCGCGAAAAATCCCGGTACACGCAAGAAGCCGAACGTTATCAGCGATTCTGACATGGATACGTGGATCATGTCCGGTCTGACCTCTTTGATTATCTTCTTAAAGCTCGATATGCGCGAAAAGAAATTCGTAAGCCTCTTTGTCTTCGAAAGCTCCCTGTTCTCGTCGGATCTGTAGGTTACGATCCTGAAAGGATAGCTTGATGCCGATGCCGAAAGAAGCGTAGGACACGCAACTACCGGCTCGAACTCACCTGAAGAAGCAAGTCCTTCGCATAATGTCCTTGTTGACTCCTGTCCTCCGCCCGGAAGGTCGATCGGGTATTCCATGAGATATAGAATTGTCTTCCTGCTGTCGCTCATCAGTCTCTGTCTTCAAACCATCCGTTATCAAGAATTTCTGCCGGAGAGCACGGGCCCTCTTCATATGGGCTGTCTTTCTTCGAAGAAAGCGCCTCATAAAGTCCTATCACTCTTCTTGCCGCTTCCTCGGGATTCCATTCGCTCTTCATCTGTTCATATGCGCTTATTCCGAGCCTCTGGCGCAGATCTTTGTCGGTAAGCACTCTCTCAAGCTTATCAGCAAGACTTTTTACGCTTCCCGATCTAAATACAAATCCTGTCTTACCATGTTTTACGAGCCACGGAGTTGCACCGCACGCATGACTTGCAATTACCGCGCAGCCCGCGTTGCAAGCCTCATATATAACGGAGCCCCATCCCTCAAGGAAGTTGCTCGTCATGACGTATATCTCGGCATCCGCCATTTTCTCTCTCGCCTCATCGGGCTTTAAGAATCCCTCAAACTCTGTGATGTCACTGAGTCCGAGCTTTTCGGAAAGAGCGATCAGGTTCTTCTTCTCATCGCCGTCGCCTACAAGCTTGAGCCTGAAATCAAGACCTTTTTTCCGAAGCTCGGCCGCTGCTTTTATGAGAAGATCTGCCCGCTTCAGCCTTATCATGCGCCCTTCCCATAAGATCGTCGGCGCGCCTGCTGCATCCGCAATCTTCTGCTTGCGGGATAAGAGCTCGTCTGTTTCATAGCTTATATGTTTCGGAAAATACGCGAATTTATAACACTTGCCCGGGTAGCTGTCAAACATCTTCTTAAAATCATATGCGGTATACGCGCTCGCAGCGAGTATGTATATGTTCTTCTTCCTGTTGCGCACGTGCAGATGGATGTACTTTTTCGTAAGGCGCGGGATGAAGAATTTTATGAAGCCCTCCTTAAGCGGCCTCTCCGAATACCTGAACACTATCCGGTTCTCATCAAGTCTCTCCTCGATATAGTATTCCGGCGCCGTACCCATGATGACAAGATCTGATGATAATCCAAGCTCTCTCGCTCGCTTTTCATTCTCTTCGCTCTCATAGGTCTTCAGGACATAATCCGGACAGTCCGTGCCCCATCCCATTCCCTGACGGAATTCTTCCATCGGCATTGTCTCAACAAAAGTAAAGCCCTCTTTCAGCAGGTCATAAAATGCGTCACAAAGAGCTTTCTGATGGTGATTGAAATAATTTGAATAGAACGTGAGTGTTTTCATTTATCCGATGATGAGCTTTCCGGCCTCAACGAGCAGACATTCGAAAATGTAAAACCGCGAGTACCCGTTTCTCCTGTATATGCCGTACTTTATCCTGATGCTAGACAGCGCGGACCTTATCGACCTTCTGTGGCTTACGCCGTTCATCCGAAAATCAGCCAGGACAACGTTTCTGACCACGGTCTTTACCTTATCCTTTTTAAGACGCAGTATCAGGTCGTAGTCATCATGTATCGTATCATTTCTGTACTGGTACTTATCGTATACGCTTTTTGCGATGAACGTCGTCGGATGGTTCCAGTCGCGGCTCGTTGCATACGCGCGGTCCCTTGAGTGCTTTACAAAAGTCCTCCCCGACGGCTCCACCATACGCACATCCGCATAGAAAAGCCCGAATCCTTCTTTCTCGTATGCCTCGGCAACTGTTGCAAGAGCGCAGTCCTCATAATAGTCATCGCTGTTTATGATTCCTATGACGTCCCCCGTTGCAAGCCTTATGCCCTTGTTCATGGCATCATATATGCCCTCGTCAGGCTCGCACACAACGGTGAGCTTTATTCCCTTTTCCTCGAAGCGCCGCCTGTATCTTTCTACGATCTCAAGAGTCGCATCCTTCGAGCATCCGTCAATAATGATGTACTCACTTGGAGCATATGTCTGAGACAGGACCGAGCGCAGAGTATCCTCAACCGTGCTTTCCGAATTCAGGGTGACGGTAACTATCGATATTTCAGGCTTCTTTGTCTGTGTCATTTCCCACCCTGCCATCATTCTTGAACGCCTCAGTGCTGTCCTCGGCCTTGAAAAGAACGAGGATAGTCTGGAACAGAAGCTGCAGATCCCTTACAAGGCTGTAGTTCTCTATGTACATCAGATCGAGCATGAGCTTATCACGTGATGTCGTATTGTACTTGCCGTATATCTGCGCATATCCGGTAAGTCCCGCTTTCATCCTGAGCCTGTAGCGGAATTCCGGAAGTTCCTTCTCATAATCGGCAACGTTCTCTAGCATTTCAGGGCGCGGTCCGACAAGGCTCATATCGCCTTTTAATATATTAACGAACTGCGGCAGCTCATCTATCCTGTATTTCCTGAGGATCCTTCCGACTTTCGTTATGCGTCCGTCCCCTTCCGTCGAAGAGAAGTTCTCAACGTTTTCCTTCATCGTACGGAACTTTATGATCTCAAAAACCCTGCCGTGAACAGTAGCTCTTTTCTGCTTGAAGAAAACGCTTCCGCCGTCCTGTTTCTTAATGCATATCGCGGAAACCAGCAGTATCGGGCTCGTGATGATCAGAGCGATCAGCGAGATGAAAGTATCCATGAATCTTTTGACGAGTCTTTCCTCGAACGTGATCATATGGTATCTCGTTGAAAAGAGCGCAATATCATCGACTATGACCGGATGGGAATTCTGCTCGAGTATATCGGCTATGTGCGGATTGAAATAGATGTTCTTCAGGTTCTGATAGCAGAAATTGATTATCCCGTATCTCTCGCTTACAGGAAGCTCATAGAGAACTATGGTATCCGCCGCGACCATTTTGTTCTCAAGGTCGGGATCCTTATATGAGACTATATCGGAAACGCCGTATTTCCTGTCGAATGAAGACATCGCCATCGCAACACGCGCGGCATCGGTTTCGTCTCCGGTTATGACAAGGCACTTTTCCTTAGGGTTGATCCAGAAATAGAAAGCCTCTCCGGCGGCCGATACAGCAACTATCACGATTATCTGGATGATGAATACGAGGAAGAGTATTCCTATGTTCTCGAGCTTGAACGTCGTATTGTTCGCCTCGTTCGTCTTCATGATCGAAAGCTCTAAGTAAGTTATAAGATCGGTGATTATTAAAGTGATCGAAACGGAAAGAGCGACCTGTCCCCATTTTCTGTGTCCGATGTCGTATTTTCCGTACATGAAAGTCAGAAGGAAGAGCATTATGACAAAAGTCGACAGCGTTACGGCCGCCGTTCTCGACATAACTATGATCTCAGGATTGTCTATTGCGAACATGAGAAAGAACGTCGCAAGACATGCGGCGTACAGTATGATCTCAAAAAGGAACACTATGGAATGCTGAAATTTTGAGCAGAAATCATGTAATTTCATTTACATTCCCTCATAAACTTCGCGTATATACTCTTCGAACCTCGTTTCCTTGTCATACAGCATGGCGTGCCTTACGCAGTCATCCGCCGTATAGGCGATGCCCTTCTGCGAAAGGATCGTGTCTATAGCCGCGACGACACCCTGTACGGAATTGCGCTCTACGGCAATGCCGCATGTGTCATCGATCGACTCCGCGCTGCCGCCGGACCTGTAGGTGATGACCGGCGTTCCGCATGCGAGCGCTTCGATGTTCGTCGTCGGGAACGTGTCCTCGAGCGTTAGGTTCACATAGATGTCGGCCATGGAATAAAGCGCCGCAAGCTCATATACGCTGTCAGTATGCCCGATTCCGATTATCGACTCGGGAAGCGAAGATATCTGATCGTCATCAAGCCCGACAAGGACAATAACGCACCTTTCATTTATGAGCTTTGACAGGCTTACGAACTGCATTATGCCTTTTCTCGTCCTCCACGGATTCGCAACTCCGAGAAGCACGTTCTTATTGCGCAGGTTCAGGCTGTTCCTGAGCCTGAACACAAGGTTGTCATCCTTCCTCTCTTCCGCTATCGGATGAAATACCGATGTATCTATCCCGGTCGGAACAACAACCGTATGATACTCGCCCATGAACGACTGCTCCACGCGCGACTTGAGCCACTGCGACGGCGTGACTATCGTCAGGTCATCAAATCCCGTGAACAGTTCCTTCTTGTCGGCATAGTTCCTCTGCGAATTATCCTTGCCGACCGACTTCGGATATTCCGAAAGTTGTTCGCACGAATAGCATCCGGTCGTCCATTTCATGCATCCTATGTATTCAAAATGCGAGCAGTGTCCCGTGAACGTCCAGCAGTCATGCAATGTCCAGATCACCCTGATCCCGCTGGTTTTCAAGTATTCAAAAAGAACACGGATATTAAGATAATACCCGTGAACATTGTGCAGATGTATTATATCGGGCGAAAATTCCTCTATTACGTTTATGAACTCGAGTGTCGCTCTTTTCGAATAGAATCCGTGCCTGTCAGTGAGCCTTGAAAGTGCGCCGTGGATATAGACGTCGATATCCTGGCCGATGCGGTACGCATTCATTCCTTCCGGATGCGTATCCCTTCCGTAAGCCACCATGCATTCATAGCCGTTTGCCGTAAGAGTGTTGTACAGGCCTTCAACAAGCCTTCCGACAGAGCCCGTTCCGACAACGGTATTAACGAGCATGACCCGCCTTGTCTCAAGATGGTTGAGTGAACGGACTACCCTCTTTGCCTCTTTCGTGTAGAGCACTTCGGGCTCCCGTTCGGTCATGCCCTGTCCGATATAAGAATTCTCTATGTTGTTGTCAAGCGAGATGACGGAAATGTCATTCTGCGCCATGATCATTTCCTGCCGTTCGCGCTCAAGACGCTCCTGCTCAAGCCGTCTTGCCTCGGCAAGAGGATCCGATATATGTCTTTTCTTCATTTAACCGCCGGTTCAGTTGTCCGTGTTCTCATCATCGTCATCATCGTCGAGTATGAGTTTGATGACGCGTTCATGTCCTTTTGAAAAGTCCTTCTGAAGCTGAAGCTTTCTCATTTCCCTTCGTACGTTCGGTGTCGACAGGAGCCATCCTATCGTCGATATAACGGTATCATCATCAGTCTCTGTTCCGATTCCGAGATTGATGAATCCGTTCTGAATTCCTGCGAAAACATGTTTTGCCTCACGGTCATTCTGAGCGAGCACTATAGCCGGAACGCCCATGCTGGCAAGCTCGTATACGGTTCTTCCCTGGCTCGTTATCGCAAGGTCCATCCTGCTCATGTATGCGCTGACACGTTTTGCATCCTTATGCACGAACACATTGCATTCCTCGCACGTAACTACCCTGTCGGCGTACGGATATGCAAAACCCAACAGGAAGTGGAACTTAACGTCAGGATAGTCCTTGTGCAGTTTTTTGCATATGCCGTAAAGCCTTCCGGTAAGGTCTGACGGGTCGGCTCCGCCGAAAATCACGAGCACGTTCTCCGCCTTTTCGCAAAACTCCTTCGGATGCTCCTCAAGGAACTCATCCCTTATGCAGAAGTATTTGCTGCCGTAATACTCGTTGTGAAGCTTCTCACCCTTCTCATAAAGGGCATTTATTACCGCATCCGCATATTTCGCGCCGCTTCCGACATCCTCGAAGTTCACCGTACGCTTGACGTACTTCGTTACCATCTTCATGTAATCGCTGGTGGTGTCGAGTATGTCGTTTATGAGTATGTCAGGCTTCTCCTCGGAAAGGATCTTCTCGAAATGAGCATCATCCTTTATCCTGATGACATTGAAATTCGATTCTGTTATCTTCTCGATTCCGATATCGGAATCCTCAGATGCCGCGAACACCACCTCATGCCCGGTAAGCTTGTATGCGAGCGTAAGGCACCTGTACACATGCCCCATTCCGACCGATCTTTTACCGACGGTACGGAACATTATCTTCTTACGCTTTAATATGTTCTCGCAAAGAACCCAGTCGGAGTATGTATCGATGTCTACTGCCTCATCCTCCGATATCTCGAATATGCTGACGCTCTTCCCTATTCTTCCCTGCTCGGTAACGCATTCCCTTCTCGTAATGAGAAAGCCGCCGGTCTCAAGATAGTTCGGCGGAAGCTCCTGGGAATTAAGACGTTTTTCATAGTTCTTGACGTACTCACCGTCTGCGTTCACTCCCCATGAAAGATGGGGCTTGTTCGTCGCGGAAAGGACGGTGTCATAATCATGCTCCTCAAAGTAGAGGATCGCATCTCTTATCGTCGTCATCTTAAGCGTCGGGCTGGTGGCCTGCATCGTGATCACGACATCATATCTTTTCTGCTTTTTCTCTTCCATCCAGCCGACTGCATGGTATATGACCGGATCGAGCGTTACATTGTCAGTTGCAAGCTCTGCAGGTCTTGCAATGACTTCAACGCCGCGCTTTTCGACAATCCCTCCGAGCTCCTCATCATCGGTCGACACCGCGACGTCAACATCGAGGTTCAACTCGTCCCTGAGCGCTTTAGCATTTTCTATCGAATAGCTGATGAGCGGCTTGCCGCACATGATCCTGACGTTTTTTCTCGGTATTCTTTTTGACCCGCCTCTAGCGGGTATTACGATCAGTGTTTTCATGCGTTTTTCCTGAAAAACCGTTTTTTTACATAGTTAACTAGCGTAATTATATCACGTCTTAAAACAAATGCAAAAACGGCCGTTATCGCAAGCGCGGCACCGTACCTTATCAGCGCACTCCTTAACCCGTCTCCGTACATCGCGCTGAAAAGAAAACCCATTCCGATCATGAACGCCATCGCGATGAACATGAACATATCATCATATACTTTCTCTTTCAGGACGAATCTTACCATGACAAAATGCAGTACCATGAGGGCTATGTAGCTCGTGAGCGTCGTATATGCTCCGGCGATGTAACCGTATCTGGGGATGAAGTACGCGTTCAGTATGTAATTGAGAAGCGCGGCGGAGCATGAGCCTATCGCGATTATCGGCGTCCTCTTGCAGTATATCTCAACATTGACGTAGTTCGTATAGAAATACTGGGCGAGCGTTCCGAGCACTATCGGAGGCACTACCGTTTTCGCCACCCAGTAGGAGCTGTTCGATATGGAAAGGAGCATGAGCGCTTCGGGCGCCGCAACAATGAACGCGAACGAAAGGAAACATCCGAGCATCACGAGCTTCTTCTGTATGTTTCTTATCTTCTCGCGTCCTCCTTCAAAGAGCGTCTCATTGAACCACGGCAGCCATGCCTGGCCGATGGCGTTCGTGAATATCATGAGGAGTGTTGCGAACGAATATCCGAAAATATAAAGTCCGCTGTCTCCGTCCCCGCATATGTCCTTGATCATTATCCTGTCCATCTGGGCAAGGAGTATAAGGGCCAGGGCATGCGGTATCATCGGAAGTCCGATCTTCATCGCATATATCCAGTATTCTCTGTTGTAGAAAACCTTTCCTTTTACGATGAACCTGATATAGAAAACGATTCCCATTATCGCCGTCGGAATCATGACACCGAGTATCTTTCCGATGTACCTGCTGTCACCAAAAAGCAGCATGAGGCCTATCGACAGGCCGACCTGACCTATGCAGGTAATGACTGATATGAGTATGTTTTCCTTGTAACGGTACTCATACCTGCATTTCTGCATCATATATTCTACTGAAGGGGATACGCACAGATATGCGAACAGTCCGATGACGAGAGGGACCTCGTACTTGATCCATCCCGAAAGAGCTTCCCTGAAAATGAAAGCAAGTATCAGAAGGATGAATCCGAACGAGCTCGACAGCCCCTGAAGCGCTGACATGTACTCATCGAACTTATCCTTGAAGTCGAGTTTTGCCCTTCCGATGGAATAAACAATGCACAGACATGCGAATACATTGAAGACATCTATCCACGAATTGAATGTATTGGCTTTTCCGTAATCGGCCGTAGTCAGAAGCCCCGTGTATATCGGCGTGGTGATTATCGAAACGGCTCTTATGGAAACATTTGCAATGGTATACCATATGCTCGATCTTACAACCTTGTTTCCGTTATCTGCCATAAACTATCATGTTCTCCTGTAAGATCGTATCTTCCTCTATGTCGGCCGCGGCGGTGCTTCCGATGACTTTTCCGATCATATCGGGAGATATTCCGGTTCCGGGACGCTTAAAGGTAAGCATTTCCTCGGTGATGACATCGCCCATTCTTATGAATGCGGCCGATACTATCGAACGTCTCGCGTTCTTTCTTGCCGCACCTTCAGTATCAAGACACTTAAGTTCGCCGCATCCCCTTATCATGTCCATCCTGTCTATAGCCGCAAGTATAGATCTTGCGTCATCAGGATCCATGGCATGGTAGTGGTCATTGCCTGTAAGCGTCTTATCGAGCGTGAAATGCTTCTCAACGAGCTGCGCACCGAGATTGTATGCGGTCTTTATGACGTCGCACTCCTCGGTCGGCTTCGTATGGTCCGAATAGCCTATGTATACGTCCGGATATTTATGCGCCAGCGTGCTGATCTTGAGAAGGTTCGCATCGCAAAGAGGCGTCGGGTACTCAAGGACGCAATGCAGCAGCGTGATCTCGGCATCTGTATTTCTTCTTATCGCATCAACCGCCGCATCGATTTCCTCTTCGTCTGAAGCTCCGACGGACAGAAGTATCGGCTTGTTCTTCTTAGCCTGATATTCGATGAACGGGATATTCGAGAGATCGGATGAAGATATCTTGTAAACGTTCATCAGCTCATCGAGATAGTCCGCGGACTCAAAATCGAAGGCGGTCGAAAGAAACTCTATTCCTATGCTGTCGCAGTATTCCATAAGCTCGGTGTACTCTTTTTTCCCGAAGCTGTCGAACTTCGAAAAAAGCTCGTACTGCGATCTCGTGGGCTCCTCGTTTATATCCCAGTAATACGGGCTGTCCTTGGCCGCAAGGGTTCCGGCTTTGTAAGTCTGGAACTTTACTGCATGAATTCCGGCCTCGGCAGCTTCCTTTACCATAAGCTTCGCGGCATCCATGTTCGAGATCCCGCGGACTTTCGCTATATCATAATAATTCACGCCTATCTCGGCTATGAGAACGAACTTTCCTTCCCGGAGCCGTTTCATTATTGTGCTTTCCATACGCTTCCCTTTCTCCCTATCGGAATCAGGCAGTTCCATTATCATTCATCACATCTCACACCGGGACATCGGAAATGAAATATCCCTCTTTGAGAGCTTTCTGATAGCTTTCGTATCCCTTTTCATAGAAATCCAGCAGCTCGTTCAGCATGTCGTCGAACTCCTGCGTGCGCTCTTTCTTTCCGGAAAAGATCGCATCCGCGTCATCCATGAGCTCGAATATCTTTACCGGGGCTCCCGCACGCTTTACCGCCTCTATGTAGCTTGCCGCGCTGTGCAGCGAATCGACCGGTCCGAATGAGCATATCGCATCATGAAGATCGTCGAATGACGTTATCCTCGTAATGCCGTCGATCAGCTCGAACGGAACCTTGCCGAACACTATCGAGCGCTTTCCGAGAAGCGCCGCCTCGTAAGCTGCGGTTCCCGTTATCGTGACAACGCCCTTCGAGTTCATGATCCACGGTTTCGGATCCTTGTAATAGTTTATCTGCACGAGACGGACGTTGTGTATCTCTTTGACTTTCTTATAGAATTCAAAACCTCTCTCACCGAGCATCGCCTGATGTTCCTTGACATAGAGCTTCCACCCGATCGGGAGCGCTTTTGACACCTGCTCTATGAGATTCAGCTCATCAACGTAATAAGAAGCTCTGACGAACACCGAAGATTCCGGGATCAGGTGAAGCGGCATCAGCACATAATCTTCTCCCGGAACGGGATTTTCGAAATATCTGTTCTTTCCGTACAGATACCTCTTCTTGAGCTCCTCTTCGAGATAATAGCGTATGTACGGAAGCGACGGTGCATAGAGCATCGGGCTCTTCTTCTTAAGCTTAAGGTTGTGCTTCCTTATGTCCATGTCATAGAAGTACTCGAGCTTTCCGTGCATCACGCGGGCGATCCATATGAGGCTGTCCCTCTCGTACTTGCTCGTTACCGACCCTGCGAACTCCTTGTTCATTATCGAGTTTTCCTTGCGGTAGTTCTCTATGTACTCAACGCTCTCTTTTATCTCGCTGTCCGGAAGCGCCTTTATCTCATTGAACAGCTTCTCGAAATACGGGTCTATGCCGAACGCGTTCTGGAAGCTCGGATATTTGTAGTAGCCGAACTTCGAGTATTCGATCGTCATGCACGGGATTTTCTTCTTGTAGCAGACTTCGCACAGTATGGTCCTCTGAAGCTCAGCGTTGTCCATGTCGAAAATCACGTCCGGCTTGAATTCATCGATAAGTCCTAATATCTTCCTGTAATTGAGCTCCAGCCAGTACAGGTTCTCCTTATAGCTCGTGACTTTCCAGTACATGCGCCAGTGATAGTGCCTTGAGTTCATCTGCGAGCTCATGAGCTGCATGTTCAGATTCTTGTAATGGCTGTATTCCCTGTCGATCATGCTGAGATACTCAAGATCATACGGCACATCCTTTTTCATGCCCTCGATGAACTTCTCGCATATGTCCTTGACATCATACACTTTTATGTCCGGAACGAGCTTTAAGAATTCATAATATGTGTGCTCATTGTAATAAGTCTTTGTGTAGCTGCATTCGCTCGACATGATGAAAAATGCTGCGACCTCATTGTCCTCCTTGAGTTTTTCGGCGATGAACCAAAGAGGCTTGCAGTAAGTCTCACGGCATATCATGAGTATTCTTTTGTTCTTGAATGAGGAATCTCTTACCATCAGGGAAATCTCTCCAACTCTGCGCTTGCGCGGCTCTGACGCATCTTCGTGTAGGCCGCAAGAAGCGGTTTCATTTGAAGCGCCATGAACGCTTTCAGTTTAAGTGACCTGCCGACAAGCGGGTTATCAGCCAAAAGCAGCTGCCTGACTTTAGCCGTGTAGCATTTCAAGTCCTCTTTGTCAGCTGTTCCGCCGGCAAGCTCGTTCTGCACGGCCGTCACGAACTCATAGAGCATAAATCTGTTGCATTCATTCGAAAGCTCAGGGTGCTCGGCATTAAGGAACTCCTCCATCAGAAGGTTAGCCTCGACGTTCTTTTTCACCATCCCGCTTCTTTTGGAATTGCTGCCGCTCCTCTCGCGGAAATGATACTTCGGCGTCGGGTCATACACGACCTTGTCAGCTTTTGATAAAAGGCGGTCGACAACTATCCTGTCCTCTACCGTGATGTCCGTCCGGAATGTAAGACCGGAGAACACCTTCTTCGAAAACAGCTTGTCCCAGCAGTGCAGGAAAAATCCGTCATGCCCCAATGTCACGGCAAGCGCCTCGCTTGCGGAAAGAACTTTCGGCTCAGCGGGAGTGTCTGAAAGAGTTCTGTTTTTAAACTCGTAGAACCTGCCGCACACTGCGATATCGGCATCATATTTCCTGATATTGTCCATCATGCTCTCGAACATGTCAGGCTCAATATAGTCATCGGAATCGACAAAGCCGAGATAGTCTCCCGAAACTTCGGCCATTCCTCTGTTCCTTGCATCCGCTATTCCGTTCGCAGGACAGGTGATGAGCTTTATGCGGCTGTCCTTAGCAGCGTATTCCCTGCATATTTCTTCCGATCTGTCATTCCCGTGCCCCGCAACGATTATGAGCTCGAAATCTTCGTGTGTCTGCGCAAGGACGCTTTTTATGCTCTGCTCGACGTACTGTTCGACGTCGTAAACTATCATGATGATGCTTATCATTGCACTGCCCTTTTTATCGCTTCAAGATAAGCGAAACCCCTTGACTCGTCAGGCTCAACGAACGCGCCTTCTCCCCACTCGTTCCACGCATTGACATATACAAAGCCTTCCGGATCGTCCTTAACTTTATCCCGAAGCTTTATAAGTGTCTGTTCAAAAAGCTCCGGAGACGTTCCGGTATAGACAAGCCCCTTATAGCCCCGCCTCGGGGTATTGTCCCAGTCAGGGATGATCCCGGGATACTCACCTTTCGCGTAAGAGCGCGATACTATGGCTTTCATTATCCGCGCTGCGCTGACTTTTCTTTCAAGGACATATCCAAAGCGCCTCCCTAAAAGGCGGTTTCTTACGCTTCTTATCAGAGTCCCGCCGTTATAAGCGATCTTTCCAATGGTCCCGATATCGTTCTTCAGCGAAAATCCGGGCTCGAAGTAATAATATGCGTCTATGAGATCACTTCTGTCATCGGAGCCTGCTGCAGTTCTTCCCGAAATCACATATACTCCGTCAAATCCTTCTTCTTTTGCCCATCTGTCAAAGGCTGCCCTCATCTTATCAAAGCACGGTATGTCAAATGTCTTGTATATCTGCCAGACCGGCCTGTTATCGACCTTAATGTATCTTCTGTCCTTAAAGTACGGAAGGAGATGCTCGAAATATTTCCTCCAGTCGTCCTCATTACCGTATTCCTGCGCGATGAGCACCTGATCGGACTGCCCGTACCACGTTCTCGTCCACGTCTCGTTCGCCCAGCAGATGTTGAAATTGATATCTATCTCCTGGTGTTCAAGAAGAGTCGCAAGCGGCTTTTCCATCAGCGTCTTTCCGTTGAAGTAATACTGATATATCGAAAATCCGTAAACCCCGTACTGCCTCGCAAGCTCTGCCTGCCTTTTCAGCACCTTCACACCGTCGGCATCGAGGTCATAGTAATCGCCCCCGAGCGGCACCCTCGGCTGAACATGCCCTTTAAAAAGAGGGAGGGCCCGTTTTACCGCGACCCATTCCGTATAGTTTTTGCCCCACCAGCTGTCATTCTCAGGAAAAGAATGGAACTGCGGCAGGTACATGCACATGATTTTCATTGCTGTTTCATCCAGACGGTCTTGTTGACTATGTGGGTATAGCTCTGAATGAGCTTGACGACCTTGACTGAAACGTTCTCGTCGGCGTAATCGCATGCCTCCACGGTCTTTTCACCGTTTGCGCACATAGCGGTCGCAAGCTCCATCGCCTGACAGACATCGCGGCTCGTTATCCCGCCGACCACGATCGTTCCTTTATCGAGAACCTCGGGGCGTTCAGTTGACGTTCTGATGAGCACCGCAGGGAAGCCGAGCATGGCCGATTCCTCAGACAGAGTGCCCGAATCGGACAGGACGCAGTACGCGTTCTTCTGAAGCTTATTGTAATCAAGGAACCCGAAGGGCTTCATGCTCGAAACGAGAGGATTGAACTTGAATCCTCTTTTTTCTATGAACTTCGCGCTCCTCGGGTGAGTCGAATAAATGACCGGCATCTGATACTTCTTGGCTATCTCGTTCACGGAAGTCATGAGCTCCATGAAGTTATCCTCTAAGTCAATGTTCTCTTCCCTGTGTGCGGAAAGAAGGATGTATCCTCCGCTCTTAAGGCCGAGCCTTTCTAAGACATCGCTCTTTTCTATTTCATCTGCATGAGCCAAAAGCACTTCCTTCATCGGGGAACCTGTCACGAAAACGGTCTTGCCGTCAATTCCTTCCGAGAGAAGATACCTTCTCGAATGCTCCGTATAAGGCAGGTTTATGTCTGAAATATGGTCAACTATCTTGCGGTTGATCATTTCCGATACGTTCCAGTCCCAGCAGCGGTTGCCGGCCTCCATATGGAAAATGGGTATCTTGAGCCTTTTCGCGCTGATGGCGCTGAGCGCGGAATTCGTATCGCCGAGTATGAGGACTGCATCGGGCTTTTCCTCGGCAAGCAATGCGTACGATTTTGCTATGATGTTTCCCATCGTCTCGCCCAGATCGGCGCCTACCGCATCAAGATAGTGATCGGGATCACGGAGCCCTAAGTCCTTGAAAAATATCCCGTTCAGCGTGTAATCATAGTTCTGGCCGGTGTGCACGAGTATATGATCAAAATACTTATCGCAGCATTTGATCACCTCCGAGAGCCTTATGATCTCGGGACGCGTCCCTACTATAGTGCAGACCTTGAGTTTATCGGACATATTCATACCTCTTCGTAATAAGTGTCACCGTTTGCGGGATCGAATACCTCATTCACCCACATAACGGTCGCCATATCATCTTCTCCGACATTAGCTATGCTATGAGTGTAACCGCACGGAATGTCGACAACCTCGAGCTTATCCCCGGACACATGGTATTCAACGACCTTATCGCTTCCGACCCTGCGCAGTTTTATGAGCCCCTTGCCCTTTACGACAAGGAATTTCTCATTCTTGGTGTTGTGCCAGTGATTGCCCTTCACGATGCCAGGATGGGAAATATTGACAGAAACCTGGCCTCTGTCGGCAGTCTTCAAAAACTCCGTGAATGAACCTCTCGCATCCTCATGCATCATGAGAGGGTACAGAAAATCATCCTCAGGGATGTAGCTCAAATACGTGCTGTAGAGCTTCTTCTGGAATCCGTCCGTAAAATCAGGAAGCGAAAGATTCTGGCGCGACTCCGCGAACGAGTACAGAAGCTCGGGAATCCTTCCGAGCTTAACGTCATAAACGCACGGAACGTATCCGTATCCGTCCCTGACATGCTCCTTATCCTCAAGACATAGCAGAAGCTCTTCTACTACGTCATCTATGTAAGCAAGGTGAAGAAGCGTCTCCGGATCGTTCACCTTTATCGGAAGTCCCCTTGCTATGTTGTTGCAGAACGTGGCTACGACGGAATTGTAATTAGGCCTGCACCACTTTCCGAATATGTTCGGGAACCTGTAAATGACTGATTTTGCACCGGTCTTCGCGGCATGCACCGACACGGCTTCTTCGCCGGCCTTCTTGCTTGCCCCGTAAGGATTGTCGAGCTCGGCCTGTATAGATGACGACACTATAAACTTTGCCGTATTGCCCGCTGCCTCGAGCGCATCAATGACCTTTCCGGTGAATGCGAAATTGCCTTCCATGAACTCCTCGGTCCTCTCCGGCCTGTTTATCCCTGCGAGATGGAAAACCGCATCGCAGTCCTTCGTGTATTCCGACAGCTCTTCGGGGCTTGAGCCGATGTCGTACTTATACACGGCTGCGCCGTCGATGCGTTCAAGACGCTGTATGAGGTTTCTGCCTAAAAAGCCTTCGGCTCCCGTTACGAGAATCTTCACTGTCTGTTCTCCCACTCTTCAAGCTCGTCCCTCACATACTGGATCGTCAGGAGCTTCTCCTTGACCTGTTCCTTATTGAGGATCGTCGTATTGTTCGAATTGAATTCGGTGAGCTTAGCACGCTCGACGCTGCCTTCCTTGAAATACTTGTCGTAGTTAAGGTCCCTCTGGTCTGCAGGAACTCTGTAGAACGAGCCGAGGTCTAAAGCCCTCGAGCACTCTTCATTCGTAAGAAGCGTCTCATACATCTTCTCACCGTGCCTTATGCCTATGACTTTCACCTCATTGTCCGCTCTGAACAGTTCCTTCACCGCCGTAGCTAATGTCTCTATCGTGCACGCAGGCGCCTTCTGCACCATGATGTCTCCCGCTTCGGCGTTCCCGAACGCGAAGATCACGAGCTCGACCGCTTCCTCGAGGCTCATTATGAATCTTGTCATCGTCGGTTCCGTAACGGTGAGCGGCAGTCCCTGCTTTATCTGCTCTATGAAAAGAGGTATGACCGATCCGCGCGAGCACATGACGTTTCCGTACCTAGTGCCGCAGATCAGCGTCTTTTCGGGATCGACAGTGCGTGACTTTGCAACAAATACCTTCTCCATCATCGCCTTGCTCGTTCCCATCGCATTGACGGGATAAGCCGCCTTGTCCGTGGACAGGCATATGACTTTCGACACTCCGGCCTCGATCGCGCATGTGAGCACGTTGTCGGTTCCTATGACATTCGTCCTGACGGCCTCCATCGGGAAGAATTCGCAGCTCGGAACCTGCTTCAGCGCGGCCGCGTGGAATATGTAATCCACTCCGTGCATCGCATCCCTTACGCTCTGGATGTTACGGACATCGCCTATGTAGTATTTGATCTTGGAATTGTTGTAATGATGACGCATGTCATCCTGCTTCTTCTCATCACGCGAAAAGATGCGGATCTCTTTTATGTCGGTCGCAAGAAATCTTCTTAATACGGCGTTTCCGAACGATCCTGTCCCTCCGGTGATAAGCAGTGTTCTGTCTTTGAAAATGTTCTCAGTCATTTGTCGGCTCCCATTTGTGCGGTCTGTTGTCATACGTTCTGTCTATAGGAAGAGTCCCGTCAGGATTCCTCATCTGGTAGGTCGGAACCATCTTCTTGACCCATCTTCTTATCGTGTCATCATCGGTCTCATCCTTCGACAGTTCGTTCATTATCTCAAGTTCCTTGAAGAATTCCTCTTCATCGAACTCAATAGGCTTTCCTATATGTATCTTGCTGTTGGCGGTATCTTGCATCCCTTCCTCCTCCATCAGCATCTCCTCGTACAGCTTCTCACCGGGACGCAGCCCCGTGAACTGTATCTGGATATCCTCTCCTGGAACGTAGCCCGAAAGGCGGATGAGGTTTATCGCAAGATCGAGTATCCTGACAGGCTCACCCATCTCGAGGACGAAAATCTCCCCGCCCTTCGCATATGCGCCTGCCTGAAGCACGAGCGATACCGCCTCGGGGATCGTCATGAAATACCTTATGATGTTCGGATGGGTAACGGTCACCGGACCGCCGGCCTCTATCTGCTTCTTGAAGAGCGGTATGACCGAGCCGTTGCTCCCGAGCACGTTGCCGAACCTTACGGCCACGAATTCGGTTTCGCTCTTCTGGTTATAGGACTGTATGAGCATCTCGCATATACGCTTGCTCGCGCCCATGATGTTCGTAGGATTGACCGCCTTATCCGTCGAGATCATTACGAACCTTTTTGTTCCGTACTTTGATGCGGCCTCGGCGAGCTTCCACGTGCCCATGACATTGTTCTTTATCGCTTCGTTCGGCGAATCCTCCATGAGGGGAACGTGCTTGTGTGCCGCAGCATGATAGACTATGTCAGGATGGTACTTCTCGAACACCGAATTGACTCTGTTCGTGTTCCGAACACTTCCGATCAGGACTTTAAGGTCGAGATCCGGATATTTGCGCACAAGCTCCTGCTGAATTGCATATGCGCTGTTCTCGTATATGTCGAAAATAATGAGCTGCTTCGGCTTGTGAGTCGCTATCTGACGGCAGAGCTCGCTTCCTATCGATCCTCCGCCGCCCGTGACAAGGATCACCTTATCTTTTACGTAGCTCATTATCGAATCTATGTCTATCTTGACCTGGTCACGCCCGAGAAGGTCGGCGATATCGACTTTCCTCAGCTGGCTTACGTTGACCTCTCCGTTGACGAGCTGGTACATGCCAGGAAGCGTCTTGAGCTCGCACTTCGTCTGCTTGCATATCTCGAGGATCTCCCTGATCGCCTGCTTCGATGCGGTCGGCATTGCTATGATGATCTCATCGATATCATATTTCACCGCATTTTCTATAATGGCATCCCTGCCGCCAACGACCTTCACACCGTGAATGTAGTTTCCGACCTTTGACGAATCGTCATCTATTACGCACAGTGCGTTCTTCTCAATATAGCTTGACGAGCGCATCTCGCGGATCAGCGAGTTTCCGGCATCCCCTGCACCGATTATCATGACGTTCACGCCTTTAGCGTTGCTGACACGCTTTTCGACGAACGTCCGGAACGCCCTGTAGAAAAATCTCGTTATCGCAACGAACGCCAGAAGGAATCCGCCGAAGAACACGTAGCAGCTCCTCGGGTATATCCAGTGCAGTATCAGATTCACGATCAGCATCTGCAGAACGGCGGAACAGAAACAGGCCCCGAGAATGCTGAACATCTCCGGAGCTCCGGCATATTCCCACAGGCTCTGATACAGATGGAAGAGCCAGAAAAGAACAAGGGTTATTATTATAGAATAGGGAAGAAAATCCTTGGCCGTGTCAATGTATACCCTCTCAGGTATCGCGGCTACGGAAAAGTCGAATCTTGCGATGAGCGCAAGAAACGTGGCGACAACGACCGAAACCGTATCGCACATGAGAAGCCCTATTCTTCGGATTATCAATTGTCTGCTTTTTATCATATATGGTCCGCAATCATTTATTCAAAAGTTCATTATATCAAACAGACCTTGCTATTGCAATTAACGCGAGGGTGCACATAAGGAACGGCGGGACTATGAAAAAGTTCTCCATGAACGACGCCGCAAGAAGCGCAAATACCGCCGCCGTCGCGGATTTTGCGACAATGCTCTCTCCCGCTTTCTCCCTCAGCTTAAGAAGGCTCCGTATGAGCAGAACGAGGGTTGCGGCAAAAACAAATACGCCGTGGACTATCAAGATGTCAAGAAGCCCGTTATGGACCTCGAACATCCCGCCCATCCAGTCGACGTTTATCTCATATGAACTGCCTATCCCGGTAAGCGGCATCTTAAGGAATGCATTCCAAAGATCCGCCCAAATGGCGTCGCGCCCCGATATTATGTCTTTATAGAAGATCCTTATGCTGAATCTGTCAGAAAAGCGTCCGAGCCATACATAAAGAAGCGATACCGCGATGGCTCCGAACGTCATTACGGCCGTAAGGGCTGTGTAAAACACCTTGTTCTTCCATACTTTCAGAGGCACGAGCATAAGTGCGGCAAAGACCACGAGCCCGAGCAGCGCGCATCTCGCCCTGTACCATGCGATTATGTTGTATCCCCATGCGAACATGAAAAGGATCGATATGTAAAGGAACCTTGCCCCGCCTTTTTCAGTCTCTTTGAGCTTCTCGGCAAAGAACAGCATCGCCGTAATGGCAAAAACGAAACCGGTTATAAGGACGAGCCCTCCGTAATTCGTGTTATAGCCCTTGAAATACCCCTTTACATCATACGTCCAGTAGAAGAAATAGAACCCGATGTACGAAAGAAGAAATCCGATGCATATACGCGGAAGCTTCATCCGCTCAGATATATAGGCAACAAGCAGGACATCCGCTGCGGTAAGCCACGCCCCCTTGCCCGAATCTATGATGAGCAGGTTAAGCCCTGCAATGACTGCCGCGGCTGCCATTATATAGAAAAACGGGTCACGCACCGCTTCCTTTAAAGTGACCGTGGCAAAAAAGATCACTATAAGGAACGCGAAAGAAAAGAGCGTTCCCAGCGGCGCGGAAAAGCTGTACCAGCTGTACAGGTTCCACATGGCAAATGATTCGATAACGCATGCTATTGCAAGTGCGATAGCAGCTGTTATTCTTCTTTTTTCTTCAGTCCTGTTGTTTTCCATGTATTCTGTTCTTCAGTAAAATAGCCATCTTCCCGGCGATTGTCTTCAAGTCGCTATAGTAGAGCAGGATTATGACCGCTGTCAGTACCGCTCCGATTAAATAACGCCCCTGAACCTTCCCTATCATCGCAACCGACAGCGCAGTCAGTATAAGATACGATAATGCATCCATGAGAAGGTTGTTCTCAATAAGCACGTATTTCCTGACAAACTTATATGCCAGAGCCCACATTATAGCATAGCTTACGGCAGTCGCAACGGCCGCACCCATTGCACCGAAATACGGTATCAGCGCAAAATTCAGAGCAACGTTCATAACCGCTCCGACGGAGGTCGCAGCCCCCATCGACTTCGGGTCTTTATGAGCTAAGCATATCGAGCCCAAAAAGCCCGTAAGCGCCCCGAAAATGACCGATATGAGAAGCGGCGGGACATACATCCACGCCTCATAAAAATCCTTCCTGAACATGAATGCCGCGATCGGCTCAACGAGCAGTATCAGAAGCGCGCATCCGATGACCATGAAGCTGTTGTAAGTCCTGTACATCTGTGTGAAGAATTCAGCGCTTTTCTCGTCCTTGTAGCTTTTTGTCGCGGACATCTGCCACGCCTGCGCGAAAATCCTCTGGAACACCATAAGTATCGCCGGGATCTTATATGCTACCCCGTATACGCCGTTGACGGCCGCTCCGCAGAGTGCGAGAACTATATACCTGTCCGCTGCATTGTTTATCCAGCTTCCCGTGGAATACGCAATGAGAGGCGTTCCATAGGCAAGCATCCGGTTTTTCAGGTCATCATCCACCGTAAGGTTCTTAACGGAGCCCTCGCTCCTGCCTAGGAGCACCATGACAAGCGATGCCAGAGCATAAGCGATTATCTGGGACAGTATGTATCCTGTGAGCCCTATCCTTACAACGAGCAGGAATATGATGTTGGAAACTATCATGATCAGCGTGGACGATACCGAGCCTATGACGACTATCGGCACCGCCTCGCAGCCCTGGAAGAACAGTATCAGGTATTCAAAAAGGGAATCCGCCGCAAAAAGAAGCGCGAAAAGCAGCAGATACTGCCGGATCTGCGGACCTGTAAATGCAAACGAGGCAATGCATATGCCTACGACAAGGGCATCGGCGCGGATAACGTAAGTAATGCCTGTCCGGAGTATGCTCCCCCTCTTATCAGCTTCCTCTATGCCGAAGCGGAGCGCGGCTTCACCCATGTTGAACGTGAACGCGGGTACGAGAAGCAGCAATGTGACCTGCATAACATCGGCGATTCCGTACTCATAAGTCGAAAGAACGTCCGTATACAGAGGTACGAGAAAGAACACCAGTATCTTCGACACGAAGTTGCTGATAGTAAACAGCGCTATATTTCCGGCAAGATACCGGTATGTGCCTTTTTCCTTTTTTTCTGCCAAATCCGTATTTATTCCTTAAAATCGATCTTTGTGTTCATCACAAGGAGCAGGAGGAACATATTCAGAGAATAGTTCGTCCATATGAGGTCAACGTCGAAGAACGACTCAAAACATACCGCGAGAACGGCTATGAGGGCGCATCTTTTCGTCGCCGCCGCCCCGATGCCAGGCCTTACCTTATTCCAGGTCCTGAACATCAAAAACAGAGTCAGGGCGAAGACGAGAACACCATGTATCACGAGGATGTTGTACATGGCATTATGCACGTTGAACTCGAAGAACGAGGATATCGTGAAGTTCGTGCCCGTGCCGGTAAGCGGCGATGCTTTGAACATATTCCAGAATTCAAGCCAGATCGCCTCACGGCCCGAGAAGATGTTCTTGTAGAAGAACGGCATCCTGAAATTGACACCGGTCGTCGCGAGCCATACATAAAATGCCACGAAAGCGAGAGAGCCGAACGTCGCAAGGGCGCAGACCGTCACAAAGAAGCCCTTTTTCTCCCAGAGCTTTCTCGGAACGAGAAAACGCAGGACAAAGAACACACCGAGCATTATGAATGCGCCTCTTGAGCGGTGATAGAGGCTTATCTGCAGGCATTTTACAAGCGCCATTACAATGAACAGCCCTGCAATCGGATGTTTTTCATAAAGCGCGGTAAGGAACACAAACACACCGAGCATCGAAAACACCGTGAAAGTCGCGGCAGTGTTCGTATTCATCGCGAATGATGTATAATCGGCGAACATCCACGTATAGACGAAGAAGAACCAATAAAGCATCAGTGCGGCATATAGAGCTCCGAACAGGTATATCTGCCATTTCGTGAATCTGATCTCCGAAGACAGATACCATATGAGCGCGAAATTGACCGCAACGAAGAAGCATCCGAATCCGGACTTCACTATGAGGATGTTCGCAAGCGTGATCACAGAAAGCAGCGCGAGAGCGATGAATCCTTTATCTCCTGTTCTGATCTTTTCAGGGATATTGATGTTTACGGCCGATATTACCGCGAGCATCACAAATACGAATACACCTACGTATTTCTCGGTAAAGCCGTAAAATCTCGGCACGAAGAACGTAAGTGCATAGAAAATGTACATGACAAGGAGCGCGGCAGTTGTCACAACGGTCCTTGCATCGGTTTCCTGTTTTATTTTTTCATAACAAGCTCTGAAAGCTTCGCCTCCAGAGCTTCGCTTCTTTTCTTCCATGAGTCAGACTCCCCGTCAAGCCCGGCCAGAAGGCGCTCAGCGTTGGAATTCTCCAGATTGTACCTGATCTTTGCGGCGATCTCATCCGGATTCTCGCAGTCATCGATCATATCCGTGCCCGTAATGTCCGGAAGCAGCTCCAGTGCCCCTACATGCCGTGAGCACAGGATCGGGCAGCCGCACGAAAGCGCTTCTATCGGCGCAAGGCCGAACGTCTCGAAGCAGCTGTTCTGGACAAAGAGAGCAGCATCATCAAAAAGCTTCCGGCACTCCTCGAACTTCACTATCCCCTTACATACGGCAAAGTCATATGATTCTATCGCAACATCATCTGCACCTCTGTCTCCTGCGATGCATACGTAAAGCTTGGGATCGTACTCCTCCCTCAGCTTTCTGACCGCCTCGCAGATGTATCTGATCTTTTTCCTCGGCATGCCCCCGCCTATGGTAAATATCATATGGCGCGGCCGCTCTTCCCTCTTTGGCGTCTTACTGATGAGCGCCGTATCGATTCCGTTCGTGATATGGTCGATCTTCTCAGCATGCATCGGATAGTATTCCTTTAGCCAGCCGGCAAACGAACTGCTTACTGCGATTATGAGGTCGCACAGTTCGAGAGTTTTCCTTTCGACCCTGTTCATGCTCTCATCGATCTCAAGGTTGATCCCGTTCTCATATTCTACACACCCGTGCATAATATATGCAGACGGTTTCCCCAGGAGCTTCGCCAGCCTGAGCCCTAGGATATTCTGTCTCGAATAGCCCGAATACACGACTGCATCCGCCTTCAGCGTATTTATCACGATCTCCGGCACCCTCGATATCCTGCCCCTCTTTTTCTGGAAGAGGGTTCCTTCCGGCAGATTCTCGATATAGTATTTTGTAACGTTCGCAGGTCCTGTGCCGGTTATGGCATCACCTGCAATGAAGATTCTCATATTCCCTGCGGCCCCTGAACATTTCAATGATCGCGCCGATCATGCCCATGCTGTCCGAATAGAGCTTTCTTTTCCGAACCGCGAACTGAAGTATAAGCGGAACTGAAAAAATGCGTGACATAGCAGCATAATTGGCGCCCCTCGCGACAAAGAACTCCTTGTTATAGCCTTTAAACCACGTCGATTCCTCATCACGCACTTCGGCGATCTTCTCCGGAACATAGACTATCTTCTTCTTGCGCTTTAAGCATTCATAAAGGAACAGGTTCTCCTCGCCCATGAAATACTTCGCTCCAGCGCCGAAAAGTTCATTGAATCCGATACCCTTCACGCTGTCGAGCCTGAAAGCTATCTCAGGCGAAAATATCTTCAGAACCGACAGGTACCCCATTCTTCTGGGGTTTTTGAAAATCGGGCGGCTCCTTTCGGGTCTCTTGATGAAAAACACGATAAGGTCCGCATCATATTTCGCAAATGCGCCGTTTATTATCTCATCATAGCCGTCCACATACTCAACATCATTGTCACACAGTATGCACACGGGCCCGGATGCTTTTCTGATCGCCATGTTCCGGCTTTTTGAAAGCCCCCTCTGCGTCGTTTCGACATAGCGTATATCCATCTGCCCTGACGGAACAGTTCTTGTCACTGTTTTCTCACTGTCGCGGTCGCACTGGTTGATGATAACGCAGCTGCTGTGTATGTTCAGCGAGTCTATGTAGCTTTCATCCGCAAGATGCATAGCCGAAAGCAGCACTTCAGGACCCATCTATATCCTCCTTGCCACGGCTCTTACAGCCCAGAAACAGAAGCAGTACATGCTGTAAATCAACCCGAGATGTTCGACATTCCTGTAAAGATTCCATATCCTGCGGACGGCCTCGACCTTGTCGGACGACAGCGATACGCCGGCACGCCGGTACATAGTGAGATTCTCGTCAAGTCCGTATCCTCTGACGGTTTTCAGCACCTTCCACCAGGTTGCGGTATCCTCGCTCTTAACGTAGGGCATCATTATCTCGTCTTTGCCGATCTTTTCAGTATCGAACATAACCGTGCTCGTGAAGATCGTCGTGTTCTTAAGCGCCATGCTGTAAGTTATCTCGCCCGGCACTCTAACGACTCTTCCGAGCCCCGCCCCATTTGCATCAGCGAATTCGTACCCTGTAAAAGAAAACGCCGCGCCCTTTTCATCCATGAAGGCAATCTGTTTTTCCAGCTTGTCTTCTGCCCACAGGTCATCGGCGTCAATGAATGCTATGTATCTCCCGGCTGCGGCCTCTATTCCGGTGTTTCTGGCTCCCGCGGCCCCCTTTTTGTGATCGTTTTTAAGGAGCCTGACCTTTGCGGATACGTGCTCCTTTATTATGTCAGCGCTCCCATCCGCAGAGCCGTCATCTATGAGCAGAAGTTCCCAGTCCGTATAGGTCTGCCGCTCAACAGATGCTATCGTTTCCGCGATAACGGCAGCGGCATTAAATACCGGAACTACAACGCTCACCGTGCCGCTCATACGCCATCTCCCTCAGATGAAGGATTTTCGGCGCATTCCCCGTCGAAGCTTACCGGCTCGGCCACTCCCTCAGTGCTTCCGATCATGAACAGCGTCTTAACGGTCAGGATAATAAGTCTCAGATCAAGCCAGACCGAGAAGTTCTCGATATAGAAAAGATCAAGCTTGAGCTTGTCATAAGGCCTTGTATTGTATTTGCCGTAAACCTGGGCATATCCGGTTATTCCGGCGATGACTTTCGTCCTGTATGAGAACTCGGGCATCATCTTCGTGTACTGTTCTATTATCTCCGGACGCTCGGGGCGCGGACCTACGAACGACATGTCGCCCGCAAGTACATTGAACAGCTGCGGAAGCTCATCTATGCGGAACTTCCTGATCACATGCCCGACCGGCGTGATCCTGTAATCGTTCTTCGATGCGAGCCTTGCCTTTCCGTCCTCTTCCGCATGCTCTATCATGCTCCTGAACTTGATTATCCGAAATACCCTGTTTCCCTTAGTGCAGCGCTCCTGCCTGTAGAAAACGCTTCCGCCGTCACAGGCTTTGACCGCGATCGCAGTAACGAGCATGATGGGCGATGTTATTACTATCATCACAATAGACAGGATCACATCGAAGATCCTCTTTATCATCTGCTGCTCGGCCTCTACGGGATCGCTCTTCGTGTAAAGAAGCGGCGTATCGAAAAGATGCAGGTTCTGTGAGCCTTTCAGCACGATATCCATTATCTTCGGGCTTACATATATCTCAACATCATTCTCATAGCAGCACTTGAACACGGTATTTCTTATGTCATTCGGAATATCCCAGAGCATTACGGCTTCATGCTCAGAAACTTCCCGGCATATCTCATCTATGTCTCCGGAAACGCTCATTGATTTCGTGACCGCAAACTGATGCCTTCTCGTCCTGAACTTTTCGAGGATTATCTCCTGGCTGCTGCCGCCGTAAAGAAGCAGCACATCGATCGGCGGGAAAAGCGCACGGTATCCCATCGTGGCGCCGATTATCCACAGTCCGATAAGAAAGCACTGCACTATCATGCCGATGATGAGCGGCACTGCGGTAGGAAAACGATAGGACAGAAGGCAGATTATGCCATAGAATATCACGTTCGTGATAAGAGTTGCGAATCCCTGCGAAAGCGTCAGCTCGATCATGCGGAACGACCCGATCTTCAATCCGCCGTACATGAAAGAAGAAACTACAAGTATCAGCAGGTAAACGGCGGCAATGAACACATGCCCCCAGAAATAGAACGCCTTAGGAATCCCGGTATTGTAATGCCAGTACCATACGTACAGCATGATCCCCGTCTCGGCCGCTAAAATGATCAGGGACGTAAGGAACAGATATGCTCTTTTCTGAAACTGTTTCCGGTTCAAAACAGGCTACTCCTTGTTCGCAAGAAGCAGGAATCCTCCGTAGACGCATCCGGCTAATATGGCAGGGATACCCAGCCGGCTTCCGGAAAATACCGGCCTTTTCGACCGGCGCGCATATATGACGTAACGGCCCAGATACTTAAGCTTCAGCAGTCCGGGCGGCGTTATGAAGGCTCTCTGCTCATAAAAAAGGTAGAATGCGTTGACGTTCTCACGTTTCAGCTTTCTTACCGATTCCGTGTACCCTCCCCCGACTATCTCGCAGACGGTGACTATGCGCGGAAGAACGGCAAGAGTACACACCTTATCTATTTTATCATAAATATAGTCTTCAGGCACATATTTTTCGCCCTCTATCTCGGGGAAAGGGAACCTTCTCAGAAAGTCTGTGCAGTACATCAGAGTAGTCTCACCCGAAAATCCCTTCAGATAAAGGTTAAAAAGCGTGGACAAGCCTGAGACGGGAAAGTCATCTTTTCCGAGCAGCTTCTCGCTCGTGCATCCTTTATGTGCAACGACCCCGCCGACCGGAAGACCCGAAGTACGTTCCGACACCGCACGGTCGTATGCACCTAGCAGTTCCTCTACGGCAGTATCGGTGAAGTAATCATCCGAATCAAGACATACGAAAAGCTCCGTTCTTGCCATGGCGACCCCCGTGTTGTGAGCTCGCATCTTTCCGCCGTTTTCTCTGTAATGGTAACGGATCCTGACGAGTCCTTCATCGATCCACTTCTTAACCTCATCATCCGTCCCGTCGCTAGAGCCGTCATCGACTATCAACCATTCGAAATCTCTGACCGTCTGTCTCGTAAGACTCGCGTATGCACGCGCGAGTAACTCTCTTCTGTTGTATGTCGGTGTGAAAACAGTAAGCCTCATTTGAGCCTCCTGTAGCTGAACCTGTGCTCTACGCCGGTGTAATCAATAAGGCCGTATTCCGGCAATTCCTCAAGGTCATACTTGAAAATCGTATGCATTTCGGTAGAACCCGCTTCGGTAAGCCCTGCAGATCTCACGTATTCGGTCTGCGGGTGCCCCTTCGTCAGGACAACATAGCGCGTGCCCGTTTTCTCGAGCGCATCCGTAAAATCATCAGCGCTCACATTCTGGTTCCGTATGAGCACTGCCAGTATCTTATACTCCGGATGGTCCTCATCCGAAAGCATTTCATCCGTATAAGAATAATTCACGGCATACAGATACTGTTCCCTGTCTATCGTAAGCAGCATCTTCGGATCGTACTGCCTTATCTCCATGTTGTATTCATATTCGAAGAATGCCCTTGTGTATTCGCTTCCTGAATCCGCATGGATCATGTCAGAGATCTCGATCAGCTCGTCATCTATCTTATATATGTTCTGCGCTACGTCGATTCCGTTTGCATAGACGAAATTTCCGCCGAAAATGAACATCGCCGCTATTATCGCAGAGGCAGCCACCTTCTTGTATGTGCATTCTATACTGAAAATGATCTCTGTCAGGACATACGGAACGAGTATTATGACCGGAGCTATCCAGAAGAGCCTGTAGTACTCGCCGCTGACGTCAAAGATCTTATCGAGGATCAGCGGCACGACGGGATTGTATACGGTGAGAATAAGAAGCAGGGCATGGGGCAGGAACAGTTCCTTATCCCGCTTATTCCCCTTTATGAGTATGAAAGCTAAAGCGGCGAGATACATGACAAAAAAGCCTGTTCCCGACGTATAAAGACTCAGGCATTTCAGAAGATACCCTATTCCGTTCTCAAATACATTCACACCCTGCATTTACTGCCTCGGAAAAGTATAAACGGCAAAATAGCCTTTAACATAAAGCACGTACACGAGCATCATCACAAGCTCCGGCAATATACACAGAACTATCTTCGCTAGTATGCCCGGTTTCTTTTTTGCGATCGAATACGGGACAAAAAGAGCGAACACCTCGGCCGGGATAACCATGTTGGCCGTCGAGCTTACGGTTGCCGTGCCGGTACAGACGATAAAGAGCATTAAAAACAGCCCTTTTGCATCCTCATTTTCATAAAGCTCCATGAATATGATGAATATGAGTATCACCGAAATGTTTGCGACAACTGATTTTCCCTCATAAGTACGCATCATCAGGAAGTTCGATGCAGTGTAGAGGCTTATGAACATAAAGTTTATGCCGGTCATGAAAACATACATCAAAAGTGCACGTCTGTGTTCTTTAAAGAAATATCCGCATATCCTCATATACAGCATGTTCACTATGATCATGACCGTTGCCGACATGACGGTTTTCGTCTGCACGAGCGCGGGAAGTCCCGCAAGACGGCATATTACCGCATCATTCGCAAAGTAAGACGCGAAGACGTACCTGAGTTCAAAATGATCCTGCCAGCTGCCTGTAAACGGATCGTAAACGTTTATCATGTCCGTATCTACGTTCGTCGCTACGTTCGCTACATAATACGCCGCATCCAATGTGAAACTGTACGTTATCACTGCAAGACATACCGAAACCATTGTCACAGCCATCACGCATATCCAGAGGCTGCGCCGCTTAGCGAAATCCTCGGTCAGTTCTTTTGTTTTTGCAATCCAGAGTCTGCCAAAAAGAGCTGACGATACTGCCAGTGCAGCAAGACATGGGGCCAACCATATACGTGCGAGCAGCGTCAGGGGTCTGTAAGTGAACATTATCGGCAGGCAGAAGACGAAAAACAGCGCATAGTAAGCAAAGAAGCCCACTGCCGCCGTAACCGCGACCGACCATCTCCTGTCCTTTCTGACACAGAAGAAGCTCCCGAATGCTATGTACATAATGAAATTTGCGAGCAGCACCGCGGCCGCTTTAACGATGATCATCAAAGTCCTGTTATCTCTTTCCTGTCAATAACATATACTCTGTCTGCCTTTATGGCTCCAGATGATGTCAGTTCCCGCATAGCCCCTGCATCATCATCTTCCTCGCTGTAAACATACCAGGTATCAACCGTTGAGGAATATCCTTCGAGGAACGCCTTCAGAGAGTTTGCATTTTCTGCGCCGCCTCCGCCGATGAAAGTGATCTTTCCGTCGCTTGTCTTAAGCAGGTATCCGTCGGTTTTCCCGCCGCTTCCGCTGTACTCAAATACAGCACAGGCTCCGCTCATATCACGCTCAAGGCTTACGGTCACATCATAAAGCTTATTGATCTTATTGTTTAATACCGCAACGGCTCCGACGAGCACAGCGGCAAGCACGGCTAAAGCGATCGCCAGATTCCTTGCGTTTACTATTCTGTGTTTTTTCATATCCCATTCCTCCTCCGGATCGTCATCCGGAACTATAGCTTCCTCTTCAGCGGTTTCCGGAAGGTTATTTACGTATCTTATGAGCAGCGCCGATGCGACGGGGCAGATTCCGTGAATTATATATACCCATGTACCGGCAGGACACAGCAGCAGCGTTGCAGCTGATGCCGCGGCCGACTGAAACCCGCGCAGGGTCAGAAGCTCAGCAGCAATGAATGCAACAGTCTTCTCGCGCCCTGACAGAACCGGATCTATCGCAGCGATATAGCACAGATTGTACAGAACTATGAATACCGGAGCGGCTGCCGAATATATGAATTCAAGCGGATGGCATCCGAAAACGGATGAGAGCATCCCGATAAATACCATCATCGGATCCCCCGCCATTGTCCGGCCTGAATCGAAAACAAACGTTGCCGTCCTGACAGGCTTTATGGCCTCTGTTATCTCGGTCCGAAAAGTCATGACCGCAAATATCTCAAAGATCAGGAGCGCTATGGCTGCAGCTGTCAGAGCAGCATCTGCATATCCCGGAAACTTAAGGACGGTTTTCTCTTTCTTTTGCAATATCCGTCGCGATACTATAAACCCTGATACCGCCAGAATCAGCACAAGAGCGGCGGAAGCTGCCGCGGCAGTCTTTACCGGAAGCGGCAAGAGACATACCAGCATTCCGGCAAGCATTTCAATGCATCCGCCAAAAGCAATAGTAAATACAAAAGATCGTTCCGATCTTATCTTTGCTGACAGCACATCGGCCCAGGATCCGAGGAAATATGCCAGAATATAAAAGATGACAAAGAAAACGGCTGCTCTTATCAAGGAGATGTCACCTCCTTGTAGACAATGCATGAACCGAACTCACCGGCAGTTTCATATCCGAACTTCGTTATCGGCACCTCAGGCCAGATGTCATCCGGAAGCACCACATATGTGCATCCGTTCCTGCGAGCTATGGATGCGATCTTCCTCATGTCAGGTGTTGTCTTTGACATCTCGAAGTTCAGCACGCCCTCATCATCGGAAAACCCTGCCGCCTTCTTATGTCCCGTGACCGTAAATGATGACGAGAAGCTTTCGAAGTATGCGCTCCACTCGGGATCAACGAGAACGGAGCAGTTCCCGCCGTCCTGAAGTATGAACTGCATGGCAGAATATATATCATCCGGAACGTGGACCGGGTTCTCCGCTCTTTCGGTAAACTCCGGAGATATGACGCTTTTTCCAGAGGAAAACACCGCCAGAAGGCTGATCGCCACGGCGGTCAATGCGATCGCCAGTTTATGTGCCGTCTTCTTCTGTGACCGTACGGCTGCACTTAGAAACTCTGATACTGCAAATCCGCATGCAGGTACAAAAGAAAGAGCAAGCAGAGCTCTTTCCTTCACTTTGCCATTGGCAGTAAGGATCAGCACAAGTACGGAAACCGCAAAAAAGGCGATAACAGCCCCGGTACCCGCAAACTCCCTCAATCCTGCGTATAATCCTGTGAGCATTTCTTTTATCATATCTTCACCGGACAGACCAGAGTCTTTCTGGCCGAGAAAAACCATATCAGCAGTACCGTCACATAGAAATATGACAGAATATAGACCGGAAAATAATATTTGAAATAAGATGCGGGGGCCAGAACAAATACGATGAACCAGTGCGCCGCCAAGCCTCCCGATACAAAAAAGGTGTACCAGTTCCTGCCGATGAGCGATGCGAGCGCAAGCACGAACGCGATAGCGACCGGAATGAACAGGTTGTAGGACAGGGATTTAACAATGCTTATGGCTGATCTTGCAATGCCCGCTCCCTGCCACGGGAAAGTCATATGATAAGGCAGGGCCGCATAGCAGAACGCTCCCCATCTCGTCTTTGCGAAAACATCCGGATTGTTCACAAAAAGACGCTTTGCCGCCTGAGTGAATTCATAATACTCGGTATAGCCCGCTTCAGGCCTCACGCCGTTGAACTCTTCCTTGTAAAGGATCAGGACATCCTCATAATTGATGTCGCCATAGTGCTCATTGATCTTCTCTATCATGTCAAGAGACAGATACCTGTCTATTATTTCAAGATCGGCCGCATTTTTTTGCATATCAAGTCCGTTCCGGTACATATTCGTGACAGTATAAGCGTAGAACGGCTTCATCCTGTCATTCGCCGCACCGCCGATGCCAGTTCCCATGCCGTTCTGCGGAACCGACAGGATATACTGAACAGCAAGATAAGATATGATGAGGATCAGTGCGCTCCGTTTATTCCGAAGCTGCGGATATGCGATGAACATCAGGATCGGCAGAAGGACAAGAAGGTATATCCCCTCAGTCCGCCACTGAGTGAGCACTGCACCCGCGATAAGAAGCGCCGCCTCAGCTCCCGGCGTTATGCCTCGCTTTTCTAAGATATCAAAAGCAAGCTTGGTAAATACGATAAGATATATGAGGAAATAGAGCGGCAGACGGTGAGCGCTCGTAGTATATGCAATGACCGGATACAGAAGGAACAGCACATACATGAACCATCCGGCTTTTTTACCGAAATACCCCCTGGCCCTGTAAATGCAGTATCCCGCCGTCAGGACCTGCACAAGGGCTTTGATCACTATCGGTCCGTACTTAAACGGCAGGATCATAAGAGAAATGATGTAATAATACACGGTCATGTAGTTGAACCACGTATCATGGACAAGTCCGGTCGCATCTCTGAATATGGAATACTCGTCATTCGTAAGATATCCGGCAGGAAGCTTTATCGCTATTACGGCTATAACTGCCGGAAGATAGAAAAGCGCGCACCGAAGCACTCCGGCTATGGCATCTCTTTTCTTGCCTTTTGCAAAAAGAACGGTAAATATGCTGTTAAATATGGCAAACAGTACAAGACACGAAAGGACGGCACATATGCCATAGTCAAAAAGAGCCAGCTTATATCTGTCATCCATCCTGTCGGGAAAAGAGAACAAAGACCTTCCGGGCACATACAGAAGAGCCCGCACGATCATGGCCGATACGGCCGAACATATGATAATGAACCTTCCTGATGTTTCCTTTGAGATCATTTGGTGGTTTCCGTTCTCATTTTCACATTAGCAATTGCAATTAAAAACAATGATAAGTATACTATATTTTGTAGTATAAATAAACCTGGGTACAAAAAAACATGGCTTTAAAAGTCAGAAAGGATATATCCTTGAAGAAGATAATAGTGACCGGCAGCAACGGACAGTTAGGACGTGCAATTAATGCACTTTGTGAGGGAAATACTGAATATGAGCTTATAAGGACGGATTACGGCGTCGACGGCCTTACCGATCTTGACATCACCGATCTTGACAGCGTGCTCACCTTCTGCCGCGATGTCAGACCTTATGCACTGATCAACTGTGCGGCTCATACGAACGTTGATGCGTGCGAGGTGCAGATAGATGCCGCTCATAAGATAAACGCCATCGGTCCGCGCAATATGGCTATAGCTTCGGCAGATACCGGCGCAAAGCTCGTCCATATATCTACCGACTATGTTTTTGCGGGCGACGGTGTACGCCCTTATACAGAATTCGATACTCCTGCTCCGAAGGCGATGTACGGCATCACAAAGCTCGCAGGCGAGAACTTCGTCAAGCAGTTTGCTCGCAATTTCTTCATCATCCGTACCGCATGGCTTTACGGCGACGGAAAGAACTTCGTCAGGACGATGCTCCGCCTTTCCGAGACTAAGGATGAGATAAGCGTGGTCAACGACCAGATCGGATCCCCGACATCCGCAGATGAGCTCGCAAAAGCGATTTTCGCCCTTCTTCCGACGGATAACTACGGACTGTTCCACGGAACATGCGAAGGTATGTGCTCATGGGCTGATTTTACGAAGAAGATTTTCGCTCTTGCCGGAAAGAGCACTAAAGTCAATCCGGTAACGAGCAGGGAATATAAAGAAATGAATCCGCAGTCCGCCGACAGACCGGCGTATTCGGTTCTTGAGAACTATATGCTGAAGCTCACTGGAAGCTATACTTTTGCAGACTGGGAAGAGGCGATCTCAAAATACATTTCTGAAATCTGATATTATTTCCAGACAAAATGAGTGATCACCGCGATCGCGATCCCGAGGAACGCTCCGGTCTGCACCTGAAGAGGTGTATGACCTATAAGTTCCTTCAGTTTGTCATGTGAGAATCTTGGCGGGTTATCTTTGAGCTTTGCGAAGTATTCCATCAGCTCATTCAGTATGACGGCCTGATTGCCCGTCTCCCTTCTGACTCCGCTCGCATCCACCATAACGACTATCGCGAAAATAACTGATATGGCGAACTCAAATGAAGCGACTCCGGCACAGAACGCAGTCATCGTTGCGAGCGCGCAGACAGTAGATGAATGCGAACTCGGCATTCCGCCGTTTCCTGTAAGAAGGCGTTTAAAACTGAACGTGCGGTCCATTATTGCCTCGATCACCGCCTTTATGATCTGGGCTCCGAAATACCCGAAAAAAGCCGTAATGAGTATTTTATTATTGATTATCTGTCTTACTGTTTCCATACACCTATTACATCAAAAAAGGCTCCACTTCCGCGGAGCCGTAAAGTCTATTCACCTAAACCGCTATCTACTGCATTGATCAGCGCCTGCAGAGCTTCTTCCTCATCGACGCCGTCACATACAAACTCAATCTCGTCACCGCATTTCACGCACGCACCTAACACACTCAGAACGCTTTTTGCATTTGCGGTGCTCTCACGGAAGGAAAAAGTGATGAGCGATTTATACTTCATCGCTTCCTTGCACAATATTCCGGCCGGTCTTAAATGCAGTCCCGTAGGGTTCTTTATCACGACCCTCTGACTAACCATAAGAGCTACTTCCTCCATTCATAAATAATACACCCCTAACAGAAGAATTATACCATCATTTACCTTAAACCACAATACTCACTCTGCTATAGCAGCCTCTGCGGAAGGCATGACAGCCGTACTGTCACCTCCGGTGCTGACGCGGTCAACCACTACCATGAGCGTCACCGGATTCGTGAGCGATACACCGGACGGGAAGCTGAATACGACCTGGCCGTCATTCTCACCCGTTACTATCGGCGAGCCTTCCTGCCCTTCAGGAACTCCGCCTCTCGGAATGAGCGATAATGCATCTATTGTTCCGACTGCCAGATCTCCCCTGTACCTGTCATACGCATCGCCGATTCCCTGTATTTCGATCGGAAGAGCGCCTCCTATGTCGACGATATTGACCGTATAGCCATCCGGTATGTTTTCAATCGTTATGTTCGACAGAGGAACTTCAACGATCTTGCGCTGATTTTCTTCTATATCAACCGTTACCGTAACATTCGGATCGAATTCCGGATCCGCGAAAATGACTCCGGTAGGAAGGTAATCCGATATATCCACGGTTACGCTGACATCATCCGATGCTCCTTCGACTGACACCTGATCCGGAGATATGAATATGACATCCATATCGTCATAGTTCTCGCCCTTTCCTGCGACGAGGACGCTTGACGGATCAGTCTGCGGAGATCCGACCGTTCCGTAGCCCGGTGCGGGGTTGCCGGAGGTCTGGCTGTTTATCGGAATAGGCTTTGTCGCATATATGATGTACCTGATCTCCGTAACGGTTCTCGAAAGCGCGATCCTGTTATCTTCAACGCGCTCATTCTCCTCATTGTAAGCATACAGCGGCTCCGTTACCGTGAAGTCGCGGTTTATTCCTGTAATGTCCGCCGATGCCTTTGCCTTTGCCACGATCGAGACTACGGACTCAGGACCGCTTACGATCACGGTCGACAGGGCATTGTCCGCCCCATAAAGGACGTACCCATCAGCAGGGCTGCCTTCATATCCGATCACAACCGGAATTTCTTTCTTAACAAGGTTTTCTATCTTAAGCTTAACACTCGCATCCCTCGTCGTGACGGACTCGATCCTGTCGGAAAACCTTGTACTTCTGACCTCGACCGGAACTGTATCGAACGATGTGAGCTGCTTAAGATCGGCGGTAGCTTTGATGTAGTCCTTGCTCATGCCATCAAGAACAGACCTGTGCGCAGTGACTACAACATTTATCGACGTAGAATCGCCGAGTACCTCATAGCACTTGCTCTGCTCACTGAGAATGTCCTCGTTGAGTATCTCGACAGTAATTCCGGTATATGTTTTGCTGATTATAGGATCGTCTACATTTACGACCACCAGCCATAAGACGAATGCCGCCAGAACGGAGACTATCTTCAGGCCGAGGTTTTTCGTGAAGAAATCTTTCATTTTCCGGCCTTTCTGTTCAGTATCCTGAGCATCTTCTTTTCTTCATAGGTCTTACCCTGCACGAATCGGAGCATTTCTTTCAGCTGCTCCGGATCCACGTTTCTTGTAAGCTTTCCTTCATATGCCACCGAAACCCTTCCCGTCTCCTCAGAGACGATCACGGTCATGGAATCGGTAACCTCGGATATTCCGACACCTGCACGGTGCCTTGTTCCGAGCTCCTTTGAAAGCTCCATGTTTTCGGAAAGCGGCAGATAGCACGTTGCCGATACTATCCTGTTTCCCTTGACTATTACCGCTCCGTCATGAAGCGGGGTATTATGCTCGAATATGTTTATGAGAAGCTGGCTTGATATCTCGGCATCGAGGTATATACCTGTTTTCTCATAATCAGTCAGCGACTCGCTCTGCGCTATGACGATGAGGGCGCCGGTTTTCGCCCTGCCCATCTCGAACGCGCCGCGGACGATCTCATTTATCGTCTCATCGGAGAAACGCTCTCCGGCTATTCTGTTATCGAACTGGAATATCGAAAAGACCTTCCTTCTGCCGAGCTGTTCCAGGGCTTTTCGCAGCTCCGGCTGGAACACGACAACCATAGCCGTAACGGCTACGCCGAAAATATTTTTCGCTATCCACAGTATCGTTGTCATGGACAGCATTGCCGCAACTATAACAAAGACTAGAATGACCAGAATTCCCTTCAGCAGCGACCATGCCTTGGATTCCTTGATCCATGCAAGGACTCTGTACAGAAGAACAGAAATAATGAGCACTTCAAGAATATCGGTCCACTTGATCGAGGGGATCGACAGCCATGTGACATATCTTTCGATGAATGAAGTTATGGATTCAATAATTTCCGGCATCAGAAATCGTCCTCATCATCATAATCATCATCATTGCGGCGCACGTTGTTCCTTCTGACTCTGACTTCGGGAGCCTCCAGCGTGATCTTCGGAACCGCTTTGACATAATAGTAGTATTCGTCATCCTCAAACTGCACATATTCAGCCCGGGAATAATCAACGTTGAAAATGAAGAACTGCAGTACAAGCACGATAAGCGCCGAGAAGAACAGGCTGAGTATCGCACCGCCTATGCCGACCTCCGCATCAAGCACCATAGAGGATACAAGGAGCACAACGAAGCAGACGATAATGCCTGCACCGAGGGCAATGTGCCACGAATGGTTGATCTTCAGTCTGCGGATAAGGTAAACCGCTATGATCGTAGCGGCAAACGTGACTATCATCACGATCATGACATCATTTTTCAGTATGCCGTCAATGACCGTTTTGAAGCCGCCCATCATATTTTCCACATCAAGTTCTCCGCCGCCTCCGCCAGAAAGGGCATCCTGATGCTCACTGACGTAGTGAAGTATGTAATACACAGCAGTTCCGCATCCGACGGAAATGCATGAGATAGGATTTCCGACAAAACCCATCGCAAGAGGCATGACATACGGGATATGCAGCGCGAACGCTACAGGGGTCAGCAGCACGACTATCGCATCTCCCGGAGTGAACCTGAAATACAGGGCATACATTATGATGAATATGAAAAGCACAACAACCGCGCATTCAAGCGACAGGGCATACATATGCGCAACTATCACAAGTCCGGCCATAAGAACGATTACATTGGTCGGCAGGAATGAGCACAGAAGCGAGATAATGAGCACGATCGCCGGATTCTTGAGCTTTGTCATGAAGCCGACACTGTTTCCTACGAACAGAAGCGCGAAGAACATTGCGAGGAATTTGAGCGCCGGTACTATGTAGGCTTCAAACCTCGTATAAAATCGCGCAAGCTGCTGTTTGATGATGAGTAGTGACTCCATTATTGCTTCCTTCCTTTACGGTCTATGTTTATCATCTGCAAAAGCGCGCGCAGAAGCTGATTGTACTGTTTAACGTGTTTCTTGGCCCTGTGATATCTGTAGCTGTAGACAAAATATGATACGACGAGATAGATTGCCATGACCAGACAGTACTTTGAAAGGATGTCCTTTAAGAATTCAATGACATCCATTTTATAGAAGTCCTCAAGAAAAGTCTCCATGTTATATAAAACATACATAGCCACCGCCAGGGCAAACCCAACGGTGGCATAGATTGCGGACTTCAGTAATTGGAAGCTGATGTAGTCGCCTCTGAAGTATTCGGAGATGGAAATATCTTTCTTTCCCTGATGTTCTTCATACGCGGCCATTCGCGTCATCAGCCTGATTCTTTCTTTATTTAGCATAGCATCACTGATTCAGGAATCTCATCTTGTTCTCACGTGTCTGCGTCTTCTCCGGCTTCGGTGCCTCAGGCTCGGGCCTGCGTCCTGCGGACTGGAGGTCGTTGATCATCGAGGATTTGCACTTTTCACAGAAACGGCCTGAAGTTATCGGAGCTCCGCACTTCTCGCAGGTGACTCCTATATCTACTCCTGCCGAGAACTCCAGCCTTTCTTCTCTGATCCACTGGCGGATCTGGCCTTCGTCTATCTCACAGTTCTCTACTACGTCCGAAATTGTAGCTCCGCGGTTGTCAAACAGATATTTCTTGACCTCCTGGAATTTCTTTTCGAGCTCCTCACGGCACTGAGGGCAAAGATTCGGACCGCCTATATAATTGAACAGTCTCCTGCATCTTTTACAGTTCTTAACATCCATTATTCTTTCCTCCTGAAATGGCGTACATCAGTTTCCCCTCCCGATGCATAGTGTAGCAGAATAAACACTACTGACGCCCGCCCCTTTCAGGCATCTTGCCACGGAATCAACCGTTGCACCCGTTGTGTATATATCATCCACTATCAAAACCGTATTTAATTCTACACTATTTCGGGGTACTTTAAAAGCCCCTTTAAGATTATTTTGGCGCTCTCTGGCACCGAGATTTTTCTGAACCTTCGTATCTGCAGTACGTATCACCAGCGCCTCGTTCACAGGGATTTTAAGCCTTTTAGAAAGCTCTTTTGCGATAAGCGCCGCCTGGTTGTATCCCCTTTTTTTCAGCTTGCTTCTGTGGACAGGTACCGGAACTATGGCTTCAACATTCCAGCTTTTTATAATATCTCCGAGCCTTTCGCTCATGATGCGTCCGTAGAAGTGCGAAAATTCCTGTTTGCCGTTGTATTTGAACCTGTAAATGCTCTTGCTTATGTACTCGTCATATACGAGCGCCGCGCACCCTTTTTCGTATACATGGTCCATGTTCGCGCAGTCGCTGCAAAGGTCTCCTTCTTCATCCAATGGCTTTCCGCAGCGAGCGCAGACCGGCTCATTTACAAAAGTCAGCTTCTGAATGCAGTCCGTGCATATATCTGCACCGAACGGGGACACTATCCGGTTGCACACCGGGCAGATGCGCGGAAAAAGCATATCGGTTAATAGGGCCGGAATCTTTCTAATTCTCATCCGTCACCCCTGTTTCGATCAGCGCCTCATCAAGGCTCGTGTACCGCTTCAGTTCATCCGCATTTTCTACCATCTGCGCCACTGTCTCCTGCTTTCCGAGGATGACAACGCATTTTTTTGCCCTTGTCACCGCGGTGTACAGAAGATTCCTGTTGAACAGCTGCTTCGGGCCGGTAAGAAGCGGCAGTATGACCGCAGGGTACTCGCTTCCCTGGGACTTATGAATAGTCACTGCATATGCGAGCTCGAGCTCGTCAAGATTCGCAAAAGGATAAAGAACTCTGCGGTCCTCCTCATACACGACCTCCATCATTTCTGAAAATTCGTCTATGGAACCGACAGTTCCCATATCTCCGTTGAAAACTCCGAGGCCTTTATCTACGGCTATTCCGTATTTGCCTATCGTCTCCCATTCAAGCTGGTAGTTGTTCCGTATCTGCATGATCTTGTCGCCTTCACGGAAAAGCGTGCCGCCGTATTCCTTCTCGCGCTTTGACGGTGACGGCGGATTCAGATACTTCTGCAGTATCGGATTGAGGCTCTCAACGCCGAGCGGCCCCTTTCTCATCGGTGTAAGCACCTGTATGTCAAACGGCCTGGCATTCACATACCCGGGCAGTTTGTCCTTTATGAGTGTTACCATGTTGCCGAGTATCTGGTCGACATCGGAACGTTTCAGCATGAAGAAATCACTGCTTTTGTTGTCGAGCTTCGGCATTGTTCCCGCATTTATCAGATGCGCATTCACTATAATGTCGCTCGCCTCATCCTGCCTGAATATCTTGTCAAGCTTCGTGACCGGAAAACAGCCTGATGAGATGATGTCCTTCAGAACGCTTCCCGGACCTACGGACGGGAGCTGATCGGTGTCGCCTACCATGATGAGGCGCGTTCCCGGAACGAGCGCCGAAAGCAGCGCCTTTAAAAGCGGCAGATCTACCATGGACATCTCATCTACTATGACAGTATCGATCTCGAGAGGATTTTCATCGTTGTATTCGTATGAAAAAGCTCCTTCTCCTGATGGCGAAAGCCCTAGAAGCCTCTGGACTGTCGAGCTCTCGTAACCGGTCATCTCTGACATTCTCTTCGCTGCCCTTCCGGTCGGTGCGGCAAGCGCAAAATCCTCTCCCGTAAGGCGCAGGTATTTTATGAGAACGTTTATTATCGTCGTCTTTCCGGTTCCCGGTCCTCCGGTTATAACGCTTACTCCGTTCGATATCGCAGAAACCGCGGCTTCTATCTGCTTTTCCTCTAGAGGCGTATCCTCATCCTCGAGGTCTTTTATCCTCTCCCTTATCCTGCCGGTCTGCGGATCGATCACTACATCAAGCCTGTTCAGCATGACCGCGCATCCTGTCTCCATGTAATAAAGCGGCGGAGAATACACCCTTGCAACGTCGTCCTTCATCTTGATGACGAGCTTTCTTTCCATTGCCATATTGCTGCATTCGGATCTGATAAAATCCTCTTCGACGTTAAGAAGCCTGACAGATCTTGCAATGAGCAGCTCCATAGGAACATAGATATGGCCCTCTGCCACCGCAAGCTGCAGGGCATATTTTATCCCGCTCCTTACACGGAATGCGCTTCCCCTGTCAAAGCCCGAAGCCATCGCTATCTCGTCGGCGGTCGAAAATCCCACGCCTTCGATATCCTCTGCAAGCCTGTACGGATTCTGCTCCATGACATCATAAATGGCGCTTTTGTATTTCCTGTATATCTTATTTGCAAGATTGTTGGATATGCCGAACTTCTGAAGGAAGATCATGACCTTGCGAAGATCCCTCATTTCAGCAAAGACTGCGCCGATCTCCTGCGCTTTTCTGGCCGATATGCCACGGACCTCAGCAAGAAGCTCGGGTTCTTCTTCCATCACACGGAACGTATCAGAAGAAAACCTGTCAACTATCCGTCCTGCAAGCGACGGACCTATGCCTTTTATCGCTCCCGAAGAAAGATATCTCAGTATGTCGGCTTCATCTTCTGACTCTATGGACTCATATTCAGTAAAAGCGAACTGCCTGCCGTACACATTGTGAACCGTATAGTCTCCGGAAAGCTTCACGCATTCCCCTTCCGAGGCGGCATGCAAAGCACCGACACAGGTTATTTCTTCTGTGTCGGTGGCAAGTTCGAATACCGTATATCCGTTATCCCTGTTGGAATAAATGATGTGCTTGATGTAACCGGAAAGTATTTCCATTATTCCTGAATTGAATAGTTCCTCTTCATCTGCTCATAGAGCTGCTGTGCGAGAGTATTGCTTCCGCCTCCGCTCTGATTGACGATGTCCTTGCTGTATTCGGCAATGAGGTTTTCCTTGTAGTAATCGATCAGAGTGTGGTTGGCGTCTGAATCATCGGAGGGCACCATAGCCTTCTCCATGTTCTTGAAGACCTGCTCATAGAAATATGCTTCAAACTGCTTGCAGGCTTCGAGCAGCTCGTCATCGCTGTTCCTGCTGTTCGTTCCCTGGAGAGTTCTCTCAAGATTGCTCGCCTTTGATGCAGTTGAAGTTAAATAATCACTGTATAAGCTGCCTATATCCATTAAGATCACCTCTTAAGTTCGTTAGCTACCTGGAGCATTGAATCCGATGTCGTGATGACTTTCGAATTGAGCTCGTACGCACGCTGCGCGATTATCAGATTGACCATCTCATCCGCTACCTGAACGTTTGATGCTTCTAAATATCCCTGTCTGATCTCGGACTTCGTAAGCGCTCCGTTCGTTGCCTCATTAAGTGCCGGCCCGGATGCCTCTGTCGGAAGATACATCGTACCGCCCGTCTTGAAAAGTCCGCTCGCATTCTGGAACTGGAACATTCCTATCTGCATTCCCGGTATCGGCTGCTGGTTGTTGTTCGCATCAGGATAAGTGAGCTGTCCGCTCGCATCTACCTGAACCTTGCTCGAAATGTAATCCGCAGGGATCGTTATGGGCTGTCCTGTCGTATTGAGAACGGGATAACCGTCAGAAGACGTCAGCCACATCTGGTTGCCCGGGCCGATCGCGAAGTGAAAATCACCGTTACGGGTGTACATCGTCTGTCCGTTGTTCTGAAGAGCAAAGAATCCCTCGCCGCTTATCGCGAAGCTCGTTGTGCTCTCCGATGCCTGGAATGCACCCTGCGTGAACTCTGATGTGATCGCCGCATTTCTTACGCCGAGTCCGACCTGTGCACCGACAGGCTTCTGGATTCCGTTAGCCGTAGTTGTTCTCGTCTGGATCTCCTGGTACAGAAGTGATTTGAACTCATTCTGTTCTGTCTTGTATCCGACGGTATTGACGTTCGCTAAGTTGTTCGCGATAGTATCAACGTTCGTCTGCTGTGCGATCATTCCTGATGCACCGCTCCAAAGTGCTCTGACCATATCTTCCTCCTTATCTTCAGATACCTTCAGTTCTTAATCTTTATACTTTACCAAGGTCATTGACTGCTACTTCTAAAGTCTCGTTATGTGCCTGTATCATCTTCTGGTTCGTCTCGTAGGCTCTCTGATAGTTGATCAGATTGACCATTTCCTTGACTGTCTGAACGTTAGATGCCTCGAGCATTCCGTTATAGATGGTCGCGACGGAATCGATCGGCGTAGCGCCTTCAATGACATCATAGTAGTTCTCGCCGTATTTCTTCAGGTAATTGTAATCCTCGAAGTCCTGAATCTGTATAGTCGCGACGGCGTTGCCGTTCTGATATATCGTTCCGTCAAGTCCCATGGTGGGCTTTACGAGAGGATCGAGAGTTATGTGCTGTCCGGCGGTGTCGAGCACGTAATCTCCGTTCTTGTTCACGAGATTGCCGGCAGAGTTTACTATGAAATCTCCGGCTCTCGTGTATTTGGTAGATACCGTGCCGTCCTTGCCCGTGAATTCAATCGCGAAGAAGCCTTTGCCCGAAAGGGCCATATCGTAATCGTTTCCCGTAGTGATGAAGGAGCCTTCCGAGTAGTCAGTATAGGTCTCGCCTATCTTGACACCTAAATTCATGGCTCCGAGCCTCCTTGCGGCAAACGGTTCGGATGTATCTTTGATCTTGTATGCCAGAACGTCATAAAACGATTCTGATGTGGACCCCTCGGCCTTGAAGCCGGTGGTCGACGAATTGGCCAGATTGTTAGCGAGCACATCTACCCTTCTCTGCTCGTTTATCATTCCGGTTGCTGATGTGTACAGTCCCTTTACCATTCATACTCCCCTTTTCAAATGTAAATTGCTGTATATCAGTTAACGCTTTCGGTATATCCGGCCAGGAATTCTACGTACTTTCCGGTTCCTATCGCAACGGCCGTCATCGGATCTTCCGCCGTCATCGTATTGATACCTGTCTTGTACGCTATCAGGTCTTCAAGTCCCCGAAGAAGGCTTCCGCCTCCTGTAAGAACTATTCCCCTTGCCGCTATATCTGCCGCAAGTTCGGGAGGCGTCTTCTCAAGAACTGAATGTATCGCCTCAACGACCTGTCCTGTTGTATCCCTCAGCGCTTCCTCTGTCTCCTCTGACGAAACCTTAACGGTTCTCGGAAGGCCTGTTACAAGGTTACGTCCCGTAACCTCAAGGTACTCTATCTCCGGGCGTTTGAACGCCGTACCTATCTTTATCTTGATATCTTCGGCTGTATTGTCTCCGATCAGAAGGTTGTGCTTCTTTCTCATGTATCTGACGATAGCTTCGTCAAAATCATCGCCTGCAACCTTTATCGAAGTGGATACTACGGCTCCTCCGAGCGAGATGACCGCGATATCCGTTGTACCTCCGCCAATATCTACTATCATGTTGCCGCAGGGCCTGCCTATGTCTATTCCGGCACCTATAGCCGCGGCGATCGGTTCCTCTATGATCTCAACATATCTGGCACCTGCCTGATATGTAGCATCCTCAACCGCTTTCTTCTCAACTTCGGTAACGCCTGAAGGAACGCATACGCTGATCCTCGGCTTACGGAAGTTCTTTCTTCCTACAGCCTTCTGTATGAAATACTTGAGCATCTTCTCGGTTGTCGTGTAATCCGAGATAACTCCCTGACGTAACGGTCTTATTGCAACTATATTGCCCGGCGTCCTTCCGAGCATCATCCTCGCTTCCTCACCGATGGCCCTTATCGTGTTGGTGTCGGTGTCAAGAGCTATAACAGAAGGCTCTTTGAGCACAACGCCCCGCCCCCTTACATATACGAGCACGCTGGCCGTTCCGAGGTCTATACCTATATCCGAGTAAAGCATGTTATTCCCCTTTCAACGCTTTTTAACAAACTTTTACGGACTATAGTATAACTCAAAGCGGTATGATTTTCAATTCAAAAAGTTCCTGTTGCGCATACATAAAAGCAGCATAAAACAGGATCGGTTCCATCCGTTTTACGCTGCTTCCCTGCATGTCTGATATATATATCGGACAATGTATGAAAAACTTTAGCAAGAATCAGCCGAAAATAGTTCTGTAGCCCGATTTTGTTACCGAGCGTTCATTTACCGCACTGATGTAGGAATAACATTTTTCCTGCATCTTCATGAGTTCTTCTTCAGGCATGGCGGCAAGCTCTTCAATAGCCTTCACGTATGCCATGACATCAGAGCATACGTAGCCGCAGCCTTTTTCATTAAAATCGAGCCATGGGGTTGTATCGCTTACTATCGGCACACATCCTGCAGAAAGGCTCTCCGCTATGACATGGCCGTAGTTTTCTCCGAGAGTCGGAAACAGGAACGCATCATAAGATGCAAAGATCTGCGGGACCTTCGTGCTGTCGGCTTCGCCCTTGTATTCCCACTTGCAGTAAGGATGGGTTTTCTTAAGCCTGTCGAGCTTGTCAAGACACTGTCTCAGGTATGCCCCATCTTCCGGCGTTCCGTATATGTCAAGCTTTATATGGATGTTCTCATCGGCCAGTCTTAATATGTCGGGTATAGCATCAAGATTTTTCTTGCGCGATATGCGCGACAGGAATACGAGCTTCAGCGCGCCTTCCTCTTTGATGTGTGAATGCTCCGTTGTGCCGCGTCTCGGAAGGTCCGCCGCTATCACGCATCTGCTGTCATTCCCGACTATCGCGCCAAGCTCCTTCGCCTCACGCATGGACGTTACCGACCAGGTGACCAAGCGGAACATCCCGGATTTTTTCATATATGCTATGTAGAGCTTCTTCTTGAGGCCTTTTATACGGAAGGCTTCAGGAGAGAACGAACCCATAGATGCGACATAAAGCGGAGCTTTGATCTTCCCGCTCTTCTTAAGGCCCATGGCCATGCGTGAATAATCTCCGTACGGTCCGCACACGTACACAACATCCGCGTCTTCGCCAAGGAACTCGATCACATCCTCGGAAAAAGCCGGGACATACCAGACTTTCGCTTTCCCGACCTGGTTGTACCCGTCAGTTCTGATGTCCGGATAAGGAACCGTATCCCCGTGGTCCCGGTCCAGGCACATTATACGGAAATCGTATTCATCGCCCATCCACTCGGTGAGATTCTCTATCGAGCGGACCGGACCTCCGTCACGGTATCCGGGCAGATATCTTCCTGTAATGATAAGGATTTTTCTCATGTTTCACCTGCCGAATGAGAATTAAGTCCTGTTTTTGCCTCTTTGTTTTTCTGCTTCGAAAATTTTCGCGTCCACGAGGAATCTGTACCAGTAGGCCTGCATGAAGCAGAATATCTTTCCTTCTCTTCCGTCGAGGAATCCGAAGCGGATGTAATAGCGGTAGAAATAATACGCATATGCACGGAATCCGGCAGGAAGCCTGTAATAGATCTTCCAGCGCAGGAATCTCTTGAACTTAGCCTTCGCATCAAGAGCATGCTCGCCCGAAAGTCCGGTAGCTTCCTTCGACTCTACGCTATTGAAGTAATCCTGCATCTCCCTCGTCGAATAGCCGTTGTGCTTATCTATCCAGGCCGTCAGCCCTTTATCGTCGTGGTGCAGGCTGTCATGCACAACCTCAACGCTTCTGCCTTCGAAAAGAACGCAGTGCTCGTCCATGCACCTGTCCTCTATGTTGCCTTTGCCGTACTTGAAAAGAAGAAGCTTCCTCAGGGGATAGACACCCCCATGGCGGATCGCCCTGCCCATGAAGTTCACCTCGAACCTCACGACTATGCCGTTAACGTCCGTGTCCTCATTCTCGTTGCAGAGCTTCTCTATCTCTTTCGCAGATTCTTCCGTCAGCTCCTCGTCAGCATCGAAGCGGAACACCCACTTCGTCTGAATGTTTCCGTTCTCCATAGCATAAAGGAACTGCTTCGCGTACAGGAACGGACTCATCTCATTTACCATCACCTCTGCGCCGAGAGCCTCTGCGGCCGCAGCAGTTCCGTCCGTGCTTCCCGAATCAACGACGATTATCCTCTTCACTATCGGCTTGATGGAGAGGATGCATTTTCTTATATTCACTTCTTCGTTCTTCGTCAGGATTATCGCGGTAATGTCTGCCATTTTACTTTCCTTTACTCGGACAGAAGTTTTTCTATGAGATCAACATGGTTCTTCTTCGTGAAATGAAGGTTGTAATACTTTCTTGAATTTTCGCCCATGCGGGCAAAATCATTTTGGGCGGCCATCTTATCGGCGAGCTCGGCAAGCGCCTTCTCATCGCCTGCGGGAGCGCACAGTCCGCATCCGCTCTCTTCAATGACGGTCTTCGTCTCACCGTCCGCGGCAGCTATGACCGCTTTGCCTGCTGCCATGTATGACTGGATCTTGCCGGGGAGCGTATAGCTTATCATGCCTCCGGCGAGGGTCACTATCATCGCATCTGCCATGCTGTAGAACTTCGGCATCTCTTCAACCGGAAGCCGTCCGTAGAAAATCACCTTATCGGTTTTCATGTCTTCAGCAAGCTTCTTGCACGCCTCAAGAGCGAACCCATCACCTACGATATGCCATCTGATCCGCTCATCGGAAGCGAGCGCGGCAGCCTTCACGATCGTCTCAACGCTCTGCATCATTCCGATGTTACCGGCAAAGACGTAATCTATGGTTTCTTTATCGCCGGTCTCGGCCTCGATATCCGAGAAAAGCTCATCCGCAAACTGCGGAATGTGCATGTATTTTTTATCTTTGAGACCGAGCTGGCCAGAAAAATAATCTCCGAATTTACGCGAAGTATATCCTATCGCGGCGGCCCCTTTATATATCCTGATGCTGACGGATCTCATGAACCTGAAGAACAGGCTTTCCCTGCTTATCCCGAGACTTGTAAGACTTTCGGGCCAGAGGTCGAGACAGTAGATCATGATCTTCTTTGTCTTCGAGAACCACTTTGCGACATAAGCCGGGATCGCCATCAGAACAGGTGAGAGCTGATAGACGAAGATCACGTCGAAATCCTTTTTCATCGTAAACGCAGTAAATCCGGCGTGCCAGACGAACGATACATAGTTCATGGCAAGCCCTGCTTTCCCGGGTTTTCTCGGGCGCTCTTTTACACGGATCACCTTCACTTTGTTGACAGTTTCCCTGCGGTGCTTCCTGCCCCTGTATTCCTCCGGAATTACGCCCATCGGATAGTTCGGAAGACCGGTGAGCACCGTGACTTCATGTCCGCGCGCGGCAAGCTCCTCGCATACTTCATGTATGCGGAAAGGCTCCGGATGATAGTATTGGCAGACCGTTAAAATCTTCATTCTTCCATCTTCCGATCTTTTCTTATCCTGCCCGTTGCTTCCATGTATTCACGCACCTCATCGCCTATCGCGCTGCGAAACGTCCTCGGGCTGTATCCGAAGTCGCGCGAAGCCTCTTCATGTGGATAGACTCTTGGTTCGCACAGTCTCTGTACTTTCTCGCGCAGGTCGATTTTCATAGCAGAAAGAAGATACAGAAGCCATGCACCGCCGTAAGCTATAGGGAAGGGCACATTCACGAATCTCATTTTCTTTGACAGATATGCTCCCATTTCGATGAGCATGTCACGGAGCATTATCTCCTCTCCGCCCGAGAGTATGTAATCATGCCCGCCGGTTATGCTCTCGTTGATAAGAACGTCATAGTAAGCTCTTCCGAGGTCCTCGAAATGCACCGGCTGGAGTTCGTACAGCGCGTTATTAACGACCGGCATCACCGGCAGTTTATCAACCATCTTGATGAACGTCGCAACGTTCCTGTCATTTATCGTCCCGTAGATCATCGTAGGACGCAGTATTGACAGGATTATGTTCTTGCTCCTGCACATCATATAAACGAAATCATCTATGTTACGGTATTCCTCGCCGGCTTCCTTGTACTTTGAATAAATGCCGGTCGTGTGCACCGCTATCATCCTTCTTACGAAATTTCCCGCCGCGGCCGTCGTAAGCTGTCTCGACCAGTGGATCCCGGCGATATGGACTATCGTATCGACACCGAGCAGCGCCTCGGAAAGGAAAAGCTCATCCTCAAGATCGCCGTACATTCTCTCTACCTCGAAAGAAGGCAGAATGTCGGCATCCCTTCCTCTCTCCTTATGCAGCAGAAGGCGTATCCCTCCCGGGAACATGGCCTTTATCGTATCCGCATGCTTCTCGAGGTTGTACGCGAACGCCTGTCCCGTCTTTCCCGTTATTCCTGTTATGGCAAGTATTTCGTACATTTTATTTACCGTTTTGGGAAGAACCGTTATCAGAAGAAGCTCCGGCGGATTCCATGCTGCCTGTACCGCCTTCGGTCACTCCTTCGGCCTTCGCGACCGCAAAGAACGTTCTGAAGAAACACTTAACATCAAAAGCAAAGCTCAAGTTCTTAACGTACTCCCCGTCGTATGCCGCCTTGACAGCTATCGGAAGCTCATCCCTTCCGTTTATCTGCGCCCATCCCGTAAGCCCGGGCTTAACGCCGTTCGCGCCGTATTTATCCCTCTCTTCAAGAAGGTCATACTGATTCCACAGTGCGGGGCGCGGTCCGACGAAACTCATCTGACCTGCAAAAATATTGAAAAGCTGAGGCAGCTCATCTATCGAATACTTCCTGATTGCCTCCTGGAAAGGCGAAAGGAGCGATGATGCATCCTTCAGCTCATGAGTCGGCGTATCTTTCGGCGCAGTGACCGGCATCGAGCGGAACTTCATTATCATGAAATGCGTCTTATTTATTCCGACACGTTTCTGCCTGAAAAAAACAGGTCCGGGCGAATCGGCCTTGATGAGCACCGCCACAATGAGCATAGGGATCGCGGCGATCACTATCCCGATCGATGACAGCACTAGATCGATGAATCTTTTGAAAAATCTGTTGTACATTATTTCCTGTCTCTTTTCAGAAGCGGAGCTATGAAAGCTCCCGTGAATGATTTTTTATTCTTCGCGACCTCCTCGGGAGTACCGCTTGCAACTACACGGCCGCCTCCGTCTCCGCCTTCCGGGCCGAGGTCGATTATATAGTCGGCGGTCTTTATGACATCAAGATTATGCTCTATGACAACGACCGTGTTTCCGCCGTCTGTAAGCCGCTGCAGTATCTCAACGAGTTTGTGGACATCCGCGAAATGAAGTCCCGTCGTAGGCTCATCGAGTATATAAATCGTCTTTCCGGTGCTTCTTCTCGACAGTTCGGTAGCAAGCTTGATACGCTGTGCTTCTCCTCCCGAGAGCGTCGTCGAAGGCTGTCCGAGCTTTATGTATCCGAGTCCGACCTCATTCAACGTTTCGATCTTTCTCTTGATCGCAGGTATGTTCTCAAAGAACGGAAGCGCCTCCTCAACGGTCATGTCAAGCACATCATATATGCTCTTGCCCTTGTACTTCACCTCGAGTGTTTCTCTGTTGTATCTCTTTCCCTTGCAGACTTCGCACGGAACGTAAACGTCGGGAAGGAAATGCATCTCGATCTTTATTATACCATCTCCGCTGCAGGCTTCGCATCTTCCGCCCTTAACGTTAAAGGAGAACCGTCCTTTTGCGTATCCTCTCTCCCTTGCGTCCTTCGTTGTCGCGAAAAGGTCACGGATAAGATCGAAAGCTCCCGTATAAGTTGCGGGATTCGATCTCGGCGTCCTTCCTATCGGAGACTGGTCTATCGCTATGATCTTATCGAGCTCCTCTATGCCCTCTATCGTCTTATGCTTTCCGGGTATAGTACGCGCACGGTTAAGATCGTGGGCCAGACGCTTGTACAGTATCTCATTTATCAGCGAGCTCTTTCCCGAACCCGAAACGCCTGTCACGCATGTGAACACTCCGAGCGGTATGTCAACGCTGATGTTCTTCAGATTGTTCTCACACGCGCCTTTGATCTTAAGAAATTTCGCAGCAGGTCTTCTCTTTTTCGGAACGGGTATGAAAAGCTCATGGTTAAGATATTTTCCCGTGATCGATTCCGGATTGCCTGTAATGTCCTCTAAAGTCCCGGTTATGACGACATTTCCGCCCTCGCTTCCTGCGCCGGGTCCTATGTCGACAATGTAATCGGCACTCCTTATCGTCTCCTCGTCATGCTCAACTACAATGAGAGTGTTGCCTAGATCCCGCAGGTTCTTGAGCGCCCCGAGCAGTTTGCCGTTGTCCCTCTGGTGAAGACCTATGCTCGGCTCGTCGAGTATGTAGGCAACGCCCACAAGACCTGAGCCTATCTGGGTGGCGAGCCTTATCCTCTGCGCTTCCCCTCCGGAAAGCGACCCTGTCGCCCTAGAAAGCGTCAGATATCCGAGCCCGACTTCCACAAGGAATCCGAGCCTTGATCTTATCTCCTTTAAAATCCTCGCGCCGATGAGTTCCTGCTGCTTGGAAAGCTTCATCGTGTCTATGAATTCCTTGAGGGCGGTAATGTTCATATCCGTCATCTCATGGATGTTCTTATCTGCGATCGTGACGGCCAGTGCCGCCTTCTTGAGCCTCTTTCCTCCGCATGATCCGCACGGAGTGAATCTCATGAATGTCTCATATTCAGCCTTTGAGCTTTCTGATGCAGTTTCCCTGTATCTTCTCTCGACGTTCCTTATAAGTCCTTCAAATGGCACATCATAAACACCCTCTCCTCTCATTCCCTTGTAGGAAACTTTAAGGACTTCTCCGCCTGTCCCGTCTATGATAAGGTCATGCACTCTCTTCGGATATTTTTCGAAAGGCGTATCAAGGCTGAACTTATATTTCTTCCGCATCGCATCGAGCGTGGCATAAGTGAAGCTGCTCTTATCGTTGCATGACTGCCAGCCCGGAACGACGATCGCACCTTCCATGATGGATAGCGACTTGTCAGGTATTATCAGGTCCTCGTCGAACTTCATCTTGTATCCGAGTCCCGCGCATTCTTCGCATGCGCCGAAAGGATTGTTGAACGAAAAACTTCGCGGCTCTATCTCGTCTATACTGATGTTGCAGTCCGGACATGAAAAGCTCTGCGAAAATGACATCTCCTCGCCGCCGATGACGTCGACATAGACGAGTCCGTCGGACAGCTGCATGACATTTTCCAAAGAATCGGTGAGCCTCTTTTCAATGCCGGGCTTTACTACCAGCCTGTCCACGATTATCTCGATGTTATGCTTTATGTTCTTGTCGAGCTTTATTTCCTCAGACAGTTCATACATGCTGCCGTCGACGCGCACACGTACATAGCCGCTTCTTGCGGCGCGCTCGAACACTTTCGAATGTTCGCCCTTTCTTCCCCGAACGACCGGTGCGAGAAGCTGTATCTTAGTTCCTTCAGGGAGCGCGAGAACGGCATCCGTCATCTGATCCACGCTCTGGCGCATTATCTCCTTGCCGCATACCGGGCAGTGAGGAATCCCGCACCTTGCGAACAGAAGACGGAAATAATCATAGATCTCAGTCACCGTGCCGACAGTAGATCTCGGATTTTTGTTCGTGGATTTCTGATCGATGGAGATAGCAGGCGGAAGACCCTCTATTGAGTCGACCTCCGGCTTTTCCATCTGACCTAGGAACTGCCTTGCATAGGATGACAGGGATTCCATGTATCTTCTCTGCCCCTCTGCGTAGATCGTGTCAAACGCGAGAGATGATTTTCCCGATCCGGAAAGTCCCGTGAGGACCACGAGTTCATTCCTCGGAATGTCAATATCTATGTCGTTAAGGTTATGCTCTTTGGCTCCCCGTATTTTTATCAGGGGCTTTTTTATCTCAGCCATCGTATTTCACCTCGAATGTCTCAAGCATGATTTCTTCGCCGGAAGCACTTACGGCAAAAAGCTCTATCTCCTGCTGCGACATGAAACGTCTCTGTATGCTCAGCGAAAATCTGTCAACGCCCTCTTCGGCCGACTGCCTGTGGAGCTTGCAGTAATCAGTCTCTATGCACTCGTCCTCGGTTCTGGCGTAAACGTTCAGATGTCCCATTTCCTCGGGTGCGTTTATCACCGCATCCATCCTGAAGATCGGCGTCGTGTCTGCCGGATCGAGATATATATAAGAGCCTTCGACCCTTCCGCCTTTTACGCCGGTAACTTCATAGGTGACGGAAGGATTTTCGGCGAAGCCGCCGCTCCCCTTATAAGGCGGTTCATAATAGTATCCGCTAAAATCGCTCATCACGGGCATCTCGCTCGAGATCGACCTCTCAGCAGTCTCAAAGATCACCATGTCCGGAAACGTCAGATTGACGAAGTACTGAACGTAATCGTAATTCTGACGGTGGACAAAATAAACCTCTTTAAAGCGGTTATCGTAGAACTTCTGATACGACTGGAAATAGCTGTCGGTAAACACAAGAAGCCGTCTGTCATTCGGCGCCGTCGCATTTATGTGGTGCGTATAGAACGTATCCGTATTGCAGTCCATTGCGGTCTTGAGAAGCTCCGTGTAGTCCGCCGTCTGATCGTCTACGAGCGAGTATAGCGGCACGTCCTCGTCGATCGCAAACTTCGCATTGTCGAGCGAATCGACATGCACCGTATTGAGCTCGAAGCTGTCCTCGGTAAGCGGCGGAACATCATCGAACCACTGCTGGACTTTCTCATCAATGAGCTTATGTCCTATGAACGCCCCCCTGTCATTCCAGTGAGTGACGTCATAAAGCTTGTTGTAAAGAAGCTCATCGCCTTTCGCCGAAAGGAGCTGCTCTTTCGGATCGATATAGCAGACGGAAGATGCCGCCATCTTCTCATCAAGATAATCAAGAACCGATTCCCTTCTGCCGTCGGCATAAACGGTCTTCGGGAAGTACTCAGGATATATCGTCTTCTTGTCGGGGCAGACAAAATAGAGGAACCTGATGTCCTTAGAGGAAAGATAATCATCAGTCTTCTCCAGAAAATCAACCATGGAATCGATGTATTCCCTGTCGGTGTTCAGATGCTGGAAAGCCGCGATGTAGTCCTTATCCTTGTAGTAGATGTGACCTTCCTCGCCCCACATGAAAAGCGGGTTGACCATTGCTCCGAACAGCGCATTGTTCGCCTCGGTATAGACTGCGATCGCACCCTCACGGAATCCGATCCTGTCATTGACATAGTTGTAGACGGACTTCATGTAATCTTCAGAAGCCTCAAACTCGGGCCATTCCTCGAGCATCTTGTTCTCATACTCGGACATCTGCTCACTCTTTACGTTGAGAAGAAGCGCGGGAAGCACGAGAAGCATAAAGAACACCGCTATGAACGCGACAGACGGTATGCTGTTTTTTTCGATCTTTATCTTACCCATATATTTCTAGTTCTTTCCGTCCAGTTCCATCATCAGAACTGGAAGTAGATGAACGGTGAATACGTTGTGTTGACTATGAAGATGAAGCTTATCACAAGAAGCACTATAAGTCCTGCATGCCTTGCTATCCTAGGAAGCGGCGCATTGCTTTCCGAAAGCGCTGCTACCCTCTCGCCTGCATATCTCGGAAGGATGCGGGCCCACGGAACGCACGCGATGACCGCGATGATAAGGAAGAACCACAGTCTCGCGTCAAGGAAGAAGCGCACCGAAAATGCGCTGTACTCATGCTTTTCGAGGCCGAACATTACCTTTATGTATGAAAGCGATGCAGGCAGATCCTCTATCCTGAAAAGAACCCAGCCGAGCGTAACTGCAAGCATCGTATATCCCCATTTCATAAGCGAAGAGATAGCCGACGGAAGACGGATCGGAGCCTTCTTCCCTTTCAGCGCGCGCTCTATCAGCATGAACAGGCCGTGCCAGAGCCCCCATACTATGAAGCCCCATGCCGCGCCGTGCCATATGCCTGTCGCAAGGAAAACCACGAGAAGATTGACGTAAACATTGCCGCGCCTGTTGCCGCCGAGCGGTATGTACAGATAGTCGCGGAACCAGTTCGACAGAGATATGTGCCATCTTCTCCAGAACTCTGTTATCGACTTTGAAATGTAAGGATAGTTGAAGTTCTCGCAAATCGGGATTCCGAAGAGTCTGCCGAGGCCTATGGCCATATCGGTATATCCCGCAAAATCAAAATAAATCTGGAGAGTGTAAAGCACAGCGCCGAGCCACGCAACCGAAGACGAAAGACTTCCTGTCTCTATAGCAAAAATCTTCTCGCTGACTTCACCTAGCGTATTAGCGATTATCGCTTTCTTTGCAAGGCCGATTATGAAGCGCTCTATTCCGCGGACATTTCCCTCAAGAGTAATGACAGGGGATTCAAGAGCATCCTTCACATCCGGATATCGTATGATCGGACCCTGCAGAAGCTGCGGGAAGAAAGTGACATAAAGAGCAAAGTCGAGCAGGTTCGATGAATGACGTGTCCCCTTAAGATCCGATACTGCAGTCCCCTCGCCCCGGTAAACATCTATGATGTATGACACGCACTGGAACGAGTAGAATGAAATGCCTATCGGCAGTATGATCGAAGGGATGTCGATGTTCCTTGACGACAGGGCGCTGATGCTATCGAGTATCATCCCCGTATATTTGAAATATATGAGAGAGCCTATATTGACAATGACTGCGCCTGCAAGCACCGCTTTCTGCGACGCCGGATGAGTGCCGCCTTCGTCTTTGGGCGCAAGCTTTGAAAGCGCTATTCCTATAAGGAAATTGAAAACTATCGACGAAATGAGATAAATGAGATGCCGCGGTCCCCCGCATGCATAAAAACCGAGGCTCGCAATCAGAAGCCAGACATTGCGCGCCTTCTTCGGCAGAAGATGATAGCCGAGCACAACGGCCGGCAGAAAAAAACACAGGAATATTACTGAACTGAATACCATTACTTCAAGCTTTCCAGCTCGTTCTTGAGCCTATCGGCGGACCATCTCGTAACTGTTGCTCCGCTCTGCTTTTTGCCTCTTTTCATAAGCCCGAGGACCTGGCGCAGATACTCCACGGTAACCTTCGATGACAGTTTGGATTCTCCGGCAGGACGCGCCTGGAACTTATAAGGTATCTCAACGATGCTCGAATATGTTCCCATCGCGAGCACCTCAACCATGATCTTCCAGCCGATCGGCTGAAGGTCCGCTCCATCTATGACCTGTCTTCTGAACATGAACAGTCCGCTGGTAGGGTCGGTTATCTTCCGCAGTGACGGAAGCAGTATCTTGCCGATATATCTGGCCACGCCTGAGACAAGCTTACGGTACGGACCGAGTCCTCCGTCGCTCCCACCCGGTATGAACCTCGACGGAATGCAGAAATCGACACCAGTTTCAAGCACTGCATACATCGACCTTAAAATAGCAGGCGGATGCTGCAGATCCGCATCCATGACCGCGATATAGTCACCGTCTGCAAGCGAAAATCCTTTCAGCACCGCGGTCGCAAGACCTTTCTCTGTCGTTCTGTGCTCCATCCTGACATTAGGATTTTCGTCCATTACGCTATTTATCGCCTTAACGGTATCATCCGTGGAATCATCCACGAAGATCACTTCGTACTGTATCCCCCGGAGAGCATAGTCGATCTGGTTCACCAGATTCCCGACGTTCTCCGCCTCATTGTATGTAGGAACTACAATGCTGATCTTTCCCAATTACAGATCCTCCAGGTGTTTCTTCAGCTCGATCATGCTGTCTCTGAGCTGTGCGGCCGTTTCGAAATCAAGCTCCGCCGCCGCGCTTCTCATCTTCTTCTCGACACTGGCGATGAGCTTTTCAAGTTCTTTCCTGTTCATTGATTCAGGATCCTTTGCGAATCCTGCCTCTTCCTTCGCGATCTCCTTATGAATGCTGATCAGGTCGCGTACGGCCTTCTTTATCGTCGTGGGAGTTATCCCGTTCTCTTTATTGTATGCTTCCTGAATGCCGCGTCTTCTGTCGGTTTCCTCGATGGCGCATCTCATCGAATCCGTCATCACATCGGCGTACATGATTATCCGTCCGTCGCTGTTTCTTGCGGCACGTCCGATCGTCTGGATGAGCGATGTACGCGAACGCAGGAATCCTTCCTTGTCTGCATCGAGTATCGCAACAAGCCCGATCTCCGGAATGTCAAGACCTTCACGCAGAAGGTTGATTCCGACGAGAACATCGAACAGGTCAAGACGCATGTCGCGTATGATTTTCGCCCTCTCGAATGTATCTATGTCGGAATGAAGGTACCTTACCCTGACACCGACCTCCTTCATGTATGCGGTCAGATCCTCGGCCATGCGCTTCGTGAGCGTTGTCACGAGCACTTTGTTCCCCGCGCCGGCTTCCTTGCGAACCTCACCGATGAGATCATCGATCTGGCCCTCCGTCGGCTTAACAGTTACAGTCGGGTCGAGAAGTCCGGTCGGGCGGATTATCTGCTCGGTCCGGAGCAGCTCATGCTCTTCCTCGTAAGGTCCGGGGGTTGCGGACACGAACATCATCTGGTCTATTTTACATTCAAACTCCCCAAAGTTCAAGGGACGGTTGTCCTTCGCGGAAGGCAGTCTGAAGCCATAATCTACAAGAGATTTCTTCCTCGCCTGGTCCCCGTTGTACATCGCCCCGAGCTGAGGTATCGTCATGTGCGATTCGTCCACAATGATGAGAAAATCATCCGGGAAATAGTCGATCAGGGTATACGGAGGATCGCCGGGTTTTCCGCCGGTAAGATGCCTCGAATAGTTCTCTATTCCCGAACAGAATCCTGTCTCGAGAAGCATCTCGAGGTCGAATCTCGTTCTCTCGTTTATACGTTGAGCTTCTATGAGCTTATCCTCGCTCTTGAAGAACTTCACCTGCTCTTCAAGCTCGGCCTCGATGGTCGACGCCGCACGCACAAGCTTATCTCTCGGAATGACATAATGGGATGCGGGGAATATCGCGAAATGAGTAAGCGTTGACTTTGCCTTTCCGGTCAAGGGATCGAATTCAGTTATCCTTTCAATCTCGTCACCGAAGAATTCGATCCTGACGGCAACTTCACTCTCCCATGCCGGGAACACCTCCACAACATCACCCATCACGCGGAACCGCCCGCGCGCGAAATCGATCTGGTTGCGCTCGTAGCTGATGTCAATGAGTTCACGCACGACGTCATCCCTGTCCTTGTTCTGGCCGGGGCGGAGCGAAACAACCATGTTCTGATAATCAGATGGGGAACCTATGCCGTATATGCACGAAACCGATGCCACGACTATGACATCCCTTCTTTCGGAAAGCGATGCGGTGGCAGAAAGGCGGAGCTTATCTATCTCATCATTTATCGAAGAATCCTTCTCTATGTACGTATCCGACGAGGGAATGTAGGCCTCGGGCTGATAATAGTCATAGTAGGACACGAAATACTCTACGGCATTATTCGGGAAAAATTCCTTCATCTCGCTATAGAGCTGGCCGGCAAGAGTTTTATTGTGGCTGATTATGAGAGTAGGTTTTTGAAGCTGCTCTATGACATTCGCCATCGTAAATGTCTTTCCCGATCCGGTCACGCCAAGCAAGGTCTCAAACTGGTTGCCCTGTTTGAAACCCTCAACTAATTCCTTTATGGCCTGCGGCTGGTCGCCGGTCGGCTTATAATCCGAGTGTAATTCGAAGTTCATTTTTCCAATAGTCCTTTAAGAACTCTTTACCCCGAAATTATAACATCCATTTGACATATTCAAACCTTTTTCTTTGGAGCCGGTAATTCCTCATACATCGCTTCAACCAGCTCACATAAAAACTCACGGTTATCAACATCATCCACCAGGATCATCTCTTTCGCCCCATCATAAGGAAGCTCCATCGTTGCGTCCGGCATAAGATTTACTGCTGCAGGCACAGGCTTTACAAGCAGCCTGTCATCATAGATTCCGCCGAACACTCTGCCGCGATAATAAAGGATGTATTCTCCCATCATAGCTCTGTAGCTGATTTCATCAAGCTCCGAAAGCTGCTCTAATACAAAATCCAGATACTCTTTCGTTGATGCCATATCAGTTTCCACCTTTCTTCTTGAGAGGATAATAATATCCTGATACTTATCAAGCAGCTCACGCGAATATTTTTTTTCCATATCCGACTCTCTGACGATCTTCCACAATGCCGCCGCTGCCTTCAGCCGTTCACTGAATACCTTCGTTGCTTCATCTTCGCAAAAGTCTTTTACAAATTTATTCCATTGAAGTGCGGATCTGTCATAGGTAGCGTACACTTTTTTGCCATAGTATATATCCAGCAGATCTCCAAGCGTAAAATTCTCGTCACCGTTTTCTTTAACTGCCTTAACTGTGGCCACCATATCGACATTGAACTTGAAGTTATCTTCCCCGGTCTGCTGTCTGAAGAACTCCCGGAATATGTTACCGAATGTGAAACCGCATTCAAGCAGTCCGGTATTCAACGTAAGATCTGTAACAATTGCCTTTCGTTTCCTCGCCGTTTTCCTCTCAGGCAATATCTTTTCACCGGAAAAATATGCTTCAACAATCCTATTCAGTTCCATCTTGCTGCCGTCAGACTTAAGACCATGATCCTTGCAGATCCTGATCAGTTCATCCCTGTACCAGTAATACTTACTGAACTCCGCATAGTCCTTAAGGCTGTCAAATTCAGGTCTCATATCTTCTTCACATATACCCTGGATGGCTCTCCGTTCATATCCATCATCTCTGTTTTGAACTCACACCCATATTTTTCATAGAGTCCCTCGTTGTTTGGAGAAATACACGAAATCATTATCACGTTTTACTTCCGTATATCCAAGTTTCTTATAAAATGAACTGGTTCTGATATTCCAGATCGGTGTATCAAGTGTAAATTCCTTTATCGACGGAAATAAGGCTTCTATTTCCTGCATCATGAAAACTCCATATCCTTTTCGATGATTCTCCGGACTTATAAATATCCTGCCGATATTGAGTTTTTCATTATCCAAGAAAAGTACCGCTCCGCCGATGATCAGGCCATCATCCACCAGTTTGTACAGAAGACCTGATCTGGCCATCTTCGTATAAAACGGAACCGACATATATCCAGGCGGCCCCGTTTTTTCCTTGGAACCGACTTCAACGTCACTGTGAAAGGATCTTCTCGAGATTCCCGTAATTGTTAAAGCATCGGCTGTTGATGCCTGTAATAATTCCAAACCCATAGCGACACCTATAAAATAATATTGTATGACATGAGGTCAAAAAATATTCCTCACCAGATCATCCAATGTATCTTTTGTATCCACCGGAGTCCAATGACCTTCTACGCATATTTCCGGATCGATTTCTTTGATAGTATCTGCCAGCTTTACACAAAGGTCAGTTCTTTTTATCCCTGTAAAGAAATCATTTCCGGTAGAATCACCAAGGAATAATGTTCTGTCGTTATCAACATAGATAAGCGTAGAATCATCAGTATGCGGTGCCTCCGCCTGGATAACCTTAACCCTTACGTCGCCCAGGTCGAGCGTAATCTCTCCCAAAAAAACCATATCTGCCTGCTTTACGATCACTTCGGCATTACCGGAATATTCTCTTCTGATGCTTTCATGGAGTGCAATGAATTCATCCGGCCCGTTCTTTTCTATTTTGGCCTTCCATTCCGAAAGGTACTTATCTGTTTTCTCATTAGCCAGACAGAGCCCGTTCACGGCATGCATTCCGAATGTATGGTCCCAGTGCCAATGCGTAAGAACTGTTAAGTCCGGCAGCGGCAGGTTTTCTTTCTTCAGGAGAGCATAGAATTCCCTTGTATGCGCAGCTGAGTGGCCGGCGTCAATCGCTAGGCAGAATCTGCTGCCTTTCACATAGCCGAGATTCGGGCGGTCACGCTCTGTTTCAAAAGGCATATACCAAATATGTTCTGTCAGTCTTTTCAATTCCATCTTATATTTCTCCCCGATTTATGACATAGTCTAAACCTGTTTTGAAAAAGCGACATTGTTTTCCGATTGTGTAAAACCGTTTTTCCTGTAAAAATCATACGCAGGAACATTTGATTCAGTCAGAAGAAAAATCTGCTTAAGTCCAAGCTCCCTTATTGCCTCTTCAATAGCCTGTATGAAAAATGTCCCTGCACCGGCTCCCTGTCTTTCGGTTTTTATACACAGTTCATTGATAATGTATTCTGTGCCGGAATACCAATGCTTTATATAGCCAAGAGATATACCTATCAGTTCTTCCGCATCATCGTACAGTCCATACGTCAGGGAATAACTCTGTCCGACCAGATCGCATATATACAGATCAAGCTGCTCTTTGTCCGACCAGTCATCATACCATGGTTCTCTTGTAAATACTCCGACAAATACCCTTTTTATTTCTTCTTTATCATCAATGCTGAGTCTTTTGATTGTATACATTTATTCACCCTGTTGGCTTCTTTTTGGAAAACCATCCCCTGAATATGCCGCCCTGGAATACCGATATGATCGTAAAGAAGATATCCGCGCAGATAATGAATACAAACGACGGGAGCATGATCCTTGTGTAATGCTTGCCATATCCTTTCTTCTTGTTGATACAGATCGCCAGCCATATATCAAATGTTATTATACCGCATCCGAGCGCAAGAACTTCCAATATCTGTTTACCGTATACGATCCACGGCCGGATCGGGAAGAATATTCCTTCGTTTATTATTGACATTACAGTGCGTAGCAAAGCTATCCCCAGAAAGACAACCAGCAGGATACGCATGACATTCATCATTACTCCGCCGCCGATTCCTAAGCCTCCGCACCATGTTATACTGCTCCGGTCACAGAAATTCTCCATGATCTGCATAAGCGGTTCATTCTGTTTTCCTTCGATAAAACCGTTGTTTGCAATGACATAAACATTCAGATCCTTGTGCTGTTCGAGACAGAACTCCTCCATCTTCTTCAGGAACGGAAGCAGATGCGAAGGAACCCCGTCCACATAAAGCGGCATGGAAAATACCACATTATCTGCATCCAATATCTCATTCAGGATGCGATCATGATCTGACGGAGTCCGCAGTTTCTCATTTTTCTTTTCCCCCATAACAAACAGGCGGGTAAGTCCCATGATGAATCCCGAAGCGCTCAGCCTTTTCTTTGGACTGCAGTCTATAAATACAGTTTTCATAAAACAGTTCCCTCCTCATCAAAAGGATCCGAAAAACTCACTTCATAATCGGAAACTCCCCAATTAAGGGCGTTCCTTTGGGTCATGAGCTTCCATGTTTCTTTTTCCTTGTCGCTGACATCTCCTGTGACAAATATCCTGACGCTATTGTATCTTCCGTAACGAAGCACATGGTGCATCTGCCATCCTCTATAAGTACTCATCGGAGTTGACATTCCGATCGAACGATCAAGAATGTTTTTGACCGCCGGGCTGTATCCGCCATACCAGTTCTCGGTAACTATCACCAGATCATCAGTCAGCCCGATCAACCTGCACATCTCGTGCAGCTTATCCTTCATCACGCAGGTCGCGGGGGTCTTTGTCCAGCATTTGAAGCAGCCCTGACACGGCGCATATCTGCCATCGGCAGATATCACCCGGTCATATTTCTCTTTTACGGCATCACTTAGAGTGATATCCCGATCATGGATCAACATCTTCATTTTATCTTCAATCCTTTCTTAAGCCTCTCCAGTTCGTTTGCACAGTTATCACACCATTCATTAAGCATCTTCTCATACATCACGCCGAAATCTATCGTAAACTTCCAATACAGTGCTTTTAAGGGATCGTCGATCTTGCGACTGTAACTGTCACTCACCTCTCCCGTCACCTCACTGCCCCTCGGAAAAACCGTCTCTCTTTTCGCAAGGCTCCTGAAATATGCGATGTTTTCATCAATACCGTATTCTCCTCGGAAAAATACCTTCATAAGCATTCCATTTCGGACAGGGCTTGCAGCTGAGTCATCATTAAGCCAGTCTTTAAGTTCATCGCGGCCTGCCTGCGTTATGGAAAGGACGTTTTTATCAGGTCTTCCATCCTGCTCCACTCTTGTAACCGATACCCAGCCATTCTTTTCAAGCACCTGAAGTTCCCTGTAGATCTGGCTGGTCTGCGCGTGCCAGAAATGGTTCAGCGAATCACCAAAAACCGTTTTGATCTCGTATCCGGTCATGTCTCCGTAATTCAGCAGTCCTAAAATACCATGCTTCAGCATATGGATTTCTCCTTCTCTGTATAATAATATTCCACAAGTGGAATACCCAAAGAGTATAATTCCACTTGTGGAATATGTCAACAGATTTCTTCACGGACAATCAGGTGACCTATAGCTCTAGGCGTTCTCTAGCCTGGCCAATGCATCGTGATTGTTTCCGATAATCGCACCAACTTTTTCACACGACTTCATTTCCGGACAGCTGCCGCAGGTTTCCATCTGTTTTTCTCTCGCACATAGCCTTATCGGACATAAAGAATCACAGTACACGGTTTTTACTCCCGGAAAGCGGCAGCCGGAGCAGTTGATCATTTCCGGCGTGATCTCCACTCCATTGAGCTCTGACCATTCTTTCGCCACCTTTATACGCAGCTCATTATCATCATTGACCGTTGCCAGACGGGCTTCGCAAGCCTCACAGTCCAGTCCGCAATATGCAGTGTAATCATTCATGTTCATATCCCTCCAATAAACCTAGCAATGCTTTATCATTCTGACTATTGAAACCGGTGTGCCAAGATTCCATTGTTTTTTGCATCCATCAAATTCAAAGCCATATTTGTGATAAAAACGGATAGCTCTCTCATTTTCTTCAAGCACCCACACGGATACAGTGTCATAATCTCTGAGCCTGGAAATTGCTTCATTCATCAATCTGTATCCTATTTTTTTGCCATAATACTCTGAAAGGACATAGATCGCTACAACCTCTCCTGCATTCGTCAGGTCTTCATCTCTCGATGGACCATATACCGCAAATCCTACAACTTTCTCTTTATCCTTTGCTATAAGTGTATTTTCCGGAAACTGCCTGGCTCGTGCTGTTGTCGCCTCTACAGTCATCGTGTCAAGGTACCTGTCACATACAATACCTCTATAAGCTTCTTGCCATGAAGTACAATGCACATATCCTCTCCCGCATAGCTCTTCATCAGTTTCAGCTGATTTAATGCATATTGAATCATTTATATCTTCCATAAAAATCCAATTCTCCTTCGGTTCTGCTCCGTTTTTATCTATGCTCACCGATAACCTTTTCCATCCAGATCATGTTATACCAACGGCCAAACTTGTATCCGCACTTATGAAACTCTCCCACCTTGGTATATCCCATATGACGATGAAACTGTTCGCTGTTTTTTGTCAGAAATTCATCCTCAGAAACCGGATAAGCGATGCAAGCATATAGATTGATCATTCCCATTTTTCTCAGCGCCTCTTCCAGCGCAGTGTATAAAGCTCTGCCATATCCTTTTCCCTTTGAATCACGATCCAGATAAATCGTCACCTCACAGCAATGGCCATAAGCCGCTCTGCCCTTAAAAACACCGGCATAAGCATAACCCCTGATCATGCCATCATCTTCCAGGACGATATAGGGATATTTCTTCAACGTGTTTGATATCCGTTCTCTGAACTCATCCAGCGAAGGGGGTTCATATTCAAACGATATTGCTGTATTCTCAACATAATATGAGTATATATTCAAAAGCCTTTTGGCATCTTCTTTTTCTGCCGTGCGAAGCACCATTCTCTTATCTCCTTATACTTATTCACGTGCCCTGTCCAGACCTAACCAGCCATTCAACAGATTTTTTTAATGCTTCTATTGTCTTAGTTTCCAGTACACATCTCGCCTTCTGACTCTTAGCAAGCTTCAGTCTGTTCAAAAGATCGATATCCCCGTCTCCAAGAGCGAGATGATTCCTCGGAGGATTTTCTGACCCGTCATGAATATGGAAATGGATCAGTTTCTCCTGATGGTCTTGAATGAACGGAACATCCTTCTCACCGACCGCTTTGGAATGCCCGATGTCCCAGGTCAGACCGAACTTCTGGCTCTCAAGCAGATATTCTATTGCTTTTTTCTCATAATCCCGGAATCCGTCTGTATTCTCGACCGCGATCATCACATCACTGTCACCGATCCATGCCTCGCACTTTTTACGGAATGCAGAGAAAGAACTCATGTATGTGTCAAAATCCCGTTCATACATCTGTACCTTCCGGTCCGGCAGAGTGATGTATATGCCATGGTTCATATGCATATTAACTGTAAGCGGCTGAGTGCTGTCTCCGAACCGGTCACGGAGATCTATCAGCTTCTTCGCAACAAGAACGGTACGGTGCACTGTTTCCAGATAAGCATCGGATACCAGATGATTGAAATCAGCAATGTTCAGGTTTTCATCCAGATGGATGGTATAGTATATACCTGCCCGTTCAGCTATCTTTACCAGATCGTCTGTCCTTTCCAGCTGATCAACCTGATATTCCGGGAAGTTCATATTCAGTTCGATGAACTTAAGGCCAAGGCTTCCGCACAGGGCGGCATTATCCTCGAGCGTCCTATTTTCGATAAGTGTAGGCATCCCAAACTGTATCATTTTCTATCCCCTTATGATCTGTCTGACTGAAACCGCAAGAAGCGGCAGATACATAAATACTAAATTCAGCCTCTCCCACAGACCCTCATTGTTTATGACCGTATCCGAAAACTCAGGCTTGTCTGACATAACGAACAGAACAAAGAAAATCAGCGCGATCACGAAACAAATGATGCACGCAATTCCCATTCCGCTCTCTTTATCCTTGAACGAAAGTACTGCCATCAGAAGCGGCACAAACAGAAAGAGCATGAATCCGATAACCGAACCGGCACCGTGAATCTTCGACGCAGCGGTAACGATGTCCTTTGATTCATTCACGCTGAAGAAACAGGTGAAAATACATGCTCCGATCGCAAATACCGCAATAAAAACGATCATAGTATCTGTTATCCCGCCGGAGACGGAATGATACCGCCTGTATAAAGCCGGTATCGCAGCAAGAAACAGAATTCCTTCGATCAGCATCCAGATGTTGAACAAAATCCGGACAGGACTCTGAGGATTTCCCAATGCGCTTATCGACATTTTCATGCTGCTGTATTCTTTATAAAAACACGGAAGCATTAATGAGACCAGAATATCTCCGGCCATAGCGATCATAAGTGCGTACCATCCAAGCTTAACCATTTTCTCCATCAAGTATTCTCCCGCTCCCTGGTAAACCTGCTCAAGAAAATCCCTTATCAGCCCCCGTACTCTCGCAGATCGCACACCATAATGAATTCTTCTTCATTCTCATCCACGGTCCGAAACCCAGTCCGCTCATACATACGGACAGCATAATTTGCTTTCTGCACTGCCAGCGATGCGCGTTTATAACCTTTTTCCTTCAGCAGCATCAGCATTTTCTGCATCAGCTGCGTTCCTGTGCCATGTCCTCTGTACTCCTTATAAAGCGATATGGCAAACGACGGAGTATCATCATCCACGTGACCATAATCATTCATGATCCGTGTCCAGACCGCTCCGACCACTTTTCCGTTATCATCTGCAACAAAGCAGTAATCCGCACTGCCTGATCCGAAATCCTCATAGTAGATCTTCAGTTCCGGCTGCTCTATGATTTCCCTTGCAGGCGGTTCTACACCCTCCGGAATAAAGATCGCCTCATAAAGAAAATCCTTCAGCAATTCTGTTTCATTTTCTTTCAGTTCACGTAATACCATAGATCTTACCCTTTTCAGAAATTGTACTGCATGAGTTATCCTTTTGCCAGTTTCAGAAACTTCTTGTCATTCATCTGCTCATTCGTAATATACTCCCCATCAAAGAACAGCGCGTAGTTCGTGATCGGCGTAGGTGCATTCTGCGCTTCATCCCGGCTCTTTATGCGGATCGCCCGGAAGGGAATATCATTCTCTTTGGCCGTCTGCTCCAGGATCGGCACATACTTCGCATTGAAAGGGCACTGATATGTATAATACAGAACATACCCGCTTTCATCAATATGAGGATGTTTTGCGCATTCCTTAAATCTCGGAGCCTCTGCTTTTTTATCAAACGGCAGATACCAGAGCTGAATACCGTTATCAGCTTCATCGCAGGAGATGAAGCCTTTGTGTGTCAGGAACTTCGGATCTGCCAGAAACGGTTTTTTCTTTGAGGCACATAAAATGCATAGCCCCTTTTTCCCCTTTTCTTTACTGTCCTCTATGCAGGAAGAAAGAAGATCCGTGGAATAACCGTGCCCTTTGAATGATCCGGACACCCAAAGGCAGTCGATGTACATATAACCTTCTGCTTCAATCGGAACCCATGCATTTTCTGCCGGGATATATTCGATAAAGCACTTTCCGCGCTCTGCGCTCTTCAGAAAAACAAGCCCCTCATCAAACCTGTCAGAAAGCCATGCCTTTTTTGAAGATACCTGCACATCGTTGTTATTGGAGATTGCGCAGCAGATATGCTCCTTTTCAATGTTATCCTTTGTTACCTTGATGTATTCCATATTCTGCCTCCTATTAAAGATCAAATATGCTCATCTGCGGATACTTATCCGGCAGTTCACGTATAAATCCGAAACACTCATCCGGGGTTGAAAGAATTCCGTTGTCCTTACAGATTTTTCGTAATAGCCCCGTCAGTTTTTCTGCGTTCGGGCTCTGAAGTTCATACGCATTCCCGTACTGTTTGATATAACGCTCTTTCATTCCCGGAAAATGCTTATCAAGTGCTGCATAATAGTATTCCCGATCACCTTCCCGAAGAGTCAGACCCATTCCGAAATCAATGATCCCCTTTACACCGACCCTGACGCACTCGTTCAGAATTGCCATAATATTCTCCTCTGTATCATTGATAAACGGCAGAATCGGGGTGATCCAGACAACTGTCGGAATACCCCTTCTATGCATTTCCTCCAGTACTTCGATCCGGCGCTTTGTATTACATACGTTCGGCTCCAGTATCCGGCACAGATCATCGTCATAGGTCGTAAGTGTCATCTGCACCACACATTTTGCAGACTGATTGATTTCTGACAGCAGATCTATATCTCGGAGAATACGGTCGGATTTGGTCTGAACTGCAGCTCCGAATCCATTCTGCAGAATAATCTCCAGGCATTTTCTTGTCAGCCGGAGGTCTTCTTCACAATGCATATACGGATCCGACATCGCGCCCGTCCCGATCATGCACTTTTTTCTTTTCGACTTCAGCGCCGCATCAAGAAGCTCCGGCGCATTACGCTTCACCTCGATATCTTCAAACGGATGGGTAAACTGATAGCACCTGCTCCTGCTGTCACAGTATATGCAGCCGTGAGTGCATCCCCGGTATATGTTCATTCCAAAGTATCCGCCGCGGCCGGTCAGAATCCCCTTTGCATCCGCAAAATGCATATTATCATCCCCGCATACTCTCGTATCTCTCTGCTATTTCAGATGTTATCTGATAGAGCTTCTCCCTGATTTTCTCCGGTTTCAGGACCGTCGCCTTATCCTGGCACGAAAGCAGCCATGAAAGGAGACCTTCATCATCGGCGTACTCATGTTCAAACAGCAGTCTTCCGTCATCCATTTCCGTAAAGGAATCTGCACCATACTCCTCTACAAGCTGCCATTTCATCGATGGGTCAAACAATATCTTCACCTGTCCCTTAGCTGGAAATACTTTCTTGCTTGACAGATCCGGCATCGGGACTTCACGATTTCCTTCATAGGACAGGACATGCGTTATACCATCCATACGGTTCAGCTTGAACAGCCTGAAATCGTTTCTCAGGAGACAGTAGCCGTATACATACCAGCTTGTCCACTTGAAAATCAGATAATACGGTTCGATCTCCCTTTCAGTATCTCCGCTCGGAGAATAATACTTAAACCTGATGGTCTTCTTTAACCCGATCGCATCCTGTATGGTTTCTATCTTCGGAGCAAGCGATTCCCGGTTCCATGAAGAAAGATCGATCAGAATGGAATCCCTTCCGCTGACGAACTCAGAAGATCCCGCCTGGATCTTCTCCATGAGCTGACCGTAGTATCTGCTTCCGCTCACGCTGTCCAGACTGCGCAGTCCCGCAAGGATCATCTGCATATCCTTTGATGTCAGAATAGTCCTGTCCATGCGATATCCGTTCACGATACTTATACCGCCGCCGGTTCCCTGCGCAGTCTCTATGGGAATGCCGGCCTTGCACAGATCCTCTATATCCCGATTGATTGTCCTTCTCGATACCTCAAACCGCTCTGCGAGCTCCGGTGCAGTCGTTTTCTCTTCCTGCAGAAGCACGGACAGTATCCCGATCAGCCTGTCTATCTTCATTCCTCTCACGCTCCGTTTGTATAATACCAGACTAAACACGACAGCAGTATGTCATGTTTATTATAGCAGTGAAATTTTTTTCGCCAAGAGAAAAGACCGCCGACAGACTGAAAATTCCATCAGCGGCCACCATCATTGCTAACGCTTACCCGAATATCTGTCCCGGGAGCTTCAGTTTCTCTTTGGGCGGGAATTCTCTGTCGAACTCTTCCACATCTTCATCCTTCACATAGTATCCCTGAGGCGTCTGATAAACTCCGGTCACGTCATCCAAGTATCCGGGAATCAGTTCCTTGCAAAGGAAGAAAGAGGAATCCGCATCCTCCGGCAGGTCATGATAGCGGATTCCGAACTTACTTGCGAAGTCAAAACCGCTCTTGCCGTAAAAGTCGATGTTTCCTTCAAACAGAACCGCACCGAATCCCATTTTTGCAGCTTTCTCCAAAGAGTAATCCAACAAAGCCTTTCCGTAACCCTTGCGCTTCAGATCCGGGGTGATACCGATCGGACCCATCGTTAAGACGGGGATTGTCCTCCCGTCATCCGCCTCGATGACTGTCTTCATGAACATATTCTGCCCGATCAACTTACCGTCCTTCTCCATCACAAAGTCAAGTTCCTTCACGAATGCAGGATCATCCCTGAGCACATGGATCACATAATGCTCACTGCATCCCGGACGGTAAACATTCCAGAATGACTCCCTTACAAGGTTCTCTGTAGCCCTGTAATCTTCTTCTTTTTCCGGTCTTATCGTATAATCGTATGTATTCATCTTATTCCTCCATAAACTATATATGATCTGCATTTTTTGCTGCACTCGTCCACTTTCCGGCAAGCAGTCCCTTTGCAACCAGGATAGCCAGACAGATGATGCCTGCATACGGCTGTCTCGCCAGTATGAATACTGCCGCACATGCTATGGACATCACCATCCCGCATGAAACCCTATGACGGCTTGCAACCGGCTTATCAAGACGGCTGATGATGGCGCCGCATATTCCGTTAAGAGCCGTCACACCGATCAGAACCGCAAAAACTGCTTTGATCCATGTGCTTAAGCCTGTGATCGCATATAGCGATACTGAAGAAGGATTCTCTGTTCCGTTTCCAAATACAGGCAGAAACAGAAGCAATGCCAGAAAGATATCTAACATATTGCAGATCAGCGATATGTATTTACGAGCGAACTCTTTCTTCTCATCTTCCGCCGCAGAAATGATCTCTTCTGTACAGATCAGATCATCGATCGACACCGAGAAGAATTTTGATATCTCTTTCAGCGAATCAAGGCTCGGGTAGCCGCGTCCTGATTCCCATTTCGATATCGCGGTCCTCGAGACAAACAAGGCCTCTGCCAGCTCTTCCTGAGTCATCGATCTGGCTTTCCTTAATTCCTGCAGTTTTTCATTAAACTCCATATTCTCTCCTATCGGCTTTCTTTGCCTTGTCTGTATATAGCACGGCTGAACGGTACATCATGAACAACCCTGCACTCAATAATACGGAAGCTGCAATATCCGTCACCCAGTGCACCCCCGAGATCAGTCTTCCGATCACCATAAATGCCGAAAATGCGATCACAGTTACTGCGGCCGATTTTCTGATCAGAGTGTCCGTCGTTCTCCTGTAAGCCTGGAAGGTCAGCGTAGGCATCACGCTCAGCACGAGCAATGTCGTTGAAGACGGGTAGGATGCTTCCAGCCTTCCTTCTATCAGGACTGGTCTGTAATTGATCGGGATCATCTCAAATATCAGGTAACAGACTATTACCAGCACATAATAACCGCCCAATAACAGTATATCTGGATCAACCCTGAGCAGGCTCCGCCTCTTTATCAGCTGCAAAAACCCCAGTGCGCCGAAGCATACGCATATAAATATGGGAACAAGTCCTAGCCAGTCCGTGATCGTATAAAGCAGCATGTGCACACCGGAAAGATGATGGAACCACACATTAAATGCGGCAAACCCGATCCTTGTTCCGTTCTGTCCCACGGCCTGCACATCGACACACAGGACCAAAACCGTCCATAGCGCAAAAGAACCGATCAGTCCGATCCCCATCAGCAGGTTTCTTTTTTCCTTCATGTTCTCTTCGTCCTTTCATTCAGTATTGCCCGCCGGCAATCTGAAGGTATCAAAGGAACACGAAGAATGAAAGAAACGTATCGTCACACCCTTGATACGTTTCGTGTCATGTATTCATTCCGTCCGTTATTTCTTTATCTGATCCAAGCGATTTAAGCCCGTCTTCCACCGAGCAGCATATCTGCCGCTTTCTCCAACACCCTTCTTTCCCGCGATTCATCATAGCCGCTTTCCTTATCATCGATGCCCTTTACCGGATCGATCGAAAACAGGCCGTCACGGTTACAGTAAAAGAAGATTCTTCTGACCCTCCTTATCTTAAACCTTGCCTCGGCGCTTCCTTCCGGATAGAGCTTCACTATCTGAACGTCATCTGATGAGGCTGCTGCCGCAAACGAAATATAGTGTTCCTTTGTCATGCTATGGTCGATCCGGACATAATACTCATCTTCAACACGTTCAATGAATATCATATGATGTTCATCTGTCGGTTCTGCCTCTAAAGGCATGAGCTGGATTCCGTGACAATGGATAGCCGCTTCACCCATACCATGTATCACATTTCCGCAGACCGGACAGACATAGAACTTCGACCGCAGCATGTTCGCGGATACATTCGCATTATGAACGGGGTTGCCTGATATCAGCTCCGTTATCGAAATCCGGAATGCTTCTGCGATAGGCTCTAAAAGCGTAATATCCGGATATCCTTTTCCGGTTTCCCATTTTGAGACTGTCTTATCGCTTACCCCGAGCTTTTCTGCCAGCTGAAGCTGCGTAATCCTGTTCTTTTCCCGCAGTTCCTTAATAACTGCACCTGTAACATATTGATTCATTTTTTCTCTCCTCTTTCCATAGGTTTCATCAAGGCAGCTCATCAGTCTGCCAGTGCATGTTCAGATTGTAGATCGGCCCGATCATATAAGCTACCTACGGAAAGTAGAGTCTATTCCTTGAAAATATGCTTGAACTTCCCGCTTACCGCATTTGCCTGCGGAAGCTGATCGGATAATACGATCTCAATACCGTTTACCCCCTTGCTCGCGAAGAAGGACAGGAGCTGCCTCTTAGCCTCCGAAAATCCCTCTTCCTTCCGGTCACTGACTATCCTGAGCTCAAGCTTCTTCGGCCCTTTCTGTATCAGCTGGAATCTCCGGATGCACTTTACTTCCTCGAGAATTTTATACAGCGACATCGGTGCGATTTTCACATCATCAAAAATCAGGGTATCATCCGTGCGGCCCTCAATCTCGAGCCACAGCGAATTCTTGCCGCACTTGCATTTTTCATCGTGAACTATGATCCGGTCCGTCAGTTCATAACGGATGAACGGCTGGATATAGTTTGCCAGATTCGTGATCAGCACCTTGTCTGAGAGCTCCCCGTATCCGACAGGTCTGTTGTCCTTATCGACGGGTTCAACGATAACCCAGTCCTCATTTATATGAAGATGACCGCAGGAGCACTCGCATGCGATCTCTCCTGCTTCCGTGCACGAATAATGAGTCTGCACATAGCACCCGAATTTATCCGAAAGCTTCTTGCGGACATCATCCGTCAGCAGTTCACCGCCTGTTATCACAACATCCGGATGGATCTTAAGTTCGTCAAATTCAGCCAGGAGTGCAAGGTTTGACGGATAGCCGCTCAGCATTGCAGGCGCAAAATCATTGAGCTTTCGGATTATCTGCTCCTCCGGGGCATTTACATCCACCGTGATCTTTGTCTGCTTTCCGGGCATTTTCAGCTGCAGGTACCGCGACATGCCGCACGCCAGATAAAAACCGTAGTCAGCAAAGACACCCGCGGTTTTCTTGCCGTGACGCATAAAATCATCATAGTCCTCGCGCCTAGCAAATGTCCTGAACGCCGCGATTGCGGAAGACACATCAATACAGTTCTTATCGTACAGCACAACGGCAGGGTTGCCTGTAGACCCGGAAGTCTTGAAGACGAGATAGCTCCCGCAGAGCATTCTGCCGACATGATCGAGATCGGTGCAGAACCCGTCGATCTCTCTCATCGTCACGCGCCGGTCAGTCACAACGCGGTCAAAGTCCGCCATCATTTCAGGCTTTGTCACAGGAGGAAGATCCTCAAGGCGAAAATCCTCGCCTAAACCCGAATAAAGTAACCCATAGAACGGGCTGTTCTTCTTCGCATATCTGACAAGTTTTTTCAGTCTCGCCTGCTGCATCCGGACAGTTTTTTCTCTTGAGCAGTCATTCCCCTGATATGTTTTCAGCATTGCACTTATAAGACTCATATATTTCCTCGATTCACATTTTTTCATCCTCGCCGAAAACCGTTTCGAGAAGCCTGCCGACATGCCGCGTCTCAAAGAACATATCTTTTTTTATAACGACAATGACAACGGTAACTGCTATGACAACGAGCGTCTCCACGCATTTCGTCTCAGGCGTCATAGCGATCTTCTCCTGCATGAAGTTCACGAAAAGATGGAATACCATGCACGCTAATATCGAACGGTCGCTGACGAGATAAACCCAGGTAATGATATATCCGAGCGGAATACCGCTTATAAAGAAGTTTATCACATAAAGAGGGTTTTCCATAAGTCCCGCCTGATAAGTTCCCTTTATGAATATGAGCGGGAAATGCCAGAATGACCAGAGCGCGCCGAAAATCAACGATTCCCAGAACCAGTTCATGTACTGCCCGATCGAATCTTCGCAGTACCCTTTCCAGCCGACTTCTTCGATAATGGATGCTATAGTGATCGTTATCAGAGCACTCCCGATACCCACGCCGGTGAATGAGAAGTCCTCAGTGAATGCGAACTGGTCTAGAGACTGTCCGAATGCGAGCGATAGCAGTATCGACAGAACTATGATCAGCGCAAATACAAGTATCGCGATGAGTACATTGAGCCATTTGACCTTATAGAACCCTATGATCTTGTTCTTCAGATCCTTCTTCAGAATATCCGATCCCGATACGAGTATAAATACTGTTGATACTACGGCAGGTGCTATAAGGCCTATCATCATGGATACGGCTCCGATGTTTTCAGGCAGAAAGATCGCCGGGATCCAGAATATCCATGTGAAAAAATACGCCATGGCAAAAAAGAGTACCGGTCTGTATCTGTACGGCTTCTCGCCTGTTCTTGGTTCAGCTGTTTTCATTGTTCTTTTCCTCCTTTTTCCCTATCAGAACAAACTTCAAGTATCTTTATGTTTTCAGAGAACAGTATCGTTGCGGATGATATGGCAAGGCATATTCCCGCGATCATTATCACAAGGGCCGAACCTCGCCCTACTCCCCGTCCACCTATCTTACCGAGCGCATCGGCGGCAGCTCCCGACACTGCGTAGGCAACAACATAGCCGAGCTTCGAAAGGAATCCTATCAGACCCCATGCTCTTCCCTGCACTTCATCGGCGATATTAGTCCGGACGAGATAATCAAGGCAGTTGTTCGCAAACGGAAGCGCCGCAAAAAACATGAATCCGAAAATGCATATCGGTATGATTTTCTCGAAAATACCAAAGCCGGCCATGAATACACCGGACAGGATCAGCGACAGAGAAAGTGTTCTGGCGTAGTGACCCTTTATTCCTCTTATGCCGAGAATGAGACCGCTTACGAGCATGCCGCATGCACATATCGTCTCTGCCGTTCCGAGCGTTTTCGCATCTGAGAACGACAGTATCAAAGGCTCGGCCAGCACCTGGAACATTCCCATGAAAAGCGTGATCGCTGAGGAGATCGCAACCAGCATCAGCACCCCTCTCTTTTCGGTCAGTACTTTCCACCCTTCCTTCATGCTGTGCCAGAAAGGATCCTTCTTTTCCGATTCCTTTGTTCCGATGCCGGCTCTCACGACTGCCGCGCTCACAACCGTCAGAAAGAATGTGCATATATCTATGAAAAGAAGCAGCTTCACATCACTGACTGCAAGAAGAAATCCGGCAATGACCGGCGAAAACAGATATCTTGCGCTTCCGGCAAGAGATACGAGACCGCTTGCCTTTGAGTATTCCTCTTTTGTCAGAAGGTCTGTGATCGTCGCACGGAAAGACGGCTCAAGAAGCGCTGAAAATGATGCGCTTACGAACACGCCTATGCATATCTGTGTCAGTGTGCCCCCGCCTCTCATCATGCAGAGAAGGATATATATGATTCCGAGAGCAGAGCATCCGTCTCCGATCATCATGAGCAGCCGTCTGTCATACCGGTCTGCAAGAACGCCTGCCGGAACGCTCAGAACGAGGGTCGGAAGGAATCCGAGGAGCGTCACAAGTGCCATGCTCGCGGCGCTGCCGGTCTGCTGAAAAATGTACACACCGAGTCCGAAACTCGTAAGGCCGCCTCCTATTGATGAAATAAGCTCTCCGGTCCAGAGAAGCAGGAATCTTCCGAAATTTTTATTCTTCATTTTCTCTTTCTCCCGTATTCACCTTTCACATCTGCGGCTTCCCGCCGCCGATAAGATGTCTTATGAATCCCATTGTGCCCTCTTTCGCTCCGAGAAGGTATTCCGCAACACCTATGAACACTTCTATATCTCTTTCTGTATAATCATCCTCATCAAATATCTCATTGCTGATGACGAGCAACATCCTGACACGCTCACATATATCATCACAGTCAAAAATCCCCTGGGCGTTTCCTTCCTCAACCGCCTTTGCCAGGATCGGCACGACTTTTTCGATCAGGCTGCGTTTGATCTTGATGTGCATCAGTGCATTCTCAGGCTGGATGAGCGCCTCTTCGATCGGCTGTTCACTGTGCTCCGGGCGGATGGAGCTGATGATCCCGACGATCTTATGCTGCACCGGGATATCCGAATTCAGGATCTGCACGGCAGTCTCGGTTTCTTTATCGATCATCATTCCTATAACTTCCTCGAGCATGTTCTCCTTGCTTTCGAAATAATAGTAATAAGTCCCCTTTGCTATGCCGGCTTCCTCGATGATCTCATCAACGCTTGTATTCTCGTAGCCGCGCTGAATGAACATCCTGTACGCGATCTGAAGAAGCTCCAGTTTTCTCTTTTCACCCTTTTTCATATGATTTTCTCCCTTTTTACATCGTTCCGATGAAATTCGACTATCGGTCGGTTTTTAATATAAACCATCCAAAATCCCATGTCAATACTTTTTTCGACTTTTAGTCGGTTTTTTTACAGGCACAAAAAAAGCGGCCCGGACCGGACCGCAATTTTATGCTATTTTCAGATTTTTACAGTTCCCGCGAGAACCTTTTTGTAATCTTCTATGTTCTTTTTCAGAAGGGATGGAATGTCAAGGCCATAAGGGCACTTCGGAAGGCATGCTCCGCATTCGAGGCAGCTCTCTGCCCTCTTCATTTCCGCCTGCCAGTAATCATTGAGCCAAGCATCGCTCGGCGCACGCCTCAGCATAAGTGCCATACGGTTGCAGGTGTTTATCTGTATTCCTACGGTGCAGGGCATGCAGTATCCGCAGCCTCTGCAGAACTCTCCCTTCAGGTCTTCTATCTCCGATCTTATGAACTCCCTGATCTCATCATCCATCACCGGAGTATCGTCCATGTATGAAAGCCATTCATCAAGTTCGGACTCCCTCTGTATTCCCCAGATGGGCATTAACCCGTCGAACTGCCCCATGAACGCCATAGCCGCCCTGGAGTCGGTAATGAGTCCGCCGGCCAGTGCTTTCATTGCTATAAGTCCGACTTCATTTCTCTGGCATTTCCTTATGAGCTCGATCTCTCTGTCATCCGCAAGATAGCTTATCGGGTACTGGAGAGTTTCATATACACCGGATTCTGCGATAGCTTCTGCGATGCCGATCTTATGTGCCGTTCCTCCGATGTGGCGGATCTTTCCCTGCTTCTTTGCTTCGAGCATGCAGTCGTACATCCCGTCCGGACCGCCCGGAAGCCAGCATTCACCCATAAGATGGAACTGATAGACATCGATATATTCCGTGCGGAGCTTTTCGAGCGACGTTTCAAGATCTTTCCAGAAAGCTTCAGGAGTCTTTGCAGTTGTTTTTGTCGTTATAATGATATCATCGCGGTCGACATACCCCGTGCCGAAAGCCTCACCGAGCTTTTCCTCGCTGTCGCTGTATGCACGCGCGGTATCAAAAAACCTCATTCCGCCGTCATATGCCCTGCGGAGCAGCTTTACTGCGTCTTCCTTCGATATCCTCTGGATGGGCAGGGCTCCAAAACCGTTCTGTACTGCAGTGATGCCTGTTTTACCGAGCGTGACTTTCTTCATAGTCTACCTCCTGCATTCATAAACACATGGTATCAGATGCCGTTCTTTTCCATTGCTTTGTACTTCTCGTATCGCTCCTTAGCGTCCTTCGCTCCCTGCGCGAAAAGCTTTTCGGCATTTTCAGGGAACGTCTTCTTAAGAGAAGAATATCTCGTCTCTCCTGCCAGGAATTCCTCATAATCGAGCGACGGCTCCTTGCAGTCGACTACGAGCGGATCCGGGAGCCTTGGATCATAGTGGTACAGCGTCCAGTATCCGCTTTCAACCGCACGTTTCATCTCGGCCTGAGCCGAACCCATTCCGGCTTTGATCCCGTGCGTTATGCAAGGCGTATATGCAACGATCACGGAAGGTCCGTCATATTCTTCTGCTTCCTTTAAAACCTTCAGAAGCTGGTTAGGATCAGCTCCCATTGAAACAGAAGCGACATAAACATTTCCGTAAGTCATGAAGATCGCACCGAGATCCTTCTTCCTCGTCTTCTTTCCGGCAGATGCGAACTGCGCGACCGCACCTATCGGCGTAGCCTTCGAGCTCTGTCCGCCAGTGTTCGAATAAACTTCGGTATCGATAACGAGCGTATTGATGTTTGCACCTGTTGCAATTACGTGATCAAGTCCACCGAAACCAATATCATATGCCCAGCCGTCGCCGCCGTACATCCAGAATGATTTTCTCGCAAGTGTGTCACGGCGTGCGAGTACGGCCTGTATCAGTGTGCTGTTATCCTTATCATCCGCACTCTCTAAAATCTCGATGAGATCATCGGCCGCAGCGCGCGATCCGTCAAAATCATCAAATTCATCAAGCATTTTCTGGCACGCTTCTTTTATCTTCTGATCGGATGATGCTCCGAGAAGTTCTTCGACTTTCTTCTTCAGGGACTTACGCTGCTGGTTCACTGAAAGATACATTCCCAGCATGAGCTCCGCATTGTTCTCGAACAGCGAGTTCGTCCATGCCGGACCGAATCCGCGCTCATTGACCGTATACGGTATTCCAGGATAGGTCGCTCCCCATGCCTGTGAGCAGCCCGTTCCGTTAGCCCAGTAGACTCTGTCGCCGAACAGCTGCGTCATGATCTTTGCATACGGTGTCTCACCGCATCCGGCGCAGGCGGCCGAGAACTCGAGGAGCGGAGTCTCGAACTGGCTTCCCTTAAGAGTGTACTTGTTATATGCGTCGCTCTTCTTAGTTATCTTAAGTGAATAATCCCATTCAACGCGTTTTTCATCGGTAAGTTCAACGGGACCCATCGTAATGGCCTTTTCCTTCGCAGGGCATGCCGCCGTGCAGCTTCCGCATCCCGTGCAGTCGAATTCCGAAACGCTGAGCGTATATTTATAGCTTCCTGCAGGCCTCGCATCCGTAAGCTTCATCGTCTCCGGAGCATTTGCTGCCTCCTCATCCGAAAGAAGATGAGGACGTATCGCCGCATGAGGACATACGAACGAGCACATGTTGCACTGCAGGCATTTTTCCGGATCCCATTTCGGAGTGTTGACGGCTATACCGCGCTTCTCATATGCGGTAAGACCCATCTCTATTGAGCCATCCATTCTGTCAATGAATGCTGAAACAGGAAGCTCGTTTCCTTTCTGCCTGTTAATATGGTCACAAACTTCAACGACAACGGCAGGAGCATTTTCTGTTCCCTTTATCTCTTCATCACTGAGGTTTGCCCACTGCGGCGGGACCGCGACTTCATGGACGCTTTCAGCTCCCTTTTCGATCGCATCGGTATTCATCTTCACGATCTTGCTGCCCTTGGTGAAATATGCCTTTTCGGCTGCAGCTTTCATTTCAGAAATGGCCGTATCGATAGGAAGCAGTCCCGAAATTTTAAAGAACGCAGCCTGAAGCACCGTGTTAGTATGGCTTCCAAGGCCCAGTTCCTCTGCGATAGCAGTTGCATTTATTACGAAAAGCCTTACCTTGTTCTTGGCAAAAAGCCTCTTGACTCTGTTCGGAAGCTCCGTCTCGAGCTCTTCATCAGTCCATGTGCAGTTGAGAAGGAAAATACCGCCCTTCTTCACCTCCGAGGCAACATCATACTGCTTGATGAAGCTCTGATTGTGGCAGGCAACTATATCGCCTGATTTTACATAGTAGCTTCCTCTGATCGGTTTCTTCGAGAAGCGCAGGTTTGATTTCGTGACGCCGAACGATTTCTTCGCATCATACTCGAAGTATGCCTGGGAATACATGTCGGCAAGATCTCCTAGGATTTTCGCCGTGTTGTGGTTCGCTCCGACGGTTCCGTCACCGCCGAGTCCCCAGAACTTGCAGCAGATCATATCCGGTGAGCCTACCTCAAAATCGAGCGGCTCCGCCTTAAGAGAAAGATGTGTCACATCATCCTCTATTCCTATCGTGAAGCTGTTTATCGGACGGCTTGAAGCAAGATTATCGAACACAGCAACGATCTGTGCAGGGTTCGTATCCTTTGATGAAAGTCCGTATCTTCCACCTATGACTTTTATATCTCTTCCGGCGCCGTAAAGAGCCGTGCAGACATCAACGTAAAGCGGTTCGCCTGCTGCACCCATCTCCTTGCATCTGTCAAGGACCGCAATCCTATTGACGCTTGCCGGAATAGCTTCAATAAACTTCTTCGTATCAAAAGGCCTGTACATATGTATCTGAAGGAAGCCCGTCTTGCGTCCCCTTTTGTTCAGCGCATCCACGGTCTCCTCTATCGTACCCGAAACCGAACCCATCGCGATGATGATATCCGTGGCATTATCCGGACCGTAGTACTGGTAAGGAACATAATTCCTTCCTACGGTTTCTGACACTTTTTTCATATAATCTTCTATGATGTCCGACAGTTCCCGATAGCACTTGTTGTTCGCCTCACGGAACTGGAAATAGACGTCGTCGTTCTGAACCGTGTTCCTAAGAAGCGGATGTTCCGGATTAAGCGCATGCTCGCGAAAATCATCAAGCGCCTTCATATCAGTCAGCGCCGAAAGCTTCTTCACATCCGGCATCTCTATTCTCGACATTTCATGGGAAGTTCTGAATCCGTCAAAGAAATGCATTACGGGGATACGTCCTTTGATCGCGGACAGATGCGCTACAGCCGCCATGTCGGCAGCCTCCTGTACGCTTCCGGAGCAGAGCATTGCCATTCCTATCTGACGGCATGCCATGACATCGGATTGGTCTCCGAATATGCTCATCGCATGCGTGCCTACTGTTCTTGCGGCAACGTGAAGAACTGCCGGAAGGTGCTCTCCCGTGATCCTGTAAAGCGTAGGGATCATCAGCATAAGACCCTGGCTCGATGTATAAGTTGCGGCAAGGCTTCCCGTCTGAAGAGCGCCATGGACCGCTCCTATGGCACCTGCCTCTGACTGCATCTCGACCAGCCTGACCGTCTGTCCGAACATGTTCTGCCTGCCTTTTGCAGACCACTCATCCGTCTTCGCCGCCATAGGCGATGAAGGGGTTATCGGATAAATCGCCGCAACTTCAGTGAACTCATATGCGACGCCTGCGCAGGCACCGTTTCCGTCAACTGTAACTATGTTTTTTCCCATAATAACTCCTTTGAGAATCGAGAACCGTTCCGGTTTCTCATGTTCTCACGCTTTATCAAGTCCGAGTCTTGCGACTGCTTCTTCTCTCATCTTGTATTTCAGCACCTTGCCCGCTGCATTCATCGGGAATTCGTCAACGAACTCGATATACTTCGGAACCTTGTGGCGGGCGAGATGGGATTTGATATATTCATCCATCTCCTCAACCGACATTGTCTCGCCTTCCTTCAGTATGATGCAGGCCATGGCTTCTTCGCCGTATCTCTTATCCGGAACGCCGATCACCTGAACGTCCTTGACTTTCGGACACGTGTATATGAATTCCTCTATCTCCTTCGGATAGATGTTCTCACCTCCGCGGATTATCATGTCCTTGAGACGTCCGGTTATCCTGTAGTTCCCGTTCTCGTCCTTTGCGGCAAGGTCTCCTGAATGGAGCCATCCTGCAGAGTCTATCGTTTCTCTCGTTGCTTCGGGCATCTTATAGTAGCCCTTCATCGTATTGTAGCCTCTGGCGCAGAATTCACCGTTCTCACCGATACCGGCTTCCTCGCCTGTTTCGGGGTTAATGACCTTGCATTCAACGTGAGGAAAAGCATATCCTACCGTCTCGGTGCGGACATCTATCGGGTCTGTCCATGAAGACATCGTATTTCCCGGTGCGGTTTCAGTCTGTCCGTACACAGACACGATCCCGCGCATGTTCATCTCATTCGGATCAGCTGCCCTTTTCATGAGCTCCGGCGGACATCCTGCTCCTGCCATGATGCCTGTCCTCATATATGAGAAATCAGTCTTCCTGTAATCCTCATGATTGAACATCGCTATGAACATCGTAGGAACTCCGTTGAAGCAAGTTATCCTCTCCTGATTGATGCATGCGAGTGATGACTTTGCCGAAAAGTACGGCATCGGACATATCGTGGCTCCGTGCGTTATCGATGACGTCATCGAAAGCACCATTCCGAAACAGTGGAACATCGGAACCTGGATCATCATTCTGTCTGCAGTGGAAAGTCCCATTCTGTCGCCTATGCACTTTCCGTTGTTGACTACGTTGTAGTGCGTGAGCATTACGCCTTTAGGGAACCCTGTGGTTCCGGACGTGTACTGCATGTTGCATACATCATCCGGGCGCACGTTCGCGGCCATCTTCTCAAGCTCCTGATCGGACACCATGCTGTGTCTTTCCATTGCCTCCTCGAAAGTCAGCGCGCCGGGCATCTTAAAGCCTACGGTGATGACGTTCCGCAGGAACGGAAGCTTCTTGCAGTGCAGTGATTTTCCTCCCTTAGAGGATGCGATCTCAGGGCAGAGCTCATTGATGATCTCTTTGTAATCCGAATCGACCGCACGCTCTATCATAACGAGCGTATGAGTATCCGACTGGCGGAGAAGATATTCCGCTTCATGTATCTTATATGCGGTGTTCATCGTTACAAGCACCGCACCTATTTTGCAGCACGCCCAGAACGAAATGTACCATGCGGGCACGTTAGTCGCCCACACCGCAACTTTTGCGCCGGGTTTGACGCCCAGGCTTATCAGCGACTTCGCAAAATCATTCACGTCATCGCGGAATTCCTCGTATGTTCTCGTATAATCGAGCGTAGTGTATTTGAAGCAGTACTGATCGGGAAATTCCTCGACCATCCTGTCAAGAACCTGAGGGAAAGTCAGGTTGATGAGCTCATCCTTCTTCCAGACGTACTGACCTGTTCCGTCATGGTTCGGATAGAGCATTTTCTTCTTGCCCCTCGTGTTCTCGAACCGACTCATGTAATTGACGAAATACGGGAAAATGACCTCGTAATCGTCAAGATCCTCCATGTATTCCGGCTTCCATTCAAGAGAGATGTATCCGGCATAGTCGATCGAATAGAGCGCATCCATGAACTCCTTGATCGGCGCGCTTCCCTCGCCTATGAGATTATATGTGTCCTCATCATCTGAATCGCTGAGATGAACGTGCTTAACATACGCACCGAGATTGCGGATAGTCTCCTTCGGTTCCTCTTTTCCGAACCTGTACGTGTGGTGCAGATCCCAGAGAGCCGCAAGATTGTCATCCGCGAACTCATCGAGCATTTCACACAGTTTCTTCGTGTCGGAGAAAATCCCTTCGGTTTCGATGAGCACAGTCACATTCTTCTCGCGCGCATGCGGAAGAAGCGTTGAGATCGCTGCTCTGATCGCTTCCTCATCCTCTGTCGCGGTTCCTATCCCTACATAATCGACCCTCATATAGCTGGCAATATCGATTATCTTCCTGATGTCCTCGATCGCCTGAGGATCAGTTACATCATAGTTTCCGTCAAAAACAGGGATCGCCAGCTTCCTGTCGCGCAGCTGCCTTGTCGTCGCGGCAATGTTGTACTGGTTGAAGACTCCGCCTTTTACATACAGTTCCTTATCGCCTATAAGCTTATATACTTCTATACCCGAAAAATCCATTTCCTCGGCGATATCAAGGAAACGGTCCCATGAAATGTCCTTCCATCCGCGGGTGGAAAAAGAGAGTCTCATCATCACGGCTCCTCCTCATAGATAACTTTGTTGACTGCGTTGAGGTATGCTCTTACGCTTGCGCCTATTATGTCCGTTGACAGTCCGCGGCCGGAATATACCTTGCCGTTCGCACGAAGCTTGACTATCGTTTCCGCCGCAGCCTCTTTTCCCTCAGTTACCGCTTTTATCTGAAAATCATCGAGTTCATAATGTCTTCCCGTTATCTGTTCTATCGCCAGGAACGCCGCATCTATCGGTCCATCGCCGAGCGATATGCCTTCAATGCTCTCATCTTTTGTAGCAAGCTTGACATGAGCCATCGAAGTTATTGCGCTTCCGGTGTTCGCAATGTAATTCTCGAGCTCGTATCTTGCCGGGACCTGCATCGCCGCAGTCGCAACGATCGCATCCAGTTCCTTCGTGGAAACATTATCCTTCTTTGTTGCAAGCTTCATGAAAGCATCATAAACGCTGTCGGCATCTTCATCGCTTAAGCTGTATCCGAGTTTTTCTACAACCGAAATAACGGCCTCCTTCGAATCATGCGCCGTCAGCCTGTCATCAGCAGCATCAACGCTTCCTGTGAATCCAAATGCAGTCTTTGAATCATCCGGCACGCAGAATCTGTTTATCTGTCCGACTGTTCTCTTCATCGATGACGTAGCGACATTCGTTCTGACTCCGAAGCTCTCGCCCTTGCCGGCAATGACACGGCACACGTTTTCAAGCGAAGCCGTGTTGACCGGATAAGCGGATGCCTTTATCTCGCCTGCGCCATGGCAAAGTGCCGCGATAACGCACGCATCTGCCATGGAAAGCTCGTCGGAGCATGAAACTCCCCATGATATCTCCGTCAGTTTCGGATCCGCTTTAAGCCTGTCCTCAAGAAATGCCGCAAACTCCTCAGGAAGCATCGTTCCTGCATCATCACAGAAAGTTATCGTAGTCGCACCCTTCTCGATAGAAGCCTCAACTATCTGAGAGATCGCAGCAAGATCGCCTCTTGTTGCATCATCTATCAGCACTTCCACGTCATCCGTGTACTGCCTGCATTTTTCTACAGTCTCTTTTACCATCTCGATAATGGCCGCCGCCTTCTTATGATAGACATACTCCATGCGTACGCTGCTTCCGGGCGCGACTATCTGAAGCCTGAAATGATCCGCTTCGGAAAGCGCAGCCGCAGTCGGTGCGGGATCTGCACCCAGAGGGACCGGAACTGCGATCAGGCTGTTTTTAACGGCGGTAACGACAGACTTTATCAGAAGGCTGTCCACTTTGCTGTTTCTTATCTCGTCGAGTTCGATCACGTCAACACATAGCTTGTCTAAAAGCTTTGCAACTTCCAGCTTCTCTTTGAAAGATAGCGAGTTGTCTTTTCCTGTTGAAAGCTTTCTGACCGTGCTGTCGCAAACTCTGACCGTATTCATGTGACTGCCTCCTTTTTTGTTCTCTTACTTTTTCTTAAGATAATCTATTGCTGCCTCAAGCTGATTGTCTGTACCGTCAGCTTTATATTTCTCTTCGTCCCATTCAACAACGATGTCGGGTTCTATTCCGACTTCATGGATGTTTTCTCCATCGGGCGTGTAATATTTCGAATTTGTGATCTTCACTCCGCTTCCGTCATCGAGCGGTGTTATGATCTGCGTTATCCCTTTTCCAAAAGTCTTCGTGCCGATGACCGTAACCAGTCCATGGTCACGCAGCGCGCCCGTTAGTATTTCGGATGCACTGGCTGTATTTCCGTCAACGAGCAGGACGCACGGAACCTTGAGATAATCATCATCTCCCTTGTCCTCATACTTGTATGACAGTCCGTGCTTATCCTTAACGGATACGATCACTCCGTCCTTTACAAGCCTGTCCGCGACCTCAACGGAAATATCGACATATCCTCCGCCGTTCGAACGGAGGTCTATGATCAGGCTCTTCATTCCCTGACCTTCCAGATCATCATAAGCCTCACGGAACTGATCTGCGGTGGCATCGGCGAACTCGGATATCCCAATGTATCCGATATCGTCCTCGAGCATTTCATATTCTACTGTTACCGCATTTATCTCATCGCGTCTGAGATTGAACACGATCACCTCATCGCTTCCGGCCCGCATAACGCCGACACTGACTTCGGTACCCTTCGGTCCGCGGAGTTTTGAGACTACAAGGTTCAGATCCTGCCCTGTAACATCCTCTCCGTCAACCTCAACAATGATATCATCAGCAAGCATTCCGGCCGCTTCCGCAGGAGAGTCTTTGATCGGTTTTACTACAGTTATCGCCTTGGTGTCAGGATCCTGGGTGAGATAGGCTCCGATCCCTTCGAACGTTCCCGAAGTTCCTTCCATCATCTCCGCGAATTCCTCTTCGTTGTAATAGACGGAATATGGATCACCGAGCGCCTCGAGCATTCCCTTGTACATGCCTTCCTGCAGCTCTTCCTTGTCCACGTCCTCGAGATAAGTGTTCTCTATCAGTCCGTAGAGGTTGTCGATCTTATCTATCGATTCACGATCAAGCGCGGAGCTTGCGACGCTTCCGAACAGCTTTGAATATATGCTTCCGCTCACGATCATCTTCGTTACTGAAACGGCCGCATAGATAACCGTTCCGATCACGACTATCCCGAACGCTATCAAAAGGCCCTGAACAACACCTTTCTTCTGGGCCTTCTTCACCTGCTTCGTAACATAATCTATCGACATCTGGCTGTATACCGGTTCCTCAGCCGTCTCCTCCCCGGCGGGGATATTATTCTCTTCCATTTCCTGCTTTTCTCTCTTTCTTTGCTTACGACAAATAGTTCCACGGGCTGACATACGCTCCGTCAAGTCTTACCGAAAAATGCAGATGCGGTCCCGTGCTCCTTCCGGTGGAACCTACGCATCCTATCTGCTCGCCTCTTGCGACCATAGTGCCCGATCCGACCGAAACAGAACTTGCATGCATATAGATCGTTATCAGGCCGTCACCATGATCTATCATGATATAGTTGCCCATCGTCGGCGAATATGATGCCGCGATCACCTCGCCGTCATATGCGGCCAGTATCGGTGAACCGCTCGGTGCGGCCATATCGACTCCGTTATGGAACTGCTGATTTCCGAGTATCGGATGCGTTCTGTATCCGTAATCGTCCGATATCCTCGTATATGAAGGTGCAGGCCATTTAAACTGGCCGCCGTCATAAACTATGGTTTTCTTGTTCTCTGCAAGGAGGCGCTTCTTCTCTTCAAGTATGGCGGCCTCGAGGTCTTTTATTATCTGATCCTGCTCGGCTATCATCGCCTCATATTCGGCAATGGCGGCCTCTTTATTGCTGATATCTCCCTCGTATACCGTTATCTCTTTTTCCTTGTCCTCCATGAGGGCTTCAACGGCATCCTGTTCGTTCTTTACTGCCGCACGCGCATCCTCAAGCTCCAGCTTCTGGGCTATAAGCTCTTCTTCTTTTGCGGCAACGGTTTCCTTCGCGAGTATATAAGAATCGAGCATGCGCTTGTCATAAGCGGAAATGCGCGTTATGAACTCTGCCTTGTTCAGAAACTCCGCGAAGCTTTTTGAGGTCAGGAGCATTTCTGCAGTTGATGTCTCCCCGCGCTCATACATGAACTTCACGCGCCTCTTCATAGTGTCATACTGCTGCGCCTCAACTTCTTTTGCTTCTTCGAGTTCTCTTTCTGTCGTCTCGATCTCGAACTCCTTGTCGGAGATGAGGCTCGTCAGAGTATCTATCTTGTCATTGATATCAGAAAGCTCGGAATCAAGTTCCTGTATGTAGTTCTCAAGATCGTTTTTTGTAGTCTCGAGGCTGGCAAGAAGTGATTTTACGTCAGTGAGGTTGCTTTTGAGTGATTTCCGCTCTTCTTCGGCCTTTTTCTTGGATTCCTCACTCTCTCTTATCTTGTCATTCGTAAGGGAGGCCGCATGCACAAATAGCGGCACATGTGCCGCTAAGAATGACGTAACTATCAACATTGCCACAAAACGCGCTCCCCGTCTGCGTTTCATATCTTTCCCCTTCTGAAGCTTACTAAACTTTCAAATGTCTTCTGACTGTGATCAGGCTTCCAAGAAATCCTATCCCCACTCCGAGTATCAGCGATATCGGTATCAGATTCCTGAACAGCTCCTGCACGCTCATGAACTTGAGCATATCAGACAGCACGGCAAAATTAGCATTTGCATATTCCATCATTAATTTGTATAGGTAGTATATCGCTACCAGCGGTAGGGCTGAACCTATCAGTCCGATCAGGATTCCTTCTATCACGAAGGGAGACCTTACGACAAAATCCTTTGCGCCTATAAGTCTCATTATTCCGATCTCTTCGCGCCTTACGGATATTCCCATTGCAACTGTATTGCTTATAAGGAACACCGATACCAATAGGAGTATGCCTATGATCGCTAGCGAAACATAACTTATCAGCGTGTTCACGTTCGTCAGAACCTCTGCGGTGATATCGGAGCGGTTGACCTCTCTTATCCCAGGCACTGAATTGAGCCATTCCACGAGTTCCGGCTGCTTCGAAACATCTTTCAGATATATCTCGTAGTTCTCGGAACCTTCTAGAGGATTGTCGCCTTCATATCCATCGGCGTATTCCCCTAGGTAATCCTCCTTGAAGCTGTCCCACGCTTCAGCGGAAGATACGAACTTGACTTCTGAAACTTCTTCCCTCGACTGTATCTGGCTTCCTATCTGCTGAATCTTGTCATCGCTGAGGCCCTCGTCAAAGAACACGGTCACCGCAACTCCTGACTGGGCCGCCTTCACGCTATACTGAACATTAATGACCAGACAGTAGAACAGTCCGAACAGGAATATGCACGATGAAATCGTGGCGATCGTTGCCAGGGAAAAGACCTTGTTTCTGAAGATGTTCTTGAATCCCTGCTTGAATGTATACCAAAGCGTGCTAATCCTCATCTATATACTCACCCTTCTCTTCATCACTGATGATGATTCCTTTTCTCATCGTGATAACACGTTTGCGCATCGCATTGACTATCTCTCTGTTATGCGTAACGACGAGAACTGTCGTACCGCGCCTGTTAATCTCCTCTAAAAGCTTCATGATCTCCCATGAATTTCTCGGATCCAGGTTTCCTGTAGGCTCATCGGCAAGAAGTATCGGAGGATTGTTCACGAGCGCTCTTGCAAGCGCCACCCTCTGCTGCTCGCCGCCCGAAAGCTGCCATGTCTTTGCCTTGTACTTTCCTGCAAGACCGACAAGCGAAAGCATCGCAGGCACGTTCTTCCTTATCTGGCGGGTGGGCACCTCAATAACGCGCTGCGCGAATGCAACGTTCTCATAAACATTCCTGTCCTTTAAAAGCCTGAAATCCTGGAACACCACTCCCACGTTCCTGCGGAACTTCGCAACTTTACGTCTGCGCAGTCTCGAAAGATCGTAGTTATTGACTATTATCCTTCCGCTCGTGGGCGTAAGCTCTCGGAGCAGAAGCTTGATAAGCGTTGACTTGCCGGAGCCGCTGTCTCCGACGATGAATACGAATTCCCCTTTTTTGATGTGCAGGCTGACGTCATTGAGAGCAGGCACACCCGTGGAGTACGATTTGCTGACTGACTCCATTGTGATCATGATATCTCCTCATTTCCCCTTAAAAAAATACTACTGATCAAAATCTTCCATATAACGCATGTACTTGACGACCATCAGAGCGATCTTGAACGTGATCGCATCCTCGAACACTCTAAGGTCGAGCCCCGTCGTCTTCTGAAGCTTGTCAAGACGGTACACGAGCGTATTACGGTGTATGTACAGCTGACGGCTCGTTTCCGAAACGTTCAGGCTGTTCTCAAAGAACTTGTTGATCGTCATAAGAGTTTCTTCATCGAACTCGTCCGGGCTCTTCCCGTCGAAGATCTCTCTTATGAACATCTTGCATAAAGGTATGGGCAGCTGATATATGAGACGCCCGATACCGAGTGAGCTGTAAGCTATGATATCCCTGTCATCAAAGAATATCCTTCCGACGTCGAGCGCCATCTTCGCTTCCTTGTATGACTTCGAAACCTCACGTATCTCATTTACTATCGTTCCGTATGAAACGTGGCAGGTATTCCCTGTCTGTTTGCTGACGATCTCAAGAACCTGGCGTGCTGCCTTATCAACATCCTCGTAAGTTTCATTCGCGGCAAGTTCCCTGACGATTATAATGCCCTTCTCGTCAACCGCCGTGATAAAGTCCTTCGTCCTTGATTTGAAGAAGGTCCGAATGCTCTCGAGCATGTTCACTTCTTTTGCCGAAGGCGTTTCCGCTATTATGATTATCCTTCGCGCCTCTGCATCAATACGCAGCTTCTGTGAACGCGTATAAATATCTACGAGAAGCAGATTGTCGAGCAGGAGGTTCTTGATGAAGTTATCCTTATCGAACCTCTCCCTGTATGCTATCAGCAGATTCTGTATCTGGAACGCCGCAATCTTTCCTATAGTATATGAATCCTCAGTGGTACCCTGCGCAACAAGAATGTACTCTATCTGAAGCTCATCATATACTTTGAAAAACTGATAGCCCGAAATCTCCTGGCTGTCCGCAGGCGACTGAGTGAAGCTCGCCGCGGCCTCGTGATAGTTGATCGTTTCCTTGAAAGTTGAGGCAAGAACCTTTCCGTCAGCATCGATAACCGACAGTTCTACCCTCGTGATCCCCTTTAACCCCTCAATAGTACTCTGAAGTATCTGATTAGAAATCATACCTTTCTCCTTTGGCATCCGTCTATAAGCCTGTTAACCCCCACAGACATTATATCGTTTATTCTAATACATATTGACAAAAAAGAAAAGATTTTTTGTCACTTTTTCACAAAGCACTATCTTTTTGCTTTATAAAATTCACACCTGTATCTGTCGAATTCAAAATCGGCCTCTTTCTCCATGCAAAGCCCGTATCCTTCAAGTGTTTCAAGATCGGAATCATCCGGCGAGGCGCCATCGAGCACCGCAATCCACAGATCCGATCCATTCTTCTCGGAAAGATCGGCAGCCGCATCAAGCGGGAACATGAATGTCAGCTCGGCGGCACTGCCGTCAACATATGTATAGAAAGGAATGCAGTTCTGAAGCTCCTCGTGTCCGCCGATGCAGTACAGCACGTCCCCCTCATTTATGTTTTCAGAAAGGAATGCGATCTCCTCATCAGCGCTCGTTGCGTACTCGCCAGAAAACGTCACCGCATATGTGCATGCTCCCACAGCTACGGAGATAGCAGCGGCGGCAATGAATGTCCTGTCGGACCTTGAGAGCATGATCGCAGCGAAAAGCCATAGCAGTCCTGTTGCAAAGAACATATATCTGTCAACGAAAATATTCGCACTCATTATCTTGCTTACAACCGTTCCGAAAATCAGGACCCCGTAGTATACGGTAAAACAGCAGCCGGCATATATGCATTCCGGATTCCTGCTTCCGCCTTTTATAACGCCATAAGCGAAAATCACAAGCGACGCTGCCATAAGTGCGGCCGCAAGAACGGTTCCGGCTTTCATTCCGGATATGTAAGGATATGCCATGTACTGCACGAACAGAGGCAGATCGATGTCGGGCATCGAGAAATACCCGCTGACCCTCGATATCTGCCGGAGCGTTATTATAAGGCACGGCGTATACAGCACGATGGTCGCAAGAAGGCAGATGAACCAGCTCTTAAGTCTCTTCCTCTCACAGATAATGAAGTATATCAGCACATAAAGATACGAAAACCCTGCGGTCACGAACGCAAAATGATGCGTATAACCTGCCAGTACGGAGAAAACGGTAAATCCTGCCCAGCTTCTGAATGTGTTCTCCTTTACTGCTTCATATGCATATATGCCGGATCCCGTCGCAAAGAAGAACCCGAGGCTGTACATCCTTATCTCCACCCCGAAATACAGCATGAGCGGCATCAGAGTAATAAACGTCATAAAAAGAAGCGCCGTCTTAAGGGAGAATCTGCGCCGAACTTTCACTGCTCCGAGCACAAGCGTCAATAGCATCGGTATCACCGAAGTGATCTTCATGACGGGAATGCTGTAACCGAACACCTTCGTCATGCCAAAAAGCAATATATTGTAAAGCGGAGGGAGAGTGTCTGCCATCGAGCGCTTTATGACGCCGGAAAAATCCGTATGCACAAGAGATGCCGAGAACGCTTCATCCATCCAGACGTTGCTGTTCCAGACCAGCGACAGGTAAATGCACGAAAAGACGGCAAATGCAGCCGATATGATGATTTTTTCATTTTTTTCGGAAATATTCTTCATATAATTATGTTTTTTTCCGATATATGTGATATAATACAATCAAAGTAATACGAAAGGAGCATGCAAATGGAATTAAGCATTGATGCTATCCCCTATATTTCAATGGCTATGGCGCACGAGAATGTTATGTCTGCTGTCGGCACAAGCATGCTCGAAGCAACTCTTGACGTAGCATCCTCGGAGATCGAAAACCTTACCAAGGCCATGGAGCTTTCCGTCAATCCTGCGGTAGGCGCTAATATTGATGTAGCAGTCTGACGGTTCATTCGGACCCGCCGAGGTTTATCTTTCTGAACCCTATCACGAAGTTCGCAATCCCGGATGAATCAGTTATTTTCGCGTAGCAGATCTGGAAATGGGACGTAGTCCTATCCGGATTTATTCTTATGTAATTAACACTGTACAGATCGTCATCCCCTGCACAGCAGACCAGCGTGTCATATCCCGTCTCTTCCATCAGCCTGTCAAAGTCTTCGGGCATCGCATAGGTCTCAAAATACTTCTGCATAGAAAAATGATAATCAACCATCGTCCTGCCGATCTTTACCGCTTCACCGTTATCTGAAAAATCACCATTATTCTGCACAAGCGTGACTTTTTTACTCTTTCCCTCAAGATACCAGACTGACATATATTCCCTTGAAAGTCCGTCAAGAAGCTTCACATGCCTCTCCTGTTCGGCCTTGATCTCGAGCTGATGGCGGTACTGACTGTCTATGTTCTCGAAGCCGTACAGGATCTTTCGCCCGTCCTCGATCGGTACGATCTTCAGGCGATAATACAGTATCCTGTCATTATGAACGGAGCGATAAATATGAAGCACCGGGATTTTGCCGGTAAGCTTTTCCGTGATGTATGCCTTATCGGCTAACCGCAGGACCTCCTCGGCATCATCCGAATACACGGTATCGTGTACATACTTCTCCATTATCTCCGTCATCGTGACGCCTCTTCGGAAATCTTCCTCATAACGCATGGAATAATCGTCAAGACGGATCGGGTATGCCTTTTTCGTGTCCGCATCCATGTACACTATGGACGTATAGCTTTCGGCTATCGCAAAAAAAGCCTCATATAATAGTTTTGCCCCATCCTGATCATACATAGGAATCTTCTCCTTTTTGTACCTCTGTCAGCTGAGCGTGAAACCGCCGAACTGCAGGTGTCCGTCTCCGCGGAACGTGAAGAACAGGCTATTCACACCGTCGGGAACCGCAACGCATCCTTCGGTCTCATGCCAAATGTTCGCATATCCTATGTCAAAGCTTCCGAGGATCTGTCCGTCCCACGCAGTCCTTACCTCCAGTTTTCCGTTCGCATATCCTTTCGTCTGCACCGAAATAACCTTCGCACCCATGCATTTGAAATACTTAAAACCGGCTCTGGCACCGTCAGTCATGTTGCATACATACCCGTTGACTTCGTCACCGTCGCGGCCTTCCTGGGTGATCTTCGGGAACCTGTCGTCCATCCATCCCTGCCACGGAACAGAAAGCTCCTGCTCATCCGTGAAGAGGTTGCATGCCAGATAGGCCGGATAAAAACCCTTTTCGGTAAAAGGCACGCTGCCGCATGATGTCAGCTCTGCCTGGCGGAACTTCACATCGCCGTCGGGAACGAGTTTTTCAAAGCATCCCTGGCGGCTGTAGTTCGTGCCGTTCGTATGTCTGTGATAAAAAATATACCACTGCCCGCCGATCTCAACCATGCTTCCGTGATTGTTCGCGCAGTAGCATCCCGGCATATCCGCCCTTTTATATGTATCTATTCCTATGTCCCCGTTGTCTACGAGAACTCCCTGATATGTAAATCCGATGTCGGGTTTTTCGCTCGTTGCATAGCACAGTTCCCTGCACACCTGTGAAGAATAGATGAAATAATAGAGCCCGTTCCTCTTTCTGATCGAAGGTGCTTCAAAGAACGCATGGTTCTCAAATGCGGTTCCCTTGCTGTTGTGCTGAGCCGGAACAATGAACACCGGTTCCTTTTCGACCGTCAGCATGTCCTGGCCGAGCACCGTGCACATAGCGCCGTGCCTGGACGTATCCGGGATCGCGCAGAAACCTGTATAGAGATATGTTTTGTCCCCTTCAGTGAGCACGCCCGGGTCGAACTGCGGTTCATCGCCTTCTCTCTCTCCGAGCCTCGTGCCGTCTTCATAATGAACGTATCCGTAAAACTCATATTTTCCGGCAGGCGTATCCGAAACTGCCACAGACACTATGCCACAGTTCGAGAGAACATAGTAAAGATAATATCTTCCATCGGGACCTACCGTAACATCAGGTGCGTAAAGGTTCCCCTGCAGATCCGTGTTTGCCGGATCGTCGCTCTTCTTATATATGACCCCCTCATACCTCCAAGTGCCAAGGTCTGATACATCGGCGGACCAGCATACATAATCGCCCATGCAGTACACGTCTCCGTTGAACTTATCGTGCGAACCGTACACATACACGCGCCCGTCAAAAACATAAGGCTCTCCGTCCGGTATGTATTCCCATGAAGGAAGATAGGGATTAGTTATCTGTTTCAGAGTATCCATTCATTTACCTCCTGTGAAGCGATCATCTCTCCGTTCGGAAAATGCCTCTTATCCGAGCGCCGAAAGAACCGGATCAAGGCCGAACATGACAAACAGCATGATAAGCAAAGCAAGCACTGTCGGAACATTTATCCAGTTCTTCCGCTCATGCTTTACGGTGAACATTTCCTTGAGTCCTTCAAATCTGCCTTCGTGCTTTGAAAGCCATACAACGCACGGTACGGCGATGGCAGTAGATATGAGCGCTCCGATCAGCGTAACACCGAGGAGCACATAGATCGCATTCCCTTTCCTTGCGGCTTCCGCGGATTCTGCAAGATCCACGCCGTCTCCTGCATACTTAGCGGCCGCCGTCATTACAAAGAGAAGCAGCATGTTCGCGCCGTTTACGCATATATGCAGTATTATCGACGGATACACGCTGTCTGCCGCTTTATTTACGATCGCGAAAACCACACCGAGCACGAACGCATACGCCGCCTGGTTGACATTCATATGCGCGAGCGCAAAGAAGAGCGCCGAAATGAGCGCTGCCCGCATAGGCCCTTCATGTTTCTCGTATCCGCGCGCGAATATCGATCTGAACATGAACTCCTCACAGAACGGCCCATAAACTGCCGCGAGGAAAAGAACGATCGCATTCGATCCTCCTGTAAGGCTGTCCGACATCTGCACCATCGTGTTCTCCACGAAAAGCTGTGAGAGCACATTCACGAAAGATGCCAGCGGAGTTACAAGAACAGACAGGAGAATGCACATCAGGACGCTCCCTGCTTTTATCGGGCGGAATCCGAGATCCGTCTTAAAGTCCGATCTCTTGATCAGTATGTATATGGCAGAAGGGATCAGTATAGTAAGCTCTGATATGACAAGCGAAACCTCCACGGGCAGGGTGAGTCCCTTTCCGTCAAGAAGGGTTATTCCGACTGACATCAGAATATGCGCGATCATGGAGAGCAGAAAAAGCCATCCGAGCCCTTTCAGTTCAGAATCTGCATTATCTCTTTGCAATAAATCCACCTCTTATATATTCTCCTTCGGAATGCGAGAATCTCTTCAGAGCTTCTTGCTCATTTTATCTTTCGTATCGATTTTTCTTCTATTATTATCCTGCGCTCCTTGTACAGTCTTCCGACCGCGCGCTTGAATGCGTTCTTGCTCATTCCGAGTTCTCTTTTTATGACCTCGGGACTTGCCGAATCAGAAAAAGGCAGCACCCCGTCATAGCTGTCAATGACAGACAGAACATGCTCGGCATCCGCATCCATCTGGATGTAAGCCTTCTCCCTTGCCGAAAGAGTAAGCTTTCCGTCATCCCTGACATCGGTGACTCTCGCTTCTATCGTCTGCCCGACGCGCAGGCAGAAAACCTCTTTTGCCGGGACAAGTGCCGAATACTTATCATCCACCGCAACGAATGCGCCAAAGCGTTCGCTTATCTGGTAAACTCTGCCTGTGACTTTATCATCCTTCTTATATGGTGAATCGCAAGACAGTGCATTGTAGACATTCATAGTAAGACAGAGTCTTCCGCTCTTATCAACGTAAAGGCTTACTAGAACCTCTTCTCCCGGCTCAACCTTCTTAGTCTGCTCCGCATACGGCAGCAGAAGGTCTTTCTCAAGTCCCCAGTCGACGAAGGCTCCGGGTTTTTCCACCGCCGCGACGCGAAGAAGCTTCACTTCCCCGAGCATTATGAGAGGAGTCCTTACCGTAGCGATAAGCCGGTCCATTGAATCCCGGTATATGAATACTTCCATTTTATCGCCGATTCCGGCATCACCTGCCTGGTTCTTCGGAAGAAGTACCTCCTCGGCTCCGTGATTTTTGCCTCCGGCATTCTCGGAAAGATATACTCCGTGTTCGGTTCTCCCTGAAACATACAGGGTCATTTTTTTTCCGGGTTCTATCATATTATGCTCCGGCCTTGAATGAAATGATCCATGGTGCTGGCTCTGCATCCACGTTATGCCTGCTAGTGACTTTCGATACACTTACCTGTATGATCTCAGGATCGGAAATGCAGATGCTCTTGCACTTCTCGATCATTGAAGCCGCAAGCACGAAGTCGAGAGTGTAGATGACGAATTCCATGTTCGGGTTCAGCTTCAAAAGGCACGATATCTCCTGCTCCATTGATGCGCTCGCAACGAGCATCGTGACGTCGGGAACAGGAAGTCCCTTCATAGTTTCATCATCGATATGATCGATGATCGTAACATTATTTAATCCGAACTGCTCAACGTTCTCCTCGAGCGCGTTTCTGTCATTCCCGTTATATTCGACAGCTATTATCGTGCCTTCTCCGTTTAATATTCCGGCTTCGACGACGATCGACTCCGCCGAGATAGCGCATATATTCTTGCCTTCTTCTATCTGCATCTTCGACAGGATGATCGCGCGGATCTCGCTGCCGACATATTTAACGCTTCCCTTCGCGAGCGAACGGTTGTCTATTCCGAACCGCATCGTTGCTCTTGCGTTCGGATTCAGGATTATCATTCCCGCAGAGGCATTGATCCCTCTGTCTATCATGAAGCTGACATCATCTTCCTTTATCGGTCCGGTCGGCTCGCTTCCTTCATTATATATGACTTTGCAGTCACCGAGCCCCGCATTGTACATTCTGTAAAATATGTCCGGATGACCTGCCTCAGTGAATACGAGCACGCATCTGTGAGCCTCGCATGTAGGTATGAGGTTCTTGTTCTTCTTCGTGATATCAAGTATCTTCACATGCTCGAGATCGATGTCCGTATTATCCGAAAAATACTGGAGCCACGAAATTATGCTCTTATTGTTGAACAGCGCGTTTTCCATGAAATACCCTCCTTCTTGATTGAACATCCTTTAGCGTCCGCATCTGTAGACTATGTCATCCCATCTCTTATCAACTTCGGCCTGGAACGCCTCGATGAGATGCTCGTTTCCCGGTGCGAAAAGATGCTTGAATCTACCCTGCTCTCTTAAGAAATCTTCGATCGGAAGTTTCTTTTTCGGCTCATAGGTCAACCTCCAGCTTCCGTGGTCAACCTCAAACATAGGCCAGTAGCACGTATCGATCGCAAGCTGGCAAATCTTCATGACATCCGCAGTCTCATATCTCCATCCTCTCGGGCAGGGCGCGAGCATATTCAGAAATGCCGGACCTTCCGTATAGATGGCCTTTTCTGATTTTATGTGTATATCCTTGAAATCCTTCGTGAAAGTCGTCTGCGCAACGTACGGAACATGATGCTCTGCGATTATCGCGGAGAGATCTTTTCTCGTCTGGATCTTGCCGTTGCTTTCCTTTCCGACCGGCGTCGTGGTCGTGTCGGCAAACTGCGGCGTAGCTGATGATCTCTGAATTCCGGTATTCATGTAGGCGCCATTGTCATAGCATACATAGACCATGTCATGTCCGCGTTCCATAGCTCCGGAAAGCGACTGGAATCCGATGTCGTACGTTCCGCCGTCTCCGCCGAAGGTTATGAACTTGAAGTTCTCTTCCTCGGGAAGCTTTCCCTTTTTCTTCAGCGCACGGTAAGCGGTTTCAACACCTGAAAGAGTTGCCCCTGCATTTTCGAACGCATTGTGTATGTAGCTGTCATACCATGCCGTATACGGATACATGAAGGAAGATACCTCAAGACATCCCGTAGCATTTCCGATGACGGCACGGTCGCCTTCATGCAGAGCACGGAGCACCGCTCTTATTCCTATAGTGGCCCCGCAGCCGGCGCACATCCTGTGTCCGCTCGCCAGCCTCTCCGGCCTGCTCATTACTTCTTTGAGATTATATCCTGCCATGTCACTGTCCCTTCCTTGTACGCAGTCCTACATATCTGTGCTGTGCGAATTTTTTGCCCTCTGCAGCTTCGGAAAGCTCCTTGAATATGCCGCACGCCGTCTCAACCGTAAAATCGCGCCCGGCAAGACCGTACACATAGCTTACCGCTTCAACTTCTGCTCTGTTCATGTAAAGAGCCGCCGTAACCTCACTCGCAAGCGGTCCCCCGTGTCCGTTATAGCTTTCGCATCTGTCCATGATCGCTACTGCCTTGCAATTTTTCAGTGCCTCGGCGATCTCTTCCGCGGGGAAAGGCCTGAACACACGGAGCTTCAGCACGCCGGCTTTCATTCCGTTATCCCTCAGCTCATCAACGGCGGTTTTCGCAGTTCCCGCGGCCGACCCTATGATCAGCATTATATAATCCGCATCTTCCGTTCTGTACTGTTCGAACAGTTCGAATCCGCGGCCGAACTTTTCTTTGAACTTCGCTGCAACTTCCCTGATAACTTCCTTTGACCTTATCATCGCCTGTTCCTGGTTGTATTTGGCTTCCATGGAATAAGCAGAAATTGCATATGGTCCGACTGCAACAGGCTTTCCGGGATTGAGCAGGAACTCCTCGGGATGATATTCTCCGACAAATTCCTTTACATCCGCATCTTCCTCGAGCAGTATGTTCTCTACCGCATGGCTCGTAATGAAACCGTCCTGACAGACCATGACAGGAAGATGTACCCTGCTGTCCTCAGCAATAGGAAACGCCTGAATGAAATTATCATAGGCTTCCTGATTGTTCTCAGCGTATATCTGTATCCACCCGGTATCCCTTGCTCCCATCGAATCCGAGTGGTCGCAGTTGATGTTTATAGGTCCGGATAGAGTTCTGTTTACAAGCGCTAATACGAGCGGAAGACGGTTCGATGCCGCAACCAATAGCTCCTCCCACATGAATGCAAGTCCGCACGAAGAAGTTGCAGTCATGCTTCTTGCGCCCGCTGCTTCTGCGCCTACTGTTGCGCTCATCGATGAATGCTCCGACTCAACGGGAATGAACTCAGTATCCATCTCGCCGTTAGCTATATAAGAAGAAACCATCTGGGGTATCTCCGTTGAAGGCGTTATAGGAAATGCAGGCATTACATCAGGATTCACCTGACGTATCGCATAGGCAACTGCCTCGTTTCCTGACATACGGTCTTTCTTTGACATCACATACCTCCCTGCTTCATGGTTATCGCTCCGAACGGGCAGGCTTTCTCGCATATCCCGCATCCCTTGCAGTGATCCATGTCAAAATCGTCGCGCTTGCCGTCTTTTACCGGAATGCATCCGTCAGGACAGACCGGTGTGCACAGAAGGCACTGCTTGCATTTTACGGAATCAAATACAGGTGTAGCTGTCCTCCACTCACCTGTCTTAAAATCTGCTGATGTGCCTCCGGCGAAAATCATGAGGCCTTCTGTAAGGTCTTCACATGGAGACTGTTCATTGATATTGCTTATATCGGTTCTCATTCCGCCTACCTTTCCGAAGCCGCGCTGAGCTGGTCTTCAAGTGCATCGAATGTCATCGTCAGAGCTTTCATGTTACCGTCGATGACCTCGGGCTTCTTTGCGAATTTGTGTTCATATGAAGCTCTCATCTCTTTTATGAATGATTCCTTGTCCATGACTGATGAGACCGCAACAGCTGCCGCAAGCATCGGCGAGTTCGGAAAATACTTCCCGAGAGCTTCTACCGATATCGTACGCGCATCCACTGTATATACACGTCCTTCATAACCGTTCAGAAACTGTCTTACTTCATCTGCCGTCTTATCCGTATTCACGATGATAGCACCTTCCGTCTTAAGACCTGCAGTCACATCAACGGATGCTAAGAGCGACTCATCTACAACTATAACGAGATCGGGATTGTATATATTGGAATGAACCCGTATCTCCTTATCACTTATCCTGTTGAACGCGGTTATCGGCGCACCCATCCGTTCAGGGCCGTACTCGGGAAAACCCTGTACATATGCACCTGTCTTGAAACAGACGTCGGCAAGCAGCAGCGCCGCCGTTTTAGCACCCTGTCCTCCGCGTCCATGCCATCTGATCTCAATGCTTTTGCTGCTCATCTCATTTCCTTCCAAATAATACAGATTCTGTTATGAACTTTGATAACGACCTTACCATCATATCACAAAGCAACAGGAATCGCTCACTTTTTTTCCGCAAAATACAGTCTTGAGGAGAAATCCGGGAACACTCTTGTTCTGCTGTTGAAGCCCGTAGATGAAAACGCGGGCAGAAGATGCACCCCTGCTTCAGAAAGGACATCCCCATACACTGTATAATCTTCCTGCTCCCCGTCAAGTTTCACGAACTTTGATACAAGATCATGAACGGCAGATCCGTTCTTCACATGCACAGGCGCTATCATGTTTATGAGGTCTCCGAACATTCTGACATCAAGTTTGAACGGCCTGTTGTAGAACCTGTATAAAGCATCTTTCTCGAGTCCGTGCATTTTTATTGTTCCGCTCTGATCATTCGGTACGGACAGTTTTCTATAGTACAGGGCAACGCCTCTAGACCGGTCGGCCGATACGGCATTGAACGAGGCGGTATTGCCGTCATAAATATTCTCACCCCTGTAAAATCTTCCCATCTGAAATACGCTGCGCCATTTCTTGTACAGGCTTATCTGCTCCCTTATCGCCTCAAGCGTTCCCGTATCGAGATCGCACAGGTTGCATTCATAACCGAGAGCTCCGAACGCCGCGACATCGAATCTCGTCTCAAGCGGCGTAACACGGAGCGTCTGATGATTCGGTACCGATGAAACATGCGCGCCCACCGTCCTTAGCGGATATCCGTAACTGTATCCGGTCTGTATCGCAACCCTTTCTGACGCATCCGTATCATCACTTCCCCACATCTGGGAAAAATAGCACAGCATACCGAGATCAGATCTGTTTCCTCCCGATGCGCATCCTTCAAAAAGAATGTCCGGAAATCTCTTCGTGAGCTTATCGAGTATCCCGTACAGTCCCATGATGTACCTGTGAGCCGTCTCGCCCTGCTGCGAAGGAGCCAGAGAAGGAGCATATACATCGCTCATCGTCCTGTTCATGTCCCACTTGACGTAATCTATGTTTCCGGTTTCAAACAGGTCTGTCAGCGTATTTTCCAGATAAGTGCACACTTCCGGATTCGCAAGGTCGAGTATCATCTGATTCCGCCCCGGTGAATGCGGCTTTTCCGGTACCTTCATCGCCCAGTCAGGATGCGCCCTGTAAAGATCGCTGTCTTCGCTGATCATTTCCGGTTCAACCCAGATCCCGAATCCGATCCCGAGATCATGTATCTTTTTTGACAGGCCTTTTACCCCGCCCGGAAGCTTCCTCTTATTCGGATACCAGTCACCGAGGGACGATCTGTCATCATTTCTTTTCCCGAACCATCCGTCATCCATAACGAGAAGCTCAATGCCGACCGACTTCGCTTTTCTCGCCATCCGAAGGAGCTTGAACTCCGTGATGTCAAAATACGCCGCTTCCCAGCTGTTGAGAAGGACAGGCCTTTCCATATTTGCCCATTCTCCCCGGAGTATATGGTCCGAAACGAATCTGTGCATGTTATATGACATGCCGTTGAATCCTTCATCCGAAAACGTGAACACTGCTTCGGGCGCTTCAAATTCGCTGCCCGGCTCGAGACAGAATTCAAACCCTTTAGGGTTGATCCCGCTCAAGAATCTGAGTTTTCCGAATTCACTGACCTCGGCGATCTCCGTATGATTGCCGCTATATATCAGATTAAAACCGTAAGCTCTGCCTGAATTCTCGCTCGTGCTTTTTTCGCTGAACATGACAAACGGATTCGCAGTTGACGAAGATGCACCGACGCACGAATCATTGACGATCCTTCCTCTTTTCAGCTCATGGTCGACCCTTCCCATCTCCCTTATCCATGCACCGTTGAATGTCGTAAAAATCATGTCTTTTCTGTCAGTATCGATCTGCATGGACATGAAGCGGAGGATCCTCGCGCTGTCTTTTCCTCTGTTGATAAGCTTTGCAGACCTGGTTATGACATCGCACTTTTCGAACACATAATATGACAGCTCAACAGCAAGATCATACTGCCTGTCGGCAAGCGTTATTATGAGAGCGCTGCATTCTCCGCCTTTGTCATAGGATGAAGGAAGAGTGCTGAGCGGTATTTTTCCGTTTATGATCTTCGCACTCTCGAACACGAAATCGGAAGTCCTGCTTCCGTCCGCATGAACAACCTCAATGAAAGGTTCACGGTTGTCACTTTTTCCGTTCGCAGAAAACTCGAGTCTTATATCATTCAGCGTAAATGATGAGTTCTCCTCGTTATAAACGTTATTGTTCCCCGGAACGAACTCATGCTTCTCGATCAGCGCTTCTATCGTTTTACTGTCTTCAAGCCTTATCCTCCTGCCGTAGTAAAGATGCTCCAGATATCCGATATCTATCACGGTAAACACATATGCCGTATTATCAGTCTCCAATATGAATGCATTGTCAATCTGTCTTATCATTTCCGAACACCTTTCTCATCATCCCTTTTTCAGCTGCTGAGTTATCTCAGCCATCTTTGCTTCATTGAGAATGAACTTCCTTCTGAAATATATTATCGCAGCAAAGAGCCCGATCACAGGGATCACGGTCATGGTCATACGCAGACCTAACCGTGCCGCCGCATCTGTCGAAAGTGAAAAATCAATGCTCTTTTCCGCCTCGGTTATCTCCTCGCTTTTCAGATTGTTTATCGACAAGCAGATCGATGCAATAAAAGCGGCAATACCTGATGCCAGCTTTACAACAAATGTCTGCATTGAAAAGATGACCGACTCATCCCTCCTTTTGTTCTTCAACTCGCCGTAATCAACACTGTTGGCAAGAAATACCGTTGTCAGGACCTGTAACACACCGTTTGCCGCAAATATGAAAAATCCGGGAACAAACAGGATGAACACGCTCTTCATTGAAGTAAAGGTTATCCCGAAAAGACACGCATATCCGATAACCGCGCTGGCGATACAGATATAGAATATCTTGACGTTCTCCGTTATCTTTCTCAGAAGCGGATAGAATATCATCATGGACAGTATCTGGATCGCTCCACCGAACATGTTGAAATACGTATAGCTCTCATACCAACCGACACCGCCGAAATCATATTTGAAGAAATAGATGACCAGATTTGATGTTATATAAACGGAACAGTTGATCAGGACGATAGCCACTACCGCCGTCATTGCCTGATCATTTCCGACAAGCGCCGAAAACATCTGCTTAACCGATGCGGTCTCCATGTTGACCGTGGATTTTTCTTTTATGTTAATACATGTAATGGAGACGAAAAATATGAACAGGACCGCCACAATAAGGGAAAACCACATGAATCCGATGCGCTCATCTGATCCTCCGAGCCAGTGAACCGCCATCATGGTGATGACCGTGACGATCGCAGAACCGACACCCGCACAGCTCCTGCCGAGCGTGGACATGCCTTCCCTCTCTTTACCTGATTCAGTGAACGCAGGTATCATCGACCAGTACGGTATGTCCATCATCGTATATGTTATTCCCCACAATATGTACGATATAGCGGCATATGCGACCATTCCCTTTCCGTCAATGGAGGGCGGTGCGGCGAACATTGCAAACAGCACGGCCGCATTTGTGACTGTACCTATCATGAGCCATGGTCTGAACTTCCCCCAGCGGGTCTTTGTTTTGGCCACTACAATGCCCATTATCGGATCGTTGAAGGCATCAAATATGCGGGCAGCCAGAAGTATAAAACCCATGGCGATCGCAGAAACGCCGAGGATGTCCTGATAGTAGTACAGGATATAGCTCGCCGAGAGCATGTATACCATATCTTTTCCGACGGCGCCGAGTCCGTACGAGACTTTCTCTTTTAATGATAATTTCATCTTGTACCTCCCTCTCCTGATACCTTGAACTCAAGTTTTACCGTCTGTCCTCTTCCGTCCGTAATACTCAGTATCCCCTTTCCGGTTCCGTTTGAGCGTACATATGTGCCGCCTGCCCCGCCGGAAAGCGATAATATGTGAGGTCCTATAATCTCTATCGCGCCCTCTGTCGCAAACTCTACCGGATCGTTGCAGAAGTTCAGTATATTCCCGTTCTCGTCGACTGCCAGAAGACGAACGAGTGCAACATCATATGTCTTTTTTTCGAAAAGAACTTCCGAGCTCGCCATGGCTTCAATGTGCATCTGTGAAGAAGGTGAGATAACTGTTTCCTTTACGACCTCACCGTTTTTTACAGCCTCGAACCTGTATATGCTGACTTTCCCGCCCCAGTTCGCAACGTATTTATTGTACAGTTCCACGGCATCGCTGATTCTCATGCGATACCTGGCCGCAATGACTGCGGCCTTAGCCATGAACGCTGGCGAAAGCCGGTACATGCCATGCTCCGCAACGGAATTGAGAAGGCTTTTTATCTCCCTTGCCTTACCGGGCGGCATGCCTTCATGCACAGTAAGAGCATCTCCGACATAGTCATCTATTTTAACAGGTCCATGGATAAGTCCGCTGAAAGATGAGTTCTTTACATCGTATTCCTTTATAAGTTCATCATTCTTGTACATCCTGACGCTATCTGCGTTTGATATTATATAAACCTCTCCTGTGTTCCCGCCCGGATGCTCTCCTATGTTCATCGCCGAGGATATCTCAAGGACCGGGGTCCGGTCCTGCTGCGCAGCGTATACATATGCGGCAAGCTTCGGATTCCTGAACATATCGCACACTCCGTGATAGCATATCCTGTCTCCGCTTCCGAAATCCTTGTGAGTATTGTAATCGAACATGCACCATCCGAATGAGCCTGTTATCTCCGGATCCCTTGCAGCAGAATCCAGCACCCTGGCATGACGAAGCATATGCTCGAGCCTGTGGTCTTCACTGTCGAAAGCCTTTGTCGGGAACATATGGCCGTTATACTCCGTGATCAGATAAGGCTTGCCGGAATCCGATGTCACCGAATTCTTCTTCGCCGTTCCGGCATTTTCGCCGTAATGGCTGAAATCGTTGAATGTATAAACATCCTCCTGAAAGATCCCTTTTCTGTAGCATCTGACGCCTCCGGTCTGCCTGTCGGGATCCTCTGCATGTGCTAATGCATTCGTTCTCGCATAGAATTCCTCGTCATCGACCGATTCGTTGATCCTGACTCCCCAGAGGATGATCGAAGGATGATTGATGTTCTGACGTATCATGTCCTTGACATTGTCAACCGCCTTATCCTTCCATTCTTCACCTCCGATATGCTGCCAACCTGGTATTTCTGTGAACACTAAAAGCCCGATCTCATCGCATCTGTCAATGAAGCTCTGGGCCTGGGGATAATGCGAGGTCCTGACTGCATTCACTCCGAGCTCATTCTTTAAGATGTCGGCGTCGAGTTTCTGCATGGAATCAGGCATGGCATATCCGACATAAGCATATGACTGATGCCTGTTGAGTCCTCTTATCTTGAGTTTCCTTCCGTTTAAGAAAAATCCGTTCGCCCGAAAAACTGCCTTCCTGAAGCCGAACGTGTCGATCCGCTCATCGGCTGTACCTTTCGAACTGTCCGCAAGAACCGTAACAAGCTCGTAAAGCGCAGGATTTTCGACATCCCACAGTTCCACGTCATCGATCCTTACGGCGATTTCCGTGTATCCTTCCGTAACTTCTGTCCGGTCGCTGCCTAACTTCTCTTCCGAGCCTTTCCGCCTGATGTAAGCGGTGAGCACCTCCCGCCCGCTGCAGCCTTCATTATAGACTTTTGCGATCACCGCGCCCTTGCGGCAGAATCTCTTGCCGTCCTTTTCGAACCTTTCGATCAGCTTGGTGCTTATCACCGTCCGCGAAATGTATGCCCGGGGTTTTACCTCTATATATACATCTCTGTATATGCCGCCGTAAGTCATGTAATCGATCGCGAATCCGAAAGGCGGCTGATCGAGAGTTTCATTGCTGTCAACTCGAACGGCAATGACATTATCATGACCGTACTCAAGATCAACGCTTATATCAACTGTAAATGCCGTGTAGCCGCAATGATGCGTGTATGATTTTCTGCCATTGACATAGACTGTCGCCTCATGAGCAACACCTTCAAACGTCAGAAGTACCATCTTTTCTTTCCATTCTTCCTCGGCGAAAAGATGCCTTCTGTATAAGCTCACCATCTGGTATATGCCTTCATCAAAATAATGAAACGGCGTTTCCTTTACGGTATGAGGTATCAGGGCATCGGTCATCTGTCCTTCATCATAATCCGGTAGCGTCTTTTCTTCCGAAAACGTCTCTGAAAACTTCCATCCTCTGTCTATATATATCCTTCCGGTGTTCATCATGATTCCTCCGATTATTCTTGCGCGTATATGTCTTTTGTGTATATTATGGTAAGGTCAGAATGCATTCTGACTACGAGTCCATATTATCAGAATATGGTCATTCACTCAATAAAGAACGGAGGCACAAAATGGGCGCATCAGCAGTTACTGACGAGAGACTTGAGGAGATATACGGCAAAAGCCTTGTCGCATATCAGAGGGAGCGCATTGATAACGTTCTGAAGCATTATTCGGAAATGTTCTCGGCAGATGATGACATACATTTTTTCTCTGCCGCAGGACGGTCGGAAATAGGCGGAAACCATACTGACCATCAGCGCGGACAGGTTCTTGCGGCATCGCTTTCCATAGACTCTCTCGCAGCTGCATCGGCCGTGCCTGAAAACGTCATAACCCTGCACTCTGAAGGTTACGACACATACAGGATAGACCTTGATGATCTTGAGATCCGTGATGAAGAATCCGGAGCTGCGGCGCTTATAAGAGGCGTGGTGGCAGGATTTTCGAAGAAAGGATTCAAAACCGGCGGATTCAATGCATACGTTACGAGTGATGTCCTCGGAGGGAGCGGGCTTTCATCGTCCGCTTCGTTTGAATCGCTGATCGGGGTAATTCTTTCCGGACTGTATAATGACGACGCTGTTTCTCCCGTTGACATCGCCAAGATCGGCCAGTACGCCGAAAATCATTACCTGAAAAAACCGTGCGGGCTCATGGATCAGATGGCATGCAGCGTCGGAGGTTTTGTGCACATAGATTTTGCAAAGAACGGGGGCGGGGATCCGTTTTTCGATGACTCATATCCCTCGATACGCCGCATAGATTTCAACCCCGAAGACTACGGATATACTCTGTGCATCACGGATACGAAAGCGAGCCATGAGGACCTCACCGACGAATACGCCGCAATACCTGCGGAGATGAAAGAGGTCGCGGCATTTTTCGGAAAGGAAGTGCTGTCTGAAGTATCTGAAAAGGAGTTCCTAGAGAAAATTCCGGAGATCAGGAAGACGACCGGGGACCGTGCAATAGTGCGTGCCATTCATTTCTTTGAAGAGAATAAGAGAGTCATCTCAGAAGCCGGCGCGCTGCTAGCGGACGATTTTAACGGTTTCATGAAAAGCTTTGCGGCCTCGGCTAAATCATCATTCGAATATCTCCAGAATGTTTTCTGCGTCAAGGATGCCAGGCAGCAGAGCATGTCGATCGCTCTTGCGGTCAGCGACTTATATCTTGCAGCTAACGCAAAAGGTGCGGCCAGAGTACACGGCGGCGGATTCGCAGGAACGATACAGACTTTCGTAAAGAGTGAATACGCAGACGAATACATAAAGGCAATGGATGCTCTTCTCGGGGAAGGAAGCTCACGCATCTACACCATAAGAAAGTACGGCTGCATCCGGATAATCTGAATCCTGTCCTTTTTTCATTCAAACTGGCTTATGAACCGCATAAATGCTTCGATTCCTTCAGGCGTCTGTTTATAGACGCCTGCATTTTCGAGCACATGCGAAAATACGATACCGGTCTCCTGCCTTAAGAATTCTTTGATGGCGTCGGTTTCTTTTTCACGGTTTTTTTGCAGCGTGTCTACGTTATCCTTAAGGATCTGCCTTATCCATTCCTCGTGCACATTAAGCTTCTCGTCTTTTTTCAGCTCGCAGCAAACCGCTTCTGTTACGTCACCATCCGCACGGCTCAAGCTGTTTTCAATGATCTCTTCAATCATTCCGAGCTCATACCGTAGCCTTGCCGGAAGTATCGCCATGCCCATCACCTCGATGAGCCCTATGTTCTCTTTCTTTATATGATGGTACTCGCTATGAGGATGATAAACGCCCAGAGGATGCTCTGCTGTCGTTATGTTGTTCCGGAGCACGAGGTCCATCTCATATCTGTTTCCGCGCATCCTCGCTATCGGAGTTATCGTATTGTGAGGCGTTTTTATGCCGTCCTCGTACGTATGCGCAAAAATGAACGCCTGCTCATCCGTGTAGTTTCTCCATGCATCAAGTATCATCGTGCAGACCTTGATAAGCTCTGCCATGTTCTCAGTTCTGAGCCTTATAGTCGTAAGCGGCCAGTTTATCAGTCCTGCTTCAATATCTTCATAGCCCTTCAGCGTGAACTTCTTTGCATATCCCGCCCTTACCATAGGGAATTCATAGCATCCGCCCTGGAAATGATCATGCGTCAGTATCGATCCGCCGACTATCGGAAGGTCCGCATTCGATCCGACCGTGTAGTGCGGGAACGCCTGTATGAAATCGAGGAGCTTTGCGAAAGCATCCTCATCGATCTTCATCGGAGTGTGCTCTGCATTGAAAACTATGCAGTGCTCGTTGTAATAGACATATGGGCTGTACTGAAGATAATATGACTGCCCGCATAGCTTTATCGGAATGATGCGGTGATTCTGCCGTGCAGGATGCGTCAGCGTTCCTGCGTATCCTTCATTCTCCCGGCACAGAAGACAGAGCGGATAACCTGACTTAGGGGCATTCAGCGCATTCGCTATATCCCTCGGATCCTTCTCCGGCTTCGACAGGTTTATCGTTATGTCAAGATCGCCGAAAGGCGTTGAAGACACCCACTTTATATCCTTTGCGATACGGTCGGTCCTGATATAGTTGGTCGCATTAGAAAACGAATAATACCAGTCTGTTGCATCCTTCGGCGAAACCCGGTATTTTTCCATGAAGTGTCTGTTCACTGCCGACGGCGGCGGGGTTATAAGCCCCATGATCTTCGTATCAAAAAGATCACGCGAGGCAATAGTGTCGCTTTTTAATATCCCTTTCGAAACGGCATATTCCGTCATATCCTCAAGGATAAAATGAAGATCACGCGAAGGTGCGCTTCCTCCTTCCGGCTTGAACTCGTCTTCCTCAAAAAGCTCGAGAAGCCTGTTCCTGCACAGTATCTCGTCATCCTCTTCGATAAGGCCGCATCCTCTTCCGTATGTTATAAGCTCATCTATAAGATCCGAAACCGATCTGCCGTTTTCGTTCATATTCATTCTCCTTCTGCTATTGAACAACATCCGATCCGAAACCTGTCAGATTTTACAAAAACTGACACGTTCGGCAGTATTAAGATTATATCACTGTTCAAGCCTATATGATATAATAATCATGTTATGGAACAGATGAACTTATTCTCGGATTCACCATCACAGTTCACAAGATCGCCCCTCGCGAGCAGGCTGCGTCCGGAAACGCTCGACGAATACGTCGGCCAGCAGCACCTCGTCGGACCGGGAATGCTTCTTCGTCAGCTCATCGAGAAGGACCAGATATCCTCCATGATCTTCTGGGGACCTCCCGGTGTCGGTAAAACCACGCTTGCCCGCATCATCGCGGGAAGAACCAATGCGAATTTCGTCGAATTCTCTGCCGTGACCAGCGGAATAAAAGAAGTCAAAGAAGTCATGAAAAATGCGGAAGACAACCGCAGGCTCGGTATCAAGACTCTTCTTTTTGCGGACGAGATACACCGCTTCAACAAAGCCCAGCAGGATGCGTTCCTTCCTTATGTTGAAAAAGGAAGCATAATTCTCGTGGGCGCTACAACGGAAAATCCTTCATTCGAGATCAATTCCGCTCTTCTTTCAAGATGCAAGGTGTTCATATTGAAAGCGCTCACCGAAGATGACCTGTACAGGCTTCTTCAGCATGCGCTCACATCTGAAAAAGGGCTCGGCGGATCACAGATAGACATATCAGAAAATGACCTTCACTCCATCGCGGCATTTTCGAACGGAGATGCCAGGACAGCTCTCAATACTCTTGAGATGGTAGTGAACAACAGCACGCTGAATAAAGACGGAGTGATAGAAGTTACAACAGAAACGGTGGCGCAGTGCATGGACCGCCGCTCGCTCCTATATGATAAGAACGGCGAAGAGCATTACAACATCATTTCCGCTCTTCATAAATCCATGCGCAATTCCGACCCTGATGCCGCGGTCTACTGGATGAGCCGGATGATCGACGGCGGCGAAGATCCTCTGTACATCGCAAGAAGAATGGTAAGGTTCGCGAGCGAGGATGTCGGAATGGCCGATTCGAATGCGCTGAACGTTGCAGTGAACGCATACCAGGCGTGCCACTTCCTAGGGCTTCCCGAATGCAACGTGCATCTTGCCCATGCGGCCGTCTATCTCTCGATGGCTCCGAAGTCGAATGCCCTCGAGGTCGCATGTAACATGGCAGCCGAGGACATAAAGAACTCTCCCGCCGAACCGGTTCCTATGAATATACGGAACGCGCCGACCAGCCTCATGAAAGAGGCCGGCTATGGAAAAGGCTACATATATGCGCATGACACCGAGGAAAAGATCACGAAGATGCAGTGTCTCCCCGATGCATTAAAGGACAGAAGATACTACGAGCCGGGAGTCATGGGCGACGAGGCAGCAGTTAAGGAACGCCTCGACGAGATCAGAAAATGGAGAAGCGAAGACTGAACGGTGCTTGTAATAAGCACCGTCCAGTGGTAGAATATCATAGTCAGACGCAGGGTTAGTACATCGGTAGTACATCGGCTTCCCAAGCCGAGGAGGCGGGTTCGATTCCCGTACCCTGCTTCTTTTTGTTCTACAGATCCTGTCGTCTGCGCCTGTCATTGGCATCGCGATAGAATCTCTTTTTTTCTTCATACATTCTCTGATCCGCTTCCATCTTATGCGAATTATAATCCTCGTCTCCTTGCGAAGCGAACGATCCGCCCAAAGCCACGTGAATGCCCTGCTGTTCAACCATATCCCTTACTTTTTCGATGTTGCTCTCGAACGTCTCCTTATAATTCTCATAAGTGTACACAGCAAATTCATCGCCACCTAGTCGATAGACGTTATTGCGGCCAAACACTTCCGAGAGTGCGGATGCCACTTTTTTTATCATCGCATCTCCTGCTTCATGTCCTTCCTTATCGTTCACCACCTTAAGTCCGTTGACATCGCACATGATGAATCCGTACGGTCTTGAAGTATCAAGACTGTCTCTCTCATATTCACGAAGAGCCCGTCTGTTGCCAACTTCGGTAAGCCCATCATGATAACTGTAATCAACAAGGCGTCTCTGATTGTCTCTTGTTGCAACAAGCTCGGACAGGAAAAACATGAGAAGTTTTATGATCTCGGATATCTCTTCCATCATATTGACCGGCGGATTGTCTACACCGAAGAATCCTATATATGAACCGTTAAGTATGAGCGGTCCCGTAACCAGCGTTTTAGTTCCCTGCGGTTTTAAGAGTTCATACATATTTTCACTGACTTCACGATATTTTTCCAGGTCATATATCAGGACATGACCGCCTCTTTCATACTCCTCATACCATGTATCAATGAAGCCTGTATACTTTACTCCCTTGAGGTTATCTATCTCCGGCGTTACGCCTTCGGCACAGTATTCATACGTATTGTCAAAAGTCCCGTTGCCCATGTCTTCAAATATATATGCTCGGTCGGCGTGAAGTTCACTGCACAGATACTCAAGTACTTTTTCGATCTTCTCGTCGGGATCCATAGAGCCCATGATGTACTGAAGCAGATGATTGACAAAACGGTCTCTTTCAAGAGACGTCTTTTCTCTTGCCCACCAGTCAAATATCTGGAAACCCATGAACAGGAAGAAACTCACAAGCCCGAACCTGAACCAGCTTCCGTGCCATATTGATCCTCTCCGGGCTACCATATACCTTCCCATATCGATAAACGATGTGGCTATGAAAATAGCCGCGCCTATGTAAAAATATTTCATATAAGAAGAAATCGATCTTCTGCGGCAGTAGCGCTCGTTGTTTATCAGCATTATGATCAGCCATATCAACTGGATGGCATATGAAAAATAGATCACCGGTACCATCCGATGCATATCAATATCATAGGCATATCTTGCCGTAAACAGGCACATTAAACATGCAACAGTAAACACAAAAGACAGATAAGGATATATTTTCTTCTGTTGTTTTGTTTTGGAATTCACGAAATAGATCATCGGGAAGCCTGCCAGATGAAGGATCAGATACACGATCTCCCGCGATGCATATGTAGTTCCGGTCAGAAGCTGCGGCAGACCCGTATCACACAGGCTCCAAAATCCGAAAAGGATTGCAGAAAGGCCGAGCGCCCACAGTGAGCGCATCATGGGGTTTTTGTACGACATTACAAAAAAGAATGCAATGATGACCACTCCGAAAATGATCATCAGAATGGACAGATTCATTCCCGTGATATTACGCCTCATAACGGCGTATCGGTACAGTTCTTCATCTCCTAGCTGAATCTCGTTGACTAGTCCACCATGTCTGTCGTTAAAAGCCGTCTCGGCTTCTATTCGGACCACAGCGCCTTCATACTTGGTCCCCAGTCCTATCATATGATAGGAAATACCATCTCCTGTACCTGTCAGGTTTTCCATGGTATTGAAGGAATACATCTCTTTGTCATTTATATATACGGAAAAATTCAGATTGCTTGTTGAAAAATAAATTGAATCCGATTCTTCCATCTTTGAGGGCAGAGTCTTTGACGCAGTAAAACTGCCCCCGAGTTTGCCTGCGGTGATCACATTTATCTTGACTGCTTCCCCCGTATCAAGTATCCAATCACTGGAAAAATCCTGATCTGCAGCTTCCTTATCGGTATGCATGAACTCCTGCATATCGGTATAAAAACAGACATGAGCCAGCGTCAGAATAAGTATGATAAAATATACGGACACGCAGGCTTTCATCAGCTTGCCTATGTTAGATCTCATAAAGCACCTCGTACGTCTTTGGGTATTTATAATTTTACCTTGTTTTTCTCCCTAAGTCAGTATTTAATTATATTCTTGTGTACAGTTCTGTTATCGCAGATCAGAAGTTCCGGCTGGTAAATCATATAGCCTCTTCAGATATTTTGCTATCGTATCCTTTAAATACTCAGGATCATCCTTCATTCCCTGACGGACCCAGCATGATATGACATTCCATATCGCCCCGATATTCAGAGCGATCAGGTACTCGCTATCCAGTCCCTTAAAAAGTCCGACAAAAGGATTGTCCGCACTTACCGTTCCCGTCTTATGCAGTAAAAGGTACTCATTCATGCAGTTAAGCACCACATGAAGCATATCGTTTTTTTCCAGGAGAATCAACATTTCCCTGTTCTTCTCGACGAATGAAAATATCGTGGAAAGAACATCTGCACTGCCGCCATCTACGATACCGAAATAATCCTTCAGATCTTTTCTCACGATCGATAAAAGAACATCATCTTTTGACTCGAAATTTCTGTAGAAAGTCTTTCTGGCAAGTTTTGATTCGATAAGTATCTGCTTTACAGAAATATCATTGTAAGGATACTGATGCATCAGCGCAAGCAGTGCCTCCGTTATTTCTCTCTGAGACCTTAATGCTGAAGGGTTTGATGATTCTATCATAATCTTTTTTTCCTGAAAGTGACACTATTTCATAAAATTGTGTATCTTCCTGCTGATGTATTTACATCTTCGGGATTTACAGTATCATAAAATCAAAAGTGATACAAGTGTGTCAGTTAAGGAGGCAGAAAATGAAAGAATATCTTTTACTTTTACCGATTATATTTATTTTTCATGACATGGAGGAAATCGTAGGATTCGGGTGGTTTTTCCGAAAAAATCAATGGCTTTTCGACCGCTATCCGACAGTGACGGCAATGTACCGTGATTCGAATGAAACGGGCTGGAAGATAGGAGTATACGAAGAGTTCATCCCTTTTTTCGGCGTCAGCCTTCTGGCTTACTACTTTCCGGGCAACGTCCTGTTTGCCATCTGGTACGGATTTTTCATAGATCTTGCAGCGCATTTTGTAATACATATTGCGTTCTCGATCAAGATCGGAAAATACATTCCCTCAGTGATCACGAGCATCATCTGCCTTCCAATAAGCATTCTGATACTTTTCAGATGCAGCCTTTTACTTACATTTGATGCCGCAACGGTGATTTCTGTCATTGCAGGGATACTGATAATGATCGCAAATTTTGCTTTTTTAAGGCATTTCATTCCATTCATGAGCAGAAAAATCCCCGCTCACCGGGGCTGCCCGTCAATCATTGAACAGGCTTCTTATTATGGAAATAATATTCCAGATCGAGCCCCATATCTGCCAGAAAAGGAGCAGAAGAAGTGCAGCTGATGCAGCGCCTAGTACTATTTTCATCTGAAATTACCTCCGATCACTGATGGACTGCGACGTGATCCTCGGCGGATATGTCGGTGCATATCTTGAGCCGTATCTCGATGAGATAAAAAGAAGGGCGCTCAGGATCAATACTTTTGATTCCGACGCCGACTTCATCAAACTGTGTTCATATAAGAGCGAATCAATAGCGGCAGGTGCCGCGCTTTACTACATTTCCCAGTTCATCAACACGATCTGAGACTATTCTCCGTTGATCTTCATAACTGTTCTATCCAGGTAAAGAACTTATCAAGTCCTTTGTTCTCCTGACGTGTCTCTAAAAAGCATCCTGCGGTATACCATGAATGCGTGTCCTTCTTGTCGGTCACGCTATAGATCTCGCATGCGTTTCCTGCCTCTTCGGCTTTTTTCGCAAACTCCTCTGCGCACGAATAATTAAGAATACCGTCATGCCTGCTCTGTATAAGAATGGCAGGGATATGATTCTTCGATATCAGATTTACGGGTTCGCCGCATTTTCTGTCATAATCCTTGCTGAACAGCTGATTCAGAAGGAGCCGAAGCGTAAGGGTTGAATTATTGAAACTGTAAGGTCCGCCGAATCCGGCAAATCCTATGATACCCGAAATGTCCACGCCGTACTTTTCCTGATCGCCGGCACTGTAGCACAGTATCGATGTGAGATGCGCACCCGCGGAAGGCCCTGACACAACGATCTTCGATGTATCGATCCCTTTTTCCCTGAGATAACCTATCGCGGCATTATAACATCTGCACACATCCTCGATCTGGCACGGATACTTGTTTTTGGGCGACAGACGGTAACCGCCTGAGATCACGCGATACCCTTCCCCCGCGATCGCCTGCCCGACATAGTCGAAATAATCCGGATCTCCGGCATTCCATCCTCCGCCGTGCACCCAGAAAATAACTTTCGATCTGACCGCATTTTCGGGCTCATAGTACAGAAAATACTGGTCCTTGTCCGATCCGTATGATACGCGTTCAGGTGTATATTTTTTCTCCGCCTTTGACAGTCTTTTGAAAAGTCCGAAATAGCTGAAGCTTTCACGCAGAAAATCTTTCATTTTATTCCCTCTTAGCTTTTATCTGTCATTCATCCCGAGCACACGGTTCATATAATTCATGACCTTCTTCTTGTCAGCGCTCCACTCGGGTGCAATGAGTATCTTCTTGTCTCCGTCTCCCGTAAGCCTGTGTATGACTATATCTTCCGGCAGAACATCCAGGCATTTTTTCACGATATCCGCGTACTGCTGAAGCGAAAGACATTCAAACTTTCCCGCTGCGTATTCATCCGCAAGATCCGTGCCGGCAAGCACATGGAGCAGCTGCAGCTTTATGCCCGATACGCCGCTTTTACCGACATATCTTGCAGTCTCCAGCATATCCTCTTCAGTCTCGCCCGGAAGACCTAGTATGACATGAACGATAGTCTCTATGCCTCTTCCGGAGAGCTTTTCCACCGCTCCATCATATGTTTTCAGCCGATATCCGCGGCGTATGTATGAAGCGGTCCGCTCGTGCACAGTCTGAAGCCCGAGCTCAACCCAGACAGGCTTTATCTCGTTCATCTCAGTCAAAAGATCCAGAACGTCATCGCCGAGACAGTCCGGCCTTGTGGCAACGGACAGCACCTCTACGCCCGGATACCCGATCGCCTGAGTGTACAGCTCTCTGAGTCTTTCCGCCGGTGCATACGTATTAGTGAACGCCTGGAAGTATGCGATGTATCCGCAGTCCTGCTTCGGAAGCTTGGATTCTATCCTTTTCTTTCCTTCGTCTAGCTGCTCTCTTACGGAAGCATCTGCATCACCTGCAAAATCACCGGATCCTCTTCCTGAACAGAAAATGCACCCTCTGTCACCGACGGTACCATCCCTGTTTGGACACGAAAATCCGGCATTTATTGCTATCTTATAAAGTTTTTTTCCGTACTTTTGCCTTACGTACTCATTTACGGTCCGCTGCTTCATTGCATGCTTTTACCATTTCCTGTACGGGCATTTCCCGGTCTTTGCCGCCGCACGAAGTTCCACGTAGCATCCGCAGGCTCCGCATGTTCCCTCGTTCAGATAGTCGCAGCCCCTGCATACCTCAAGCCGGGCTTCGTACTCTTCTGACGGAACCTTCATGCTGTCATCAAGCCTGTCGACTGCCGCCCTCACATCTGCAAGGAGCTTTTCGTTATCGAGCTCGGCAAGCAGGCATTTTCTGCACTTCCTCGGCCCTTCCATTTATCTGATGCGAAGAAGCGCCACGCTGTTCTTCGGAAGATTGAACTTGATCTTTCTTCCGTCTGCCGTATAGTCCGTAAACTTCTTTTCCGTCACGCACTCCGGATCATCGAACGTATTGTGTCCGGACATCTTTCCTGTAAGGATCGATGCCTCGACTTCTTTAGCTTCCTTCTCTGACAGAACGATCTCAACAGGAGCATCTTCTGAAACTGAAAGATTGCCGACGGTAACGTTTATGCATCCGTCAGAGCTTACAGAAACGGATTCTGAGAGCATTGCGACTTTCGCTTCGTCGCTTCCGATCTCCTTGTTGCCGTCAATGAAGCTCGCTACAAGATCCGCATCCTGATGATGCCTGTACATATGGAATATATGATACGTCGGCGTCTTTATCATCTTCTCTCCCTCGGTGAGTATGACCGACTGGAGAACGTTCACCATCTGAGCTATGCAGGCAAGTTTGACCCTGTCGCATTTCTTGTTGAATATGTTGAGAGTCACGCATGCTACGAGAGCATCTCTTATCGTGTTCTGCTGATAGAGGAATCCGGGATTCGTTCCCGGCTCGACATCGAACCAGCATCCCCATTCATCAACCGACATACCGATCTCTTTCTTCGGGTCGTACTGATCCATGATGGCGAAATGCTTGTTGAGCAGATCCTCCATCCTTATCGCTTTCTTGAGAGTTGTGTACCACTCGTCCTCGGTAAAGTCAGTCGCGCTGCCTTTATGCTCCCATACTCCGGGAACCGTATAATAGTGCAGGCTGAGCTCGTCCATATAACCGTGGTTCTCCGGCTTGTGCGGGCTTGCAAAACACGTTTCGAGCACCTTCTTGGTCCAGTTGATATCCTCTGTATCGGCTCCGCCGCATATCTTCTTGATCGGAGCGCTGTTATCGTAATGCCTTATGTATGTCTGATAACGCCTGTAGAGATTCGCATAGTATTCAGGCGTCATGTTTCCGCCGCATCCCCAGTTCTCGTTTCCGACTCCGAAATAGTCTATCTTCCAGGGCTTTTCGCGTCCGTTCGCCTTACGCAGATCAGCCATCGGAGACACTCCGTCAAAAGTCATGTACTCGACCCATTCGCTCATCTCCTGGACAGTTCCGCTTCCGACGTTTCCGTTGACGTACGTCTTGCATCCGAGCTGCTCGCAAAGTTCGAAGAACTCGTGAGTACCGAAGCTGTTGTCTTCAACAACTCCGCCCCAGTGAGTGTTTATCATCTTCTTGCGATTCTCCTTAGGCCCAATGCCATCCTTCCAGTGATATTCATCGGCAAAGCATCCGCCGGGCCAGCGCAGAAGCGGTATCTGCATCTCCTTCAGAGCTTCGACCACATCCTTCCTCATGCCGTTGACATTCGGAATCTCAGAATCCTCTCCGACATACAGTCCTTCATATATGCACCTTCCGAGATGCTCAGAAAAATGTCCGTAAATCTCAGGATTGATGTGTCCCCTTTTCTCGTTTTCGTTGATATACAGTTTTGCCATAAAGCCTCCTTAGATTTCAAACATCAAAATGATCCGACCACAAAAGTTCTACCGTATCATCACTATTGTAAATGTCCGCATATTCATTATCAAGCAGCTGATCCAATATATCGTAATTTCAGAGCATAAGGCTGTCGGCCCCGCCTCCTGTGCCTCCTGCTTCCTTTATCAGGAACGACCGCGCGTACACATCCTTTGCCGGAACTGCGCTTATCATCTCGCTGAGCATCTGCCTGTCGGGTTTTACTGTATCAAGATATATCCTCAGATATGGCAGAATGTTCTCATCCTCTTCAAATATCGAATAGAACGCCGCACCTGATGCCTCGCCGAACCTGTTCGCGATCAGATGGTTTTTTATGGCATTTTCCGTGCTTTCTGTAAGGAATGTGCTGTTTGACAGCCGGATATAGCAGAGACTGCATTTTCTGAATTCCTCTTTCTGGACATAATCTCCCGTCTCTCCCGGAAGCTCTCCGTCCACCGAACCTATCCCGTCATAGGATATATCCTCTTCCCCGCACAGTGCCGCGCTCATCCGCACCTCGGAATCATCGCTTGCAAGCACCGACTGAAAAACTATGTCCCACTTTTCATACCAGCTCTTCTGCCCGACATCATCGCTCCTAAGAAGATGATCGTACGGAAGCTTATTCGCGCACAGGGCATGAAGCCTTGCAGTTACGCTGTCGCTGTCCGCAAACTCTATAAGCTTCAGGTTTTCGCAGCCCGCGAAAACATCCCTTCCGAAAAGACCCGGGCGGAAAGGCCCTGCAAACTTTACCGCCCGCAGATTCGAGCATTTTGCAAAAGCCCAGTCGCCGATACGCTCTATTGACCGCGGTAGCATGACCTGTCTTATCTGCTTTGATGACAGAAACGCTTTGCTGTCGATACTTGTGAGCTCTCTTTTGGAAAGATCCAGTATTCCGTCTATTATTTCATATCCGTTAACATTCATCACAGTTCTTCAAGCGCCATTATCTCTTTTCTGAGCTCCTCTGCCCTGTCACCGACTCGCAGGACGCTGCTGTGTTTTTCATAAGCTTCCGACCTGAATTCCGAAAGGAACGATGACGCATCGGGATTGAGTGTAAGCTCGGTGACCAGTACCAGCATTTCATTGCTTTTGGCGCCGAAAATCTTCTCCATTCCGTCAAAAAGACATTCCGTCCTAGCAAGCACTCTGTCGGATTCAGACCGGAGCGCAGCAACTTTCCTGTTGTAGAGGTCTTTTATCGAACCGCCGCCTTCCATCAGCTCCTTAGCTTCTTTATAGAACCTGACTATTCTCTTATTATGCCTTTTCTCTGCGTCTGAGAGTGCTCCGGCTCTCGTTTTTTTGGAAATGACTGTTTTGGCCGCATCTGCTAAGGCATCTGTTTTCTTCAGCGCTTCCTCCCCGTCAGAGCCTGCAACGGAGCTTACTCCGGGCCGGATCTGAACGAGCATCCTGTGGTCCTCGAGAACATCCCTCATTTCCGAGATTATCATGTCCGCAAGCAGTCCTGTAAGAGCGAGCCGTTCATCCACGGGCGCTGAAGATGCGGCCTTGACCGTATTATCAGAAAGCCTTCCGGAGAAAATCGCTTCCGCGTCATACTGCTTTTTGTATTTGTTATAAAGATCATAGTAGGCCGCAAACTCCTTGATCGTCTTCTCGTCAGTGATGTACTGGCAGATCAGGTTCTCATTCACGGTCTTTTTATCTTCTTCGTAAAGGCTTATGATGTCAGAAAGATCTTCCCATCCTCTTGCCGTCACGTACGTTTTTCCGTACGCCGTCGTCTCCGCCTTGTAGAAGCTGTCCTTGTTGCTCTCTAAAAATCCCATTACTGCCCCGTGAAGCTGCTTTGCCGAAGCATACGCCTTCCATGCGGGGTAATCCGCCTCGACCGGTATGACTTTCATCCTGTCGAGCGTAACAACATCGAATTCCCTGACAGCCCTGTTGTATTCCGGAGGATTGCCGGCGGTCACTATCACCCATCCCGCAGGGACCGCATGCTTACCGAAAACCTTGTACTGAAGGAACTGCAGCATCGAAGGATAAAGCGTCTCCGACACACAGTTTATCTCGTCGAGAAACAGTATTCCTTCATTGATCCCCGACTCCTCCATCGTGTCATATACGCTCGCGATGATCTCGCTCATGGTGTATTCCGATATCTTAACGCTCACATCCCCGTAGGTGCGTTCTTTGATGAACGGCAGTCCGAGCGCCGACTGTCTTGTGTGGTGCGTCATCGAATAGCTCACGAGCGCAATGGAAAGTTCGCTCGCGATCTGGCTCATAATGGCCGTCTTGCCTATTCCGGGCGCTCCTATAAGGAATATCGGGCGCTGCTTCTCGATGGGGATCCTGTAATCGCCGAATTCATCCTTCTTCAGATATGCGCTTACCGTGTCTTTGATATAGTTCTTTGCTTCCCTGATGTTCATCCTTTACCCTCTTTATGAATCTACAGAACAACCTTTATCGCCCATCCGGGCACCGGAGGCCTGAAATCATCCTCCCTGTCAAATACGAACATGCAGTCGTATCCCGGCGGATTTTCCGGATATATGCCGTATCCGTCGGTAAAATATATGAGTCCCTTAAGGTCCGTCATCTCGCGTTTTGCAAGCATATTTCCCACATGCTCGAACACCGGGCGAAAATCAGTCGCTCCGAATCCCTTCACCTGCAGATTGTCTGCGATAGCACTCAGCATGTTCCTGTCAGTTATAACAATATCGCTCGTAATATCGCTGTCGCACTGGATTATGTGCACGTTCATCTTTTCGGAAAATGATACGGACTCGGCAAGCAGATCGTATGTCCTTGCGAGAAATCCCTCCACGAGCTTTCCTTTGACTGACGCAGACGTATCGACCGCTATGACGAACTCCTTGATCTTCTTTTCTTCCGTGTATTCGAGCGGCTCGATGAGCGGCATGTCGCCATTCATCTCAAGTCCGTACATATATGGGATGTAGTCGAACTCATCCGGGCTGACCTTTATCTCTTCCGACATTACGGCGAATCTTCGCACGATATCGTCAAAATCATATTTCTTGCGGGTTCCCTCATTGAGATTCATAAGGATCGTCTCCCCGCCTTTTACGTCCTTCGAAAATGATTTCAGCTCCGCGGCAACCCGTCTTGCGATCTTCTCCCAGTCCTCAGCGGATATCGTGATCTCATCGCTATTAGCATCTGCATCTTCATAGTAATGCATGTCCATGGAAAAAAGCCTTGCGTATTCTTTCGCAGAATCCGAAGAGATCCCTCCGACCATGAACTCCCTGTACAGGCCCTCCGCAGTCAGTCTCGGAACCCACTTTATAAGCTTTGACAGAACGGCAGAAATGTCCGTATCCTCTTTTCGCGAAAATCCGCTGGACATTGACATTACTGCATTTTCGGCAGCTATGTCACAGGCGATGTCCCAGTTTTTTCTGTCAGCGATATCATCTCTTGAGAAATGCATGAAGATGTTATGAAAGATCACATGCAGCAGAAGCCTTACCGCAAAGCCGGCATCATCCCTGTAATCGGCAAGCAGTTTCGCAGGATTGTACCTAAGGCTTCCAACAGAACTCACATAGCCGTTAAGGCCTTCGTCAGCCGCAAGCCTTATCGCCGCAAGCGGCCTGTCGAAAAACCGGTACTTCACAACGATCGAATCTCTCGCAAGGGCAAATACTTTTTCAGCAAGTTCAGGTATTCTTTTGTCGCTGTCACTGCTTTTCAAATTCATATCCGACGAGAGTCAGTCCGTTCGCGGGTGCCGTATTTCCTGCCCGGGTCCTGTCTGCTGAAGCAATGATCTCCGGAATGTCGGAAGGCAGTATCTTCCCCGTACCGACATCTATCAGCGTCCCTGCGATTATTCTGACCATATTATATAAAAAACCGTTCCCAGTTACGTATATATCTATCTTTTTGTAGAATTCCCTTGTCAGGTCATGCATTACCTCGCCGGAATTCTCAAGGCGCATTTCATATATAGTCCTGACCGTAGAGTCAACATCCGCCGAAGCGCTGCAGAATCCTGCAAAATCGTGCTCGCCGACAAAATACGCGGCCGCGGTTTTCATCGCCTCGATATCGAGCGGATAGTGGACCCAGTGCGCATATCTGCTTATGAGCGGCATCGGGAACTTATCGTGCCAGATGCTGTACCTGTAGGTCTTGCGGCAGTTCACCTTTCTAGGATGAAACCTCGCATCAGTCTCTTCCGACCTTCTGACAACTATGTCATCGGGAAGGCTCTGATTTATTGCATAGGAAAACTTTTCTCCCGGAATGTTCGAAGATGTGTCAAAAACTGCAACGGCTCCTTCGGCATGAACGCCCGCGTCGGTCCTCGATGCGCCGATCACCTTTATTTCCTCGTTAAGAAGCCTTGAAAGCTCTCTGTTCAGAATGCCTTCAATGGTCGGGGCGTCCGGCTGGATCTGCCATCCGCAGTAGTCAGTCCCGTCATATGCGATTTCAAGCAGGATTCTTCTCATGTTATCCCTCATCTTCCAAAGCACCATCTGGCGGATAAATGCCCATCAGCCTTACAGGGGAAATGACTTAATATTCAGAATAAAATACCTACGGCTATGATCGCGGCAAGATACACTATCAGAACAGAATACGCGGCATAATCACGTCCGGTATAGCGAAGAGGCCTCATTTTCGTGCGTCCCTCGCCACCGCGGTAGCAACGTGATTCCATCGCTATCGCAAGATCGTTCGCGCGCCGGAATGCAGACACGAACAATGGCACAAGAATCGGAACGAGCGCCTTTGCACGCCTTATGATGTTTCCGCTCTCAAAATCCGCTCCTCTCGCCTGCTGCGCCTTTATTATCTTATCCGTTTCCTCGAGCAGCACAGGGATGAACGTCAGGGCGATCGACATCATCATCGCGATCTCATGCACCGGAATGCGGAAAAACTTAAGCCATCCGAGTCCCTTTTCAAGCCCGTCCGTGAGGTTCGACGGTGTCGTGGTCAGAGTCATCACAGATGATCCGACTATAAGATATACGAGCCGCAGCACCATGAATGCGGCTACTCTGAGTCCTTCTATCGTGATCGTGATCTTCCAGAATGAAACAAGTTCCCTCCCGGGTGTCAGAAAGATATTCAGGACGGCAGTGAATATGAGCAGTATGAATATCGCTTTGAGGCCGCGCAGCATGAAGCTTACCGGCACATGCGAAAGCACTATGACAGTAACGAGAAAGACAGTTGCCACCGCATATCCCGCAAAACTCTGGAAAAGAAAAAGAGAAATGACATAAAGAAGCGTACCGCTCAGCTTGACTCTTGGGTCAAGGCGGTGCAGCACTGATTCTGCGGGATAATATTGTCCGAGTGTAATGTCTCTTATCATTCAGAAACGGCTCCTGAGCGCTCTTATTATCTCATTCTTTGCTTCTTCGACGGTAATGAGGTCAGTTCTTACAGGAAGTCCCATGCCCTTTAAGTCCGACAGCACTGCGGCAGCTTCAGGCACTGCAAGTCCCATTGCCTCAAGCTCCTTTCTGTTCATGAACACTTCCCTTGTCGGGCCGTCCATAACGAGCTGTCCGTTATGCATCACGAGCAGCCGGTCCACATGCTCCGCCAGGTCATCCATTGAATGTGAGATCAGAACAACAGTGATTCCGAGACTGTCGTGCAGATCGTCGGCAATTGAAAGTATCTCTTCCCTTCCGTGAGGGTCAAGTCCGGCACATGGCTCATCGAGCACGAGCACCTTCGGTTTCATCGCGAGAACTCCCGCGATCGCCGCACGGCGCTTCTCTCCGCCCGACAGATCAAAAGGCGAAACGTAGAATCTGTCATCTTCGATACCTACCGCCTTCAGAGCTTCATATGCACGCAGTTCGACCTCCTGTCTTTCAAGACCGAGGTTTTTAGGTCCGAAGCAGACATCTGTGAACACATCTTCCTCGAAAAGCTGATGCTCCGGATACTGGAAAACGAGACCAACCTTACCCCTTAGGGCCTTCATGTCATATCCTTCAGACGCTATATCGACTCCGTCAAAATATATTCCGCCCGAATCCGGCTTCATGAGCCCGTTAAGATGAAGCGCAAGGGTGGATTTTCCCGACCCGGTATGACCTACGAGCCCTATGTACTCGCCGTCCTCTATCGAGAAACTCACATCCGAAAGAGCCTTCTTCTCAAAGACTGTGCCGGGATTATATATGTGATCTATGTGATTGACTAAGATCGGCATATCGCTTCGCAGAGCTCCTTTTTGGTCAGTATGCCGTCCGGTATGTTAAGTCCGGCGGTCTTCAGTTCATAGGCAAGCTTTGTTACGACCGGAACAGTAAGGCTGTTCTCTTCAAGTTCCTCAACCCTCGAAAAAACTTCCCTCGGCGTTCCTTTCATAACTATGTGCCCTTTATTCATCACGTATATCCTGTCGGCATATACGGCTTCTTCCATGTTATGGGTAATGAGTATGATAGTGATATTCTCAACATCGTTAAGAGCCCTTATCGCTCTTATGACCTCCTTCCGTCCTTCCGGATCGAGCATTGCCGTAGGCTCATCGAGCACGATGCACTTTGGATGCATTGCGAGAACGCCTGCAATGGCGATCCTCTGCTTCTGTCCGCCCGATAGTTTTGAAGGGGATGCTTTCCTGTGTTCGAGCATCTCAACGGTGATAAGACTCTCCTTCACCCTCTCCCTGATCTCCTTAGGATCTACTCCCATATTCTCAGGGGCGAAGGCGACATCCTCTTCAACAATGGTCCCTATCATCTGATTTTCGGGATTCTGGAACACCATTCCGACGGTCTTCCTGATGTCCCATATCTTATCTGAATCCGTTGTATCCATTCCGTCAACATAAAGAACCCCTTCCGTCGGGCGGAGTATGCTGTTCAGATGTTTAGCGAGCGTGGACTTTCCGGACCCGTTAGGCCCGAGAACCGCAACAAAATCACCCTGAGCTATTTCCAGGCTGACTTCATCCACCGCGCGGATAAAACCGTCCACATCACCGTTCTTATCGCGCCGCACATATTCAAATACGAGTTTATTAGCATCAAGCAGATTCATGATATCGTTCAGGATAAAAATGGGAGCCGCATATGCGACTCCCATATGATTTTCCGATCACAGTCCAAAGGTCATACAAGTTCAATAACAACTTCCATAGCAGCATCGCCCTTGCGGGGACCGATCTTGATGATTCTTGTGTAACCGCCGTTACGGTTCGCATACTTCGGTGCAATATCGTCAAAGAGCATTGCAACAAGATCAACGTTCTTCGTATTGCGCTTTCTTCCGGCCGCAGCTTCAGGTACTTCAACAACGGGATAGAGAACCTTCAGCATCTGTCTTCTCGCATGAAGCCTTGAAGGAGAATCCTTCTTGATAGACTTCTTTATCGTTTCATACTGAGTGACTTTCTTGCCGTCAACAACTTCCTTGACACGCTTGCCGTCCTTGTCCTTTAAAGGAATCTTAGCGTCAACTTCAACTGTCTCGTAGTTGTCGCGTTCCCTGACTGCAAGGGCAATGATCTTCTCCGCCTGCTTGCGGACTTCCTTAGCCCTAGCTTCGGTCGTGGTAATCTTTCCGTGGTATATAAGCTGTGTAACCTGATTTCTGAGTAATGCTTTTCTCTGGCTGGATGTCCTTCCCAGCTTTCTGTATTTTGCCATCTTAATCCTCTCCTTCGTTCAGCTGAAGACCTAATTCCTTCAGTTTTGCCAATACTTCTTCCAGTGACTTGCGTCCCAGGTTACGTACTTTCATCATTTCATCCGGTGTCTTGTTGATAAGTTCAGCAACCGTATTGATGCCTGCACGCTTTAAGCAGTTATAAGAACGGACTGACAGCTCGAGCTCGTCGATGTTCATGTCAAGGACCTTTTCCTTGCCCTCAGGTTCCTTATCGATCATGACCGATACTTCGCGGGCGCTCTCTGAAAGGTTGATGAACTGAGCAAGATGCTCAGAAAGAACCTTAGCCGCAAGGCTTACTCCCTCATCGGGGCCGAGCGTTCCGTTCGTGTACACGTCAAGCGTAAGCTTGTCATAGTCTGTAACCTGACCTACACGGGTATTCTGGACTGTCATATTAACACGCTCGATCGGCGTATAAATACTGTCAACTGCGATTACTCCTATAGGAAGCTCATCGTTCTTATTCTTGTCAGCTCCGACATAGCCACGTCCTTTTGTGATCGTGAGCTCCATGTAGAGCTTGCTGTCTGCACCGCCGTTGAGCGTTGCTATCTTTGTCTCGGGATTGAGGATTTCGATATCCTGATCCACTCGTATATCCGCTGCCGTAACAGTTCCTTCTCCTTCAAACTCAAGAACCGCTATCTTGGGTTCGTTTGACGAGGAGTTGTTACGGATGGCGAGACTCTTGATGTTCATGATGATCTCGGTAACGTCTTCCTTAACGCCGGGTATTGATGAGAATTCATGCAGAACGCCGTCAATCTTGATCTGGCTTACTGCCGCACCCGGAAGGGATGAAAGCATGATCCGGCGGAGAGAATTGCCAAGCGTAGTACCATAACCTCTCTCGAGAGGCTCTACAACAAATCTTCCGTATCTCTTATCTTCGGATATTTCTGCAATTTCTATTCTCGGCTTTTCAAAATCGAACATAAAATATCTCCTCTCTTTACGATACGAATTACTTTGAATACAACTCGACTATAAGCATTTCGTCAACGGGAACATCGATCTCTTCACGCGTAGGGAATGCTTTAACGGTTCCTTTCAAATTCTCCTGGTCAACATCAAGCCATGCGGGAACGATCCTTCCGCCTGCGGACTCGATGATATCCTTGTATCTTACAGAGTCTTTTTTGCTCTCTCTGATCTCGATAACATCTCCTGCCTTTACAAGGTATGAAGGGATGTTAACGACTTTGCCGTTTACCGTGACCTGCTTGTGGTCAACGATCTGACGAGCTTCTCTTCTTGTCCTTGCGAATGCAAGTCTGAAGATAACGTTATCAAGTCTTCTCTCAAGCATGATCATAAGGTTCTCACCTGTCATGCCCTTCATTCTGTCAGCCTTCTCATAATAGTTACGGAAAGGCTTCTCGAGAACTCCGTAGATGAACTTTGCCTTCTGCTTCTCGCGGAGCTGAAGTCCGTATTCGCTCATCTTTCTGCCTGACCTTGTCAGGGTTCTTCTTGACTTTTTATCATAGCCTAATACCGTCGGCTCTAAGCCGAGGGATCTGCATCTTTTCAATACAGGAACTCTATTGACTGCCATTTTAATCCTCCATATTGTTAATGACTTTTCTCAATCATATTTCATGATGAACCGAACTTATGGTCATCATACTCTTCTGCGCTTAGGCGGACGGCATCCGTTATGAGGAACCGGAGTTACGTCCTTGATCGATACTACTTCAAGACCTGTTGCCTGAAGAGCACGGATTGCTGCCTCACGTCCCGAACCGGGACCCTTTACGAAAACATCGACATACTTAAGGCCATGAACAAGAGCTGCCTTTGTTGCTGTCTCTGCCGCTACCTGCGCAGCGTAAGGAGTAGATTTCCTTGAACCTCTGAAGCCAAGGCCGCCGGCACTTGCCCAACTCAGAGCGTTACCTTCAAGATCTGTAAGCGTAACGATCGTGTTGTTGAAAGATGCCTGGATATGAGCCTGTCCACGTTCAACGTTTTTCTTGACACGTCTTTTAACTGCTTTCTTTGTTGTTTTTGCCATTTAAACTAACCTACTTTCCGAATATTCATTCCCCTTCGGGGAAAATCATTGCCAATTACTTCTTCTTGCCCGCTACCGTACGCTTCGGACCCTTACGCGTCCTTGCGTTGTTCTTCGTGTTCTGTCCGCGGACCGGAAGTCCTTTTCTGTGGCGGATGCCTCTGTAGCAGCCAATTTCCTGGAGTCTCTTGATATTGAGTGCAACCTCTCTCTTGAGGTCACCTTCTACCATGTATTCAGCATCGATTATGTCGCTGATCTTCTTAACTTCCTCGTCCGTAAGGTCACGGCAACGAGTATCAGGATTAACCTTTGCCTTTTCCAGAATCTTTGTAGCCGTAGGTCTGCCTATACCGTACACATATGTAAGGCCGATCTCTACTCGCTTGTCTCTTGGTAAATCCACACCGGAAATACGAGCCATTCTTTTTACCTCTTTTCTTTTCTCTTGCGTTAACGTTACTAATTGAATGGAACATGTTGAGCAATGCTCGCATATTCTTCCGGGCAATCCCGGATGTTTCCTGCCTTCAGGATCCTTGGGGCCCTCCTTCTGTCGGTCGCTCGCCCATTTTAAATCCGACTCCGTCGGATGGGGGCTCGCGGTGCAGCCAGGATCTTCCCATCTTCGATGGGCCCCTCCTACCAGCAGGTTTCAATCGTAGATAGCTCTTCGGTGGGTTATTCCAAAAACTATCTATGTTTTTGTGATCTTCCTTTGACGGAAGGACGATCACATCAGCCGCTTGTTGCGTTCGGGCTTTTAGCCCTGTCTCTGCTTGTGCTTAGGGTTCTCGCAGATGATTCTGATCTTACCCTTTCTCTTAATGACTTTGCACTTGTCGCAGATCGGTTTTACAGAAGATCTTACTTTCATTTTTTTCCTCCTTCTTGAAAACAGACCGCTATATATTTTAACACCAAAGGCGCTAAAATTCAATAAAAATCTGAACTACAGCATGTTGTATGCGATTATTTATCTCTCCAGATGATACGTCCTTTTGAAAGGTCATATGGAGACATTTCAAGCGTAACCTTATCGCCTGGCAGGATACGTATGAAATTCATGCGGAGCTTCCCGCTGATATGCGCTATAACCTCGTGGTCGTTTTCGAGTTTAACCCGGAACATCGCATTGGGAAGTTTCTCTACTACAGTACCCTCAAGCTCGATAACATCTGCTTTTGACATCTAAAATCCTCCGTGTAATATCTAATGTGACAGTGTCAGTATCTCGGGGGCTCCCTCGGTTATAAGTATCGTGTTCTCATAGTGAGCCGAAGGAAGTCCGTCTTCCGCAACTACTGTCCAGTCATCGTCAAGCCACTCGACATCGCATCTTCCGAGATTTATCATCGGTTCGATACAGAGCGTCATTCCCGGCATGAGCTTCGGGCCTCTGCGGTTCTGACGGAAATTCGGGATCTGCGGATCCTCGTGAAGAGAAGTCCCTATGCCGTGTCCGACCAGTTCTCTTACGATTCCGTAACCGTACGGCTTGATGAAATCATCAATGGCGTTCGAAATATCAAACAGATGATTTCCGGCTCTTGCCTTTTTTATCCCTTCGAAGAATGCCTGCTTCGTGACATCCATGAGCTGCTGAACTTCCGGTGAAACATTTCCGACCGGATATGTCCTTGCCGCGTCTGAATGATATCCTTTGTAAATGAGGCCGGCATCAAGACTGACTATATCGCCGTCCCGCAGAATGCGGTTCTTCTTCGGGATTCCGTGAACGACTTCTTCATTGACGGAAACGCATATGCTCGCGGGATAGCCGTTATAGTTGAGAAAATTCGGAATTCCGCCTCTTTCCCGAATGAGCCTGTCCCCGTATCTGTCGATCTCAAGCGTGGAAATCCCCGGCTTTACGAATCTGCCGAGTTCGTCATGCACCTCCTCAAGAAGCCTGCACGATTCCCTCATCAGCTCAATTTCACGTTCGGATTTTATCGTTACAGCCATATCATTCTCCCAGAAGCTTTTCGATGTCGGCGAAAACATCCTTCATGTCTTTTGTGCCGTCAACGGTTCTTAAGATGTTCAGCCTGCTGTAATAGTCTATGAGAGGCTGCGTCTGTTTATGATAGACCTCAAGACGCTTTTTCACTGTTTCGGGTTTGTCATCATCACGGAGCACTAATTCGGCACCGCATGCATCACAGATTCCTTCCTTCTTCGGAGGGATATGCTCAACATGATAGGTCGCGCCGCATTTAGGGCATGCGCGCCTGCCGCTCATTCTCCGGATTATGTTCTCATCAGGAACATTGACGTCTATAGCAAGGTCGATCTTGTCGCCGAGCTTTGCTACTTCGGTGTCCAGTACCTCGGCCTGGGGAATCGTCCTGGGGAATCCGTCAAGCACATATCCGTCCGCGCAGTCGTCGGCCAAAACTCTGTCGAGAAGTATCCTGACAGTCAGCTCATCGGGAACGAGCTGTCCCTTATCCATGTATTCCTTTGCTTCTTTTCCGAGATCCGTTCCTGCTTTAATGTTCGCACGGAAAATGTCTCCCGTTGAGATATGGGGAATGCCGTACTTTTCCGCTATGAGTTTTGCCTGCGTGCCCTTTCCGGCGCCGGGCGCTCCGAGCATTATGATCTTCATTTTGGTATCCTTTTCTAATAGTTGCCAAAGACAAGGCCGTTTACCGGCCTTGTCTTTCCTATCTGCTTTTCGTAGGCTTTATGCCTTTTTCAGTCTGTCAGGAATCCTTTATAATTTCTGACAAGCATCTGGGATTCAATCTGCTTCATTGTCTCAAGTATTACACCGACGATGATGATAAGGCTTGTTCCGCCGAACGATACGCTCGCACCGAACAGTCCGTTGAATACTATCGGAATCATCGCTACGATTATAAGACCGATAGCTCCGATGAATACGATGTAATTGAGAACCTTCGTAAGGTATTCCTGGGTAGGCTTGCCGGGACGTGTTCCCGGAATGAAGCCGCCCGACTTCTTCATGTTCTCAGCAACTTCCATCGGATTGAACGTAATGGAAGTATAGAAATATGCAAAGAACACTACAAGTACTACATAGAAGAGCGCACCCCATGAGTAAACCCATGCACCCTTCTTGAACCAGTTACCGGAGTTAAGGAAATAAAGGAATTTCTGCCATCCGGTTGCATTGCCCGATCCGAAGAATGATGAAATAACTCCGGGAAGCTGCAGAAGGCTTGATGCAAAGATGATAGGGATAACACCGCCGGTATTGACCTTTAAAGGAATATGCGATGACTGTCCACCGACCATCTTACGGCCCTGAACCTTCTTTGCGTACTGTACGGGAATTCTTCTCTCGGCACCGTTCAGGATGACCGTGAGAATAACCGTGAGTACTATGACCGCAATTATTACTGCGATAGCGATCGTTCCGGCGCCGTACTTATGCGCCTCGAACTGCGGGGTAACGAACTGCGTCCACAGAGATTTCAGGTCCTCAGGGATTCTTGAAATGATGTTTATCGTAAGAACGATGGAAATACCGTTGCCCACACCATTTTCTGTGATCCTCTCGCCGATCCACATGATGAACGCGGAACCTGCAGTGAGCGCCGTGATAACCATGATAACGTTGAGCGCGTTGTATTCATCAAGAAGTCCCTGGCGTCCGAAACCGATCGCCATTGCTGATGACTCCATGAGTGAAAGTCCTACGGTCACGTAACGTGTTATCGATGCAATCTTCTTTCTGCCGTCCTCACCCTCACGTTGCATCTCCTCAAGCTTAGGAATAGCTATCGTAAGAAGCTGCATGATAATGGATGATGTAATGTACGGCGTGATGTTCAGTGCGAACACCGACATTTTAAGGAATGAACCACCTGTGAATGCATCCATGAAACTGAACGCGTCACCGGTCTGCTGAGCGAACCAGCTTGCGAAATAGTTTCTGTCAACACCAGGAACAGGAAGTTCGCAGCCTAATCTCACCACGACCATCATAAGCAGGGTAAAGATGAGCTTATTTCTGATGTCCTTGATCTTAAAGGCGTTTTTTACCGTTTCCAGCATTAGATCACCTCAGCTTTTCCACCAAGACTTTCAATCTTCTCCTTTGCAGTTGCTGAGAACGCATTGGCCTGAACTGTAAGTTTCTTGGTAAGTTCTCCATTTCCAAGGATCTTTACTCCGTCCTTGGGGTTCTTGATGATGCCGACTTCCTTCATAGCATCAATAGTTACTGTTGCGCCGTCCTCAAACACTTCAAGCTTGGACATGTTGATCGCAACAATCTCCTTTGTGTTCCTGTTCTTGAATCCTCTCTTAGGGATTCTTCTGTATAACGGCATCTGACCGCCTTCGAAACCGACTCTGGGAGCTCCAGAACGAGCCTTCTGACCTTTGTGTCCCTTACCGGCAGTCTTTCCGTTTCCTGAACCGTGCCCGCGTCCTCTTCTGAAATTATTGCTATGCTTAGCTCCTTCTGCAGGCTTTAAATTGGATAATTCCATGGGTTGCCTCCTTCTTTACAAAGATTATGCCTCTTCAACCTTGATCAAATGACATACCTGTCTGCACATTCCGCGAACCGCATCATTGTCGGGAAGCTCATTACTGCTTCCGAGCTTCTTAAGGCCAAGTGCCGTAACGGTTGCTCTATGCTTCGGAATAGCCCCGATAGGTGATTTTACCAAGGTAACCTTAATTCTCTTATCAGCCATTTTCAAACCTCCTTACTGACACTTCAACCGATTATCTCGTCTACTGACTTACCGCGAAGACGTGCAACTTCCTCAGGAGTCTTGAGCTGACGCAGCGCATCGATCGTTGCAAGAACAACATTCTGCTTGTTGTTCGATCCCAGAGACTTTGTACGGATATTCTTGATGCCTGCCATCTCACATACGTTTCTGGCAGGACCGCCCGCGATAACACCGGTTCCTTCGGGAGCTCTCTTTATGAGAACATGTGCTCCGCCGAACTTACCGATAAAATCATGTGTGATACTCTTGTTCTCATCAAGCGGTACCTCGATAAGATTCTTCATTGCATCCTCTTTTCCCTTGCGGATAGCTTCAGGAATTTCAGCTGCTTTTCCAAGGCCTGCGCCAACATGACCGTTCTCGTCACCGACTACAACCAGTGCGGTAAAACGCATGTTACGTCCACCCTTAACAACCTTCGTTACTCGCTTGATGGTAACGACTTTATCATTTAATTCCAAATTGTTCGGATCAATTATCTGACGTTTCATGTGCCTATCTCCTCCTAGAATTTGAGCCCGGCTTCTCTTGCTGCATCTGCAAGAGCCGCAACCTTGCCCTGATATATAAAGCCGCCTCTGTCAAAGACAACCGTCTCTATACCTTTCTCCAAGGCACGCTTTGCGATAACGGTTCCTAAGTATGCTGCCGCTTCAACATTATCTGTCTGTTCAATCTGCGTCGCAACATCCTTTTCAACTGTTGACGCGCTTACTAACGTGTTGCCGACCGTATCGTCGATGATCTGAGCATACATATGTTTGTTGCTACGGAATACAGAAAGACGAGGTCTCTCGGCTGTGCCGCTATAACGGTTACGCATTCTGTTATGCTTTTTGATTCGAACTTCTGCTCTTGATTTTTTGCTAACCATTTATCCAGTCCCTCCTTCTTTACTTCTTACCGGTCTTACCGACTTTACGTCTGATATGCTCATCAGCATACTTGATACCCTTACCCTTGTAAGGCTCAGGTCTTCTCTTGTCTCTGATCTCGGCTGCGTATTGTCCGACCTTCTCTTTGTCGATGCCCTTTACGAAGATGATGTTCGTACCTTCGACAACAGTCTCCACTCCTTCAGGGTCCTCCATCTCAACCGGATGAGAATATCCGAGGTTAAGAACGAGCTTCTTTCCCTGCTTTGCGGCCCTGTAACCGACACCGTTAACTTCCAGCTTCTTCTCATACCCATCGGTAACACCGATAACCATGTTGTTGATGAGCGTTCTTGTAAGGCCGTGAAGAGACTTGTTCCTCTTCAGATCGTTGGGCCTTGATACTGTAACCTCAGCTCCTTCAACCTTGACTTCCATTTCAGGAGCCAGAACGCGCTCCAGTGTTCCCTTGGGACCTTTTACAGTCACTTTATTATTTTCTGCAACATCCACAGTTACTCCTGCGGGTATCGCGATTGGCATTTTTCCTATTCGTGACATGCCCGTACCTCCTATAATGATTGCATTAACGTATCTTACCAGACAAACGCAAGAACTTCTCCGCCTACGCCTGCTTTACGTGCTTCCTTATCTGTGAGCACGCCGTTGTTCGTCGAAATGATCGCAACACCGAGTCCGCCGAGAACCTTGGGGAGTTCATCCTTGCCGGCATATACCCTAAGACCGGGCTTGCTGATCCTCTTAAGGCCTGTGATGATCTTCTCATCCTTATCCTCGCCGTACTTGAGCGTGATCTTGATCGTCTTAAAAGAACCGTCATCGACTAAATCATATTTCTTGATGTAACCTTCTTTCAAAAGAATCTCTGCAATAGCCAGTTTCATCTTTGATGAAGGAACATCTACTGTATCGTGCTTTGCAGTATTTGCATTACGTATTCTCGTAAGCATATCTGCAATGGGATCACTCATTGTCATTGTATGTTTCCTCCTAACTTCGTAAGCTTTACAGAATTACCAGGATGCTTTCTTAACGCCGGGTATCTGTCCTTTGTATGCCAGTTCACGGAAGCAGATCCTGCATATTCCGTATTTTCTCAGAAAAGCATGCGGACGTCCGCAGATCCTGCAACGTGTGTATGCTCTTGTTGAGAACTTGGGCTTACGCTGCTGTTTCACCTTCATTGACGTTTTTGCCATGAATCGTTTTCCTCCTTCACCTATCTTGCAAACGGCATACCGAACTGTACAAGCAGCTCTCTTGCCTCTTCATCAGTCTTGGCTGTAGTTACTATGATAACGTCCATGCCCCTGATCTTGTCGACCTTATCGTATTCGATCTCGGGGAAGATCAGCTGTTCTTTGATACCGAGAGCATAATTGCCCCTGCCGTCGAATGCATTGGGGTTGACGCCTCTGAAGTCTCGTACACGCGGAAGTGCAAGATTTACAAGTCTGTCGAGGAATTCATACATCCTCTCGCCGCGGAGCGTAACCTTGGCACCGATTGACATTCCTTCTCTTATCTTGAAGTTAGCCACGGACTTCTTTGCCTTGGTGATAACTGCCTTCTGGCCTGTTATCGTTTCGAGATCTCCTAACGCCGATTCAAGAACCTTCGCGTTTTCCTTGGCCTCACCAACACCCATGTTGATAACTATCTTATTGAGCTTCGGGACTTCCATCACGTTCTTGTAACCGAACTTCTTGATCATTGCGTCCTTTATCTCGTCATTATACAGATCTTTGTATCTACTCAACTTACATCCCTCCTTAATCAATCACTTCACCGGTTGACTTGGCGAAACGTACTTTCTTATCACCTTCAACCTTGAAGCCTACTCTGGTGGGTTTTCCTTTGTGAACGTACATTACGTTCGACGCATCGATGGACGCTTCCTGTTCAACGATTCCACCGTTCTGATTAGCCATGGAGGGCTTTGTGTGCTTCTTTACGATGTTCACGCCTTCAACAATGAGTCTTCCATTCTTTCTGTCAACCGAGAGAACTTTCCCTTCGGCGCCTACATCTTTTCCTGCGATGACTTTAACCGTGTCACCCTTTTTGATCTTTGCCATTGCCATGTCGCGCACCTCCTATAATACTTCCGGAGCGAGGGAGACAATCTTCATGAAGTGCTTTTCACGAAGCTCTCTTGCTACGGGTCCGAAAATACGTGTTCCTCTCGGTGTGTTGTCTTCCTTGATAATAACTGCTGCATTCTCATCAAAGCGGATATAGGAACCGTCCTTACGGCGGGCACCCTTTACGCTACGAACAACAACAGCTCTGACTACTTCACCTTTCTTTACAACACCGCCGGGTGTTGCATCTTTAACAGTTGCAACGATGATATCACCGATATTTGCATATCTTCTTGTGGAACCGCCCATGACGCGGATGCACAGGATTTCTTTTGCGCCGGTGTTATCAGCAACTTTAAGTCTGCTTTCCTGCTGTATCATTTGT
>JAILNQ010000004.1 GCA_024691425.1 Lachnospiraceae bacterium
AGGCAGATGTTCGGCTGCGTCTCGAGCGCGCACTCAAGAGCCACATGGCTTGCGCTTCTTCCCATTACCTTTATGAAATGCCAGTATTTCTTGGCTGAATTAGCATCTCTTTCGATGTTTCCGATGAGCTCTGAATAGGTCTTCGTGGCCGTATCGAATCCGAATGATGCCTCGATGTCCTCGTTCTTCAGGTCTCCGTCGATCGTCTTAGGACATCCGATGACCTGTACTCCCGTATTGTTAGCGGCCATGTACTCTGCAAGAACCGCTGCGTTCGTGTTGGAATCGTCGCCGCCGATGATGACAATAGCCGTAAGACCGTGCTTCTTCGCAACTTCGGTAACGATCTTGAACTGATCTTCAGTCTCGAGCTTCGTCCTTCCGGAGCCGATGATGTCGAATCCGCCCGTGTTCCTGTAAGCATCGATGAAAGCATCATCAAATTCTACGAAATCATCATCGATAAGTCCGCTGGGGCCGCCCTTGAATCCGAGCAGAACGTTGTTCTTATCAGTAGCTTTCAGCGCATCATAAAGTCCGCTTATGACGTTATGTCCGCCGGGAGCCTGTCCGCCTGAAAGGATAACGCCTACGACCTGCTTCTTGGCCGGGGACGTATTTTCGCCCTTCATGAACGTGATCTCGTTCTTACCGTATGTATTCGGGAAAAGAGCCTTGATCTTGTCCTGATCCGCAACGCTAGCTGTAGCTTCTCCGTCCTTTACGCATATCTCAGATATACCGTTCCTGAGCATGCCCGGAAGCTTAGGAACATACTCATACCTTGCTTTCTGAAGAGGTGAAAGATTCATGTTGATACTCCTTTTCTATAAAGATGATCAGACGATGTCCAACCCTATGAACACCGTCTGATATTTTAGCATAAATATAAAGTTTTACAATAGGAAACAAAACATCGTTCAGCCGAATTTCACGATCCTGGGCTCTTTTGAAAACGAAGAGAACGTCGCCGTGGCATCCTTGAAATAGAACACTTCCGTATTCCCGTCATCCGCGGAGTACATATGCTGCAGCGCCGGATATGCATCAAGCATCGACTGCCTTGCTTCTCTCCTGTCGTCCTCGACAAGCTCTCCCGATACCCTGAGCCAGTCGGCTTCGATGAACGCGCATATCTCAACCTTCGGATTCGCGTGTATCTGCTTTGAGACATCTTTTACCTTCCCGGTCTGGATGTAAAGCTTATCCTCGAAAACATTGACCGTCCCGAAAGGCCTTACCCTGGGCTGATCCCCATCAACCGTTGCCAGATAATAAGTTCCCGCTTTTTTCAGAAAATCAACAACTGTCTTCATAGATTACCCTCCTGTGGCTGAACCTCAATAATGCAGGTTTTATATGTTTACGGGTTCCCTGTTATTATAAGTCCGATCCCTGAAATGTGTCAAAGAGAACGGTCTGACATTGGAACGGTTTGATAAAAAAGAAGAGCTATGGTATTATTTTACGCGGTGCGAAAAGGACGCTTCCTTTTTGCAACATGCGGATATGGCGGAATTGGCAGACGCGCCAGATTTAGGTTCTGGTGGGAGACCGTGCAGGTTCAAGTCCTGTTATCCGCATAAATACTGACTTTGGCGTAATCAGCAAAAGGTTACGCCAAAGGAAAGCCTTTCGCGAGCTGTTCTTCCACAAGCTCTCTTTTCTCAAACAGAACACAGCCTCCGACATGGTCATCCGCAAGGATGTCCTTATCCCGGAGAAGCGCAAACAGTTTCGAACGGATCGCTTCCCTTAAAGATGTATCCCTGACGTTTACGTCCGAATAAGGCGAGAACGGGCATGGCTCCGCACCTCCGCGGGAATTGATATGGAAAAATCCCCTGCCTGCTGCTATGCATCCTCCTGAACCCTTTTCATCACCGGGAAATGAAACGAAAATCATTTCACCAAAGTTTTCTCTCGCTCTTACCGCACCGTCGGCAAGATATGCCCTCTCCTCGTCCGAAAGCGCAAGATCCCGGCTGTCTTTCGTAACAGGAACATACTCCACATAAATAACCAGCTTACATCCTTTTTCCGAAAGAGATGAGAGAAAATCATCCGAAGTCACTTTCCTGACATTTTCGGATGTAACCGTCACTGACACGCCGAACAGTATATCCCTTTCCTGCAATCCGCTCATGGCTGATATAAGCTTGTCATATACGCCCTCTCCGCGCCTTGAATCGGTCTCATCCCTGTCTCCTTCTATGCTGATCACAGGTATCAGATTCCTGTGTTCATCAAACAGTTCCAGATACTTTTCTCCGAGGAATGTTCCGTTCGTGAAAACCGGAAAGATCATATTCGGCCTTTTTGCCGCCTCTTCTATTACATCCCAGCGAAGCAGCGGCTCCCCTCCTGCGAGCAGGATGAAGCTCACTCCCATATCGTCCGCCTCTTTGAACACTTTTTTCCATTCTTCACCGCTAAGCTGGTCCACCGGCGCTTTATCCGAAGTGGCCTCGCTGCATCTTGAATAGCATCCGCTGCAGTGCAGATTGCAGCTTGATGTAATGCTCGCTATCAGGAATGCCGGTACATGCTCTCCTGCCGCCTCCGTTTTTGCTCTCTTCCTGGAAGCTTTTCTGCTTGCGGCCGAAAACCTCAGCATATACGCGCTCTCCCGAGGATTTTTCATTGTTGCCCTAAGTGCGTCCGATACTATCTGCTCCACGCCTTTGGCCAGATAACTCTGAATATCAAACTTTTCTTCCATTTTCTGTCTCCTGATCATTGTCAAGGAACTTGTACAGAAGCCTGTACAGCTCCATAGCTTCTTTTTCTGTCAGCGGTGATTTTCCGGAAGACATCCTTATAGGTATGTCCTTGCACTCTTCCTTGAGAGCATCTCCCGCAGGCGTTATCGAAATGATCGTGATCCTCTCATCCTCTTTTGAACGCTCCCTCGTAACATAACCGGCTTTCTCTAGCCTTTTAAGGAGCGGCGTCAGCGTGCCTGCGTCAAGGTGCAGAATCTCTCCGAGCTGTCCGACATTGGCTCTCTCATTCTCCCAGAGAACCATCATGACTATATACTGTGTATACGTCAGTCCGAGCGGCTTCAGATAAGGAGTGTAGCTGCCGACGATTTTCCTGCCGCACGCATAGAGCGGGAAGCATAACTGATTCTTCAACATTAGCTGTTCATATTCCTGTGCCATTAAAATCACCTCGCGAAACGTTATCTTTCGCTCTATTATATTTTGCGCAATATATAATGTCAAGCCCCATCCTTCACCCGCCGGGGCGTCATATATTGCCGTATTTATGCCGTTTTCCGGCATTATTTATCACATTTTGAAAAAAATATCACAGGATTCGCTAATCTTTTTCTGTTTTCATCCGATGAATTATGTGTAAGCAAAAAATCACAGGAAGAAAAACCGGAGGGAACCGAAAATGAGAGCAAACAGGAAGAATATGATCACAAGAATATCAGCAATAGTACTTGCAGCATTCATCGCTGCAGTTTCAATACCCGTAAGCGCATCCGCAAGCACGGGAACAGTTTCAAAGAGCAATAGCGGCATTTCATCATCTTCAGTAATGAACATCGCCAAGGTCGATTTCGAAAGCAGATCTGCATACGCAGGCGCAACAGTTATCGCAGACAACGAGATTCCTTTAGCCGCAGCACCTGCAGAAGGAGGGATCAATATGACCTGGTGGTGGATGATCGTTATCGCATCATTCGCAACGACCGGATTCGTGATCATTGAATGCGCTAAGGACAGAAGATCATACAGGGATTAATTCCTTAACATATATAACTCTCCACTCTCACCAATGAAGGCCATGGGAAATCCCATGGCCTTCTTAATCCGTCCCTGTTATTCTTATCTATCTGCTGTCCTTCAGCCGTTCTGCGCCCGGCTTACTCACTCTTCATCGTCATCTGACTCTTCGTCGTCATCCTCGTCATCATCTTCCTCGTCTTCTTCATGTGACTCCTCCTCAGGATCGGGATCATCAGGCGGAGCCGTCTCTTCAGCGGGCTGTGTTTCCTCGGCCGGCTTATCCTCGGTCTTCTTAGCTCCCGTCTCCCATTTATAGAAGAACGCATGATTTCCGATCATCGTATATTCCCTTATGCCGTAGTAATCGGCATAATACTTCGTCATGAAGAACAGATAATCGCCCACGCGCGCGCCCCCAAGAACTTCCTGGGCCGCACTGACGCAAGTGGAATTCGGTCCGTTCGCGATGATGAGTTCGACCTTGCCCGAACGGTATGATGCGAACTGCATGTTCTGCGTTATTACGCTCTTTATGTCATTCGGAAAAGCAGAGCTCTTGACTCTGTTCATTATCACGGAACCGACTGCGAGCTTTCCGGTGTATGATTCTCCGCCTGCCTCGGCCTGGATCGTCGCGGCGAGCCACTCGAGCTCGGAGCCGCTCGCGGAATACGCTCCCGATGTATCCTCTTTTCGCATCGAAAGCCTCTCGGCGACCTGTTTAGCAAGCTGTGCCTGTGCGGAAGCCGTCTGCGATTCTAGCGACTTCATCGTCTTATCGAGCTGGACGAGCTTCGCGTCAAAATCACGAAGCTTCCCTTTCTCCGCCGATATGCTGCTGTTTGTCACGTCAAGCTTTCCCTGGACCTCTTCGGTCAGGTCCTCGAGCTCCGAATACTTGTCATCGAGGTCATCCTGATAGGCATCGAGCTCTGCCTCTTTTTCCTCAACCTCCTCGATCTTGGCGACGAGCTCTTTCTCAAGTTCCATGCACTCTGCGATCTTCTGCTTGTCATACCGCATCATCGCATTCGCATACTCATATCTCGTGAGCATGTCAGTGAACGATCTTGCCTCGAGAATGCTGACGATCATCCCCTTCGAACCGCCCTTTTCATACACGTTCTTGATGCGCTTACCGAGAAGCATCTGTTTTTCCTTCAGAAGTTCCCGCATATCATTCAGCTCATCATTGAGGCTGACTATCTGGGCCGAAACCTTTGACATCTCATTTTCGGCCTTTTCTATCTCGCCGTCGAGAGCATCTAGTTTCCCGGTATATCCTTCGATCTCGTTTCTCAGCTCCGCGCTCTGCTCATTGAGCTCGTTCACGTTGCTCTGTGCCGCCTTCTTCTGCTCCTGGAGCAGGTTTATCGAATCCTTCGTTGCCTTCGTCTGCTTCTCGAGATTCGAGATCATGTCCTGAGTCTGCTGCTCCTCGTTCTGCATCTGCGCGATCTTATCCTCGAGCTCATCCGCCGAGCAGACGCTTCCCGCAGATGCCATAACAATTGCCGTTGCCAGCAGTGCAGAAAATCCCCTTATTATTTTATGTCCCATTCTCACCCTTTTTTGTACCATACTAAAAATCATTTCCCCAGCTTGATCATTTCCCCAGTTCAGAGATGACCGTCAGGACATCCCTGTGATCTATTTTTCTCGGTTCAAATCCGATGACGTTATATACGAGCTGCATGACGATTCCCGCTCCGAACGTACTGATGAGCGTTCCTATTCCGACAGGGCCTCCGAGAAGATACCCGATAAGAAGCACGACCGCCCACAGAATAACCTCGACGATCCCGATCGGGATTTTGGGCATCCTCTTCCCGAGCCCGACAAGGAGCGCATCCCTCGGTCCGCAGCACTGCCCCGCGCTCATGTAGATCCACATGCCGATCGCCATGAAAACAAATCCCGCGATCATTATGAATATCCCGAACCACAGGCTCTCATTTTCCGGAAACGGATTCAGGCTGTTGAACGCCTGGACGAAATTCCCGGTAAGGCATGCGTCAATTATCGTCCCGAATCCGATCCTCTCCTTAAGAGCGATGTCGATAAGCAGTATTACGATAGCCATGATGGTCATCGATATTCCGTAATTGAACGGAGTATGTGCGGCGATTCCCATTCCGAGGCAGTCCCATGGGGCCAGCCCGATGTTCGCGTATATCGTAAGATGGACGCCGAATGAGAAAACCGCGAGACCCGCCACTATGATGAGCCACTCAATAACAGTTCTCTTCTTCATTTTCCGATCATATCCTCCCCGGTTCCTGTATCATCAGCCGAGCCGGTCACGAACTCGATGAACTTGTCCGCAACAGGCGACAGGGGATGATTGTCAGGATAGATCAGCACATAGCTTGCCATATGCTCCGGATCGGTAATCTTCTTGATCAGAACCCTGTCCCCGTGGATCAGGTCGCCCGCTGCCGCCGGATATATGGCGACGCCGACATTCTGCTCGCACAGTTCATATGCTATCGTCGCATTCGAGATCCTCGCCTTGACTTTCGGCGTTATCTTCAAAGGTGCGAACCAGTCGCTTATCTCCTGAAGCCTCGAACCTCTCGACGGGATGATAAGATCATGGTCAGATAGCATCTCAAGTTTTATCGTGCTTCCCTTTGTTTTCGCAAGAGGATGTTCGGAAGAGAACATCGCGACCCAAGGTTCCGAATATATCGGCACGCTGTGAAGTCCCTGCGGATCATACGGTTCCATTATGATCGCAACATCTGCGAGACCGTTTTTGACCCGTTGGGTCACTTCGTCGGAATTCCCGTTCCAGATGCTGTACTGGACATCCGGATACTTCTCGGAGAAAGCGGAAATATATGAGGACGCAAGCCTCGGCGCCTTCCCCTCGACTTCGGCGATGTAGACTGTTCCCCTAAGGCCGGTATGCATCTCTTTTATATCCTCGACGGAGCGGTCGGCAAGGGTCACGATCCGGTGGGCGTAGGATCTGAACCTGACGCCCTCCTCGGTCAGCCTCAGGCTATGGTGCTCACGCACGAAAAGAGGCGCACCGACTTCCTCCTCCAGATCTCTGATCTGGCGGCTGAGCGGAGGCTGCGCGATCATGAGCTTTTCCGCCGCCTTCGTTATGTTCATCTCCTCGCATACCGCGAGAAAATAGCGCAGATGCCGAAGTTCCATATGTCTGGCCTTTCCGGTGCAGATGCTGACTGTTTCGGTTCTTTCCATACCCGTATGGTATGTTGTCGCTTTATTATACCTTCTTGGCGCATTTTCAGCAAATAAAAAAAGAGCGGGATTTCCGCTCTATTTTAGTCATTTTCGCTATGCCATGCCGTTAAGCAGAGCATCGACCTCATCCTGGCTTAGTCCGACCTTGAAATTGCTCGATATCATCTGCGCGGCGAGCGCCTCAGGATCGACCTCCTCTTCAGGCTCCGGGAGGGCGCTGGCCGGTTCAGGCGCTGTGCTCATCGGCTCCGCGGCCTCATCCGCAAACTGCTCGGAAGCCGCAGAATCCTCATCATCCCTCTTCGCATAGAAGGGATGATCCTGCGTTATCGGCCTCTGCTGGGTAACGGTATAAGTTCCGTACTTGAAAATCTTCTCCCGTCCAACGCGCGACAGATATAAGACTCTTTCCTCTTCCTGGTCCATAAGAAATCCTTTATCTACAGCTCCTGTACTGCATCATATACAAGCGTCAGATCGTCATTGATCTCTTCCGCCTCTTCGAACACCGCGAGCAGTGCCCCGCTGTAATCCCCGAGCATCTCGAGCGCATCAAGGTTCGTGAAAACTATGGTGCACTCGTCCATTTCAGTAAGACAGTCGAACAGGGCATCGAGATTCTTCCCGTAGTAATCGGGAAATGCGAGAACGTCCGCGATGTATTCGTGCGCGCTCTGTCTGTCCGTCATCATTTCACAGTCAAGTGTGTATTCCCTGCTCATACCTTTTCTCCAGATGTTCCTTCTTCTGCCTCAATTATACCCCTTTATGCCCTCAATGTACAGTTTTCGGGCAAAAACCGCCGCTCATTCTCCGGACTGTCCGTACAGTATCTTAGCGAGCTCGGAATCCTTATCGAGTATAAGGGTGTTTTCCCTGTTTTTCGCAAGCGAGCCCTTGAGCGCATCAAGGCTTCTCAGATAATTGTAGAACTCCGATTTATCCGCGTTGTTGTAAGCATCAGAAAGGATTTTCATGTATTCGCTCTCACCTTCCGCAAGAAGCGTCTCGGCCTTCTTGTTGGCATCGGCGATCGTTATCTTCACGTTCTTGTCGGTCTCGTTCCTTATCTTCTGCGCCTCGGCTTCACCCTTGGCCTTGTAGCCCGCCGCGATGTTTCCTCGCTCGGAGATCATCCTCTCGTACACGGCTTCCTTGTTGTCATCCGGAAGGTCAAGCGCCTTGATTTCCGCAGTAAGAATCTCTATTCCGTAACCGGATATATCCGAGTTTGATTCCGCGGTGATGAGGTTCGTGAGCTCAATTCCTCTTGCCGCGATGACTTCGTCCTGAGTCATCGAGGAGATCGTGTTCTTCGTCGCGTTATAGACCGCCGCATCGATTCTCTCTTCCGCTCTCGCACCTACTCCGCCGAGCGTCTGGTAATACTTCATCACGTCGCTTACCGTCCATATGACGTAATCGTCCGCGATCATTGATTTTTTGTCCCTTGTTATGACATCGCTCTGCGGAATGTCATATATCCTGCTGCCGTCGTAGATGGCGATCGTACTCTGAATGAACGGAGTCTTAAGGTGAAGCCCCGGCTCTTTCTGCGTGCCGACGACGCGCCCGAACTGCTGGATCAGAACGACATCATTATAATTGACGGTATAGAGCGAGGACGCGATAGTTATGACGACAAGTACTGCTATAACTGCTATCAATGCTTTTTTCATGATCACTCAACCTCCTCTTCCGAATTTTCTTCTTCCGTTTCGTAAACGATCTCCGGCTCCGTCTTCGTGAAGCTGTCGAGCGGCATCATCGTCTGTGTTCCGCCGTCGGATATTATGACTTTAAGCGATGGAAGGAGCTCCTCCATCGTCTCGTAGAACATCCTTTTCTTCGTTATGTACGGATAAAGCCTGTACTGTTCGTACATTTCATTGAAACGCACGACCTGGCCTTCGGCCTCCGCTATTCTTGCGGCCTTGTCGGCTTCTGCGGACTGAACGATCTTGTCGGCGTTCGCCTCCGCGCGCGGTATCTGCTCATTCTGGTAAGCGAGCGCATTGTTCTTTGCCGTATCGGCGCCCTGTTTCGCGGTCTCGACGGCCTTGAACGCCTGCTTGATCTCATCCGTGGGCGGTTCGCTGTCCTGCACCGTGACGTTCACGACCGAAAGTCCTATGTTGTGATCTGTAAGCTCTCTCGTCATGTCTTCCTTGACATTGGCCTGTATCTGTCCCTTCGCCGTCGTCATCGCCTCATCGACCGTGAAATCCGCAACGACCGATCTGATGCTCGAGAGCGCAATGTTCTTGAGTATCTCTTCGGGATCATCCGATGCATAAAGATATGCAACCGGATCTGACACCCTGTACTCCAAGTAAAAATCAATATCCAGCAGATTGAAGTCCGAGGTGATCATTATGCCGTTCGCCTCATCCGTGATGTTCTGCCCGTTGTTGTCTATCGTATATCCTACGCCTGTGCCGTGCGTCGTGATATCCACGTACTTGACCTTCTGCAGGAACGGTATCTTGAAATACAGCCCTGCCGTGTTCGTGCGCACCACGCGTCCGAACATGGTCACCACCGCGTTCTCCTGCTCGGAGACATTGTAGAATCCGCTCCTTACGATAATGGCTACGGCTATAATGGCGATGGCCGCCTTAATGAACTTTCCGGCTCGAAAACCGCTTCCCGGCTCATCAACGACATCGCTTTTTCTGCCGAAGTGAAAATCAAAACCTTTCATCATATCCTCCTTGCAAAGCATGCTTTCATTCTTTACGGCATAGACTATACCACAATTTTCGTTTTCGTAACAGTTCAGACAGATTATGTGTTATAATGATTTTCAGTCGGGGCATTAGCGCAGTTGGGAGCGCGCCAATGCCCCTTTTAGGTTATACTGTCTCAACACCCTTTTCTTCCGCTCTTATGATCCTCTATGGAGCAGGCAACCGGCGCTCCATACTCGATAAGGCCTGCATCTGCAGGATCAATGGATACTTTTCCATCCTCAAATACAAATGCCGGGATACCCACGTCCCCTGTCTCTTTACAATGATCGAAGACCGGGCTTGTATCACGCAGCCTTGTAAATGCACTCATGTTGCGGATATTCTCGCCTATATTTATGTATTCAAACTCATTCTCCCGTCCTTTGATCTGTTCATGAACATAATCACAATATGGACAGGTTGGCATTCCATATATCTTTATCATAGTT
>JAILNQ010000011.1 GCA_024691425.1 Lachnospiraceae bacterium
TGTCTCCGATGGCGTGCTCACACCGATTTAATAAGCACTCCAGAACGGCTCATGTCTCCGATGGCGTGCTCACTCCGAATTAATAAGCACTCCAGAGCGGCTCATGTCTCCGATGGCGTGCTCACACCGATTTAATAAGCACTCCAGAACTGCTCATGTCTCCGATGGCGTGCTCACACCGATTTAATAAGCACTCCAGAACGGCTCATGTCTCCGATGGCGTGCTCACACCGATTTAATAAGCACTCCAGAACAGTGCATGGCGCCGATAGCGTGTTCATTGCGATTTTCGCATTTGAAGGGGACATTGCAGGGGACATAGCATAAGAGAGGAATTCACTCCGCCCTTTTCGTGTAGTATTCCTCGAGCAGAGGGCGGGCGGCGGCATAGTACTTATAAAGCCCCGGATCGAACTGGGCGCCCATGTTCTCTTTGATTATGCGGTCGGCCTGCTCGAAAGACATCTTTTCTTTGTAGACCCTTTTGCTGACGAGGGCGTCATATACGTCGGCGATGGACATGATCCGTGCCTCGAGAGGGATGTCTTTGCCCTTGAGGCCCTTCGGGTATCCGTTGCCGTCCCAGCGCTCGTGGTGGAAATGGGCAACGTTCTCGGCCAGCTGCGAGAATTCTTCATCGCCTGTATCCTTAAGTATCTCATGGACTATTTCAGCCCCCTTCTCAGCATGCGTCTTCATTATTTCGTATTCTTCAGGAAGGTATCTTCCGGGTTTTCTGAGTATGTGATCGTCTACCGCGATCTTGCCGAGATCGTGCATGGGAGCCGCCTTGATGAGGTCTTCGCAGAATTTTTCCGAAAGGCCTGCGGCGGGATCTTTTCGCATCTCTTCGATGAGGATCCTGACGACTTCGCTCGTGCGCTTGATGTGGCCGCCGGTTGAGTTGTCGCGGCCTTCGACCATCGTTGCGAGTCCCATAACCATCTTGTTCTGTATTTTCGTAATGCCCGCGGTTTTCTGGGCAACTTCTTCCTCGAGCTCTGAATTGTACTGGCCGATGAGCTTTATGTATTTCTGGTTCTGTGTATCATCGGCGAGGAATATCTGATAGCCGCGTTTTTTCGCGCCGTCGTACAGATAGCTGACGGCGACGTTGTAGAACTCTCCGTGTCCGTCACCGTCGGTGTCGCCGCGGGAATACAGATATTTTTCCGACTGTCCGCCGTTCTCGAATCTGCCGATCCAGCAAAGGATAGTGTTCTCGAAATTGCCGTCAGGCTTTATCTTATCATCGATCGCAAGCCCGGTAAGGCCGGGAATGATTTTCTTCGCAGTGTCGTTGCTGCCTAAGTATGAATGATCGAACCCGACATTGAGAAAGCCTGTGTCACCGGCCTGAACCATAGTTTCGATGACCATGTCGGAAACTTCATAGAGGACCATACGCTTCACGATCATGATGTAGACCGTTTCGGCTATGACATACATGAGCGGCATGAGGTCGACTTTTTTTATGACCGAGTGGTTCAGGAAATAGCCGACGACGCATGCAAGAAGCGGTATGAAAAGAAGGTTCAGCACAGTTCTCGAGACATCCCTTTTGCGGACGCGGCTGTATATCAGCGCGGCAAAGCTTATCAGGAGCTCGGTGACGATCACGACATAGAACATCGTGTGCATTATCCCATAATCCTTGATGATCTTCCATGTTTTCCCGGATTTCGCGAGCCGTATTCCTTTGTAGAAAATCGGGTAGATGCCGATGGTAAGAACGGACAGATAGAGAAGAATGTTCACGATGAACGTGACCGCGCGGAATGCGCTGCCGATCTTTATCTTGCACAGATTGAGGACGCACAGCATTATGAACCAGGTAAGGAAAACGCCTCCGAGATATGTTATCTTGAGCGCGAAAATCACCGTGTCGGCATTCTTCACTGAATACATGAGGCAGTAGGCAAGATTGATGAACGGAACCATCACGAAGCAGAAGGTTATGTTTATATCGAACCTCTTCTGCCAGATGGCTGTATATATGACCGACAGTATTACGGCGGCTATGAAAGTGTGAAGGTAATATATGATCATGATCATCAGTATTATAGCACAGAAACCGAGCGGTTTTACAGATTTTGCATCATGATCCTGCGGTATCGTGATAGAATAATAAATAAATCGTGGTATAATATATGATGGATTAAAGCAGTCTGGAATTAGGAGCAGTCATGGGATTCGATTATTTTGTCTTCTATACTGAAGCAAGCGCGATATGCATAGCGATCCTGCTGATGATACTCATCACCGACAGGATATATAACACGAAGCAGGAAAAACAGATCTGGTTCGGACGTGCCATCTTGGCATTCATCACGTATTTTGTCTCAGATGCCTGCTGGGCGGCGATGCTGAGCGGCCAGTTTCCGAAGATAAGGTTTTTTGCAGTGCTTTTCAACTTTTCGAATTACCTGTTCCTAGGTATGATGGCCTACGGGATGTTCATGCTGATAGCAGCGACTGAGAAAATGTCTTTCAGGAAGAGCCTTGCAAAGAGACTTCTGGTTTTCATGCCGATCATCATTTCATTTCTGGTCTTTACATGTGCTTACTTATCGAACCCTCTGTTCTGGATAAATGAGAACAATGAGCTGAACGATCTGTACTACGTGCTGCAGATATCGGTGCCGTCATGCTATCTTCTTGCCGGCTTCGTTCTTTCCATAAAATACGCCATAAAATCGGAGATAAAAGAGGAGCGGAGGCAGTTCCTTTTCATCGGGATCGTTCCGCTGAGCGTCGGCGCGTTCGGAATGATTCAGGTCATCGCGCTCAATGCACCGACATTCTGCTTCGGATGCACGCTGATGTGGCTGTGGTTCTATATCCAGAACATGCAGTCGCTCATATCCGTGGATGATCTGACGCACCTCAATAACCGCGGACAGATCAACCGATTCATGGATCAGCTCCACTATGATGATGATAACAGAGTGTGCATCATGATGCTCGACATCAACAGGTTCAAGGGCATAAACGACACATTCGGCCATGCGGAAGGAGACCGTGCGCTGATCCTTGCTTCGGAGGCTCTGCGTCAGACATGTGAAAAGATCAAAGCCCCGGCATTTCTCGGAAGGTTCGGAGGAGACGAGTTCACTGTCATCATCCAGCCGCGCGAAGACGAGGAAGGTCCTGAAGAGGTTGCAGAGATAATCAGAAGATCGATGCAGGAAAAGCAGCAGGAAAATCTGCTGCCGTACGAACTCGAGTTTTCCATCGGCTATGACGAGCTGAAAGACAAGAACGATAATGTGCACGAATGCATGAAGCGTGCGGACCAAAAACTGTATCTTGATAAAAAACGCTGAATCGGCGCAAACTGTGATATAATTGTGCGGATGCAGCAAAAATATAAGCAAGGAAGGTTACATATGAGTCTTGACAGATTAAAGGTTAACGGAACAAAGCTGTGCGATGCTTCAGGAAATGCAGTGCAGCTGCGCGGGATAAGCACGCTCGGACTCCGCTACCCCGAATATATCACAAAGGAATCTTTTGAGACGTTCCGTGATGAATGGGGCGTCAATATGATAAGGCTTGCCCTATATACGGATGAGCCGGGCGGGTACTGCACGGACGGAAACAAGGAAGAGCTTATGGCGATCATGAAGAAGGGCGTCGAAATCGCTACCGAGCTTTCTATGTACGTGATCGTTGACTGGCACATCCTCCGTGAAAAGTCGCCCATGGTCTACAAGGATGAGGCTGTCCGTTTCTTTGATGAAATGGCGTCGCATTTTAAGGACCATACAAATGTCATATATGAGATATGCAATGAACCCCAGGAATCCCCGTTCGAAACGGTGATCCGTCCGTATGCTCTCGATGTCATTCCCGTTATCAGAAAGCATGATAAGGACGCGGTCATAATCGTAGGGACCGACAGCTGGTCACAGGATGTCGATGATGTCATAGGCAAGCAGATAGAAGATCCGAACGTTATGTATGCGCTCCATTTTTATGCGGCGACCCACCGCGACAAACTTTTTCGCAAGGCGAATACCGCACTTTCTGCGGGCGTTCCCCTGTTCATCAGCGAGTGCAGCATCTGCGATGCGTCTGGCGACGGAGCGATAGATGAGGAATGGGGAAAGAAATGGATCGATTTTGCCGATGAGAATGATATATCTTACGTTGTCTGGAACCTCAGCAACAAGGATGAGAGCTCATCGGTGATAAGGCATGATGCCACCTCGCTTTCGCACTGGAAAGATGAGGAATACTCGGAAACCGGAAAATGGTTCAGGCAGAGAATTTCGGCCGGAAAATGAGCTAAAAGGAGCATACTTCATGAAGAAAATCAGAAGGCGGCATTTTCTGTATATATTTCTTCTGGCCGGATATATCGTGACGGTTTATTTCGTTCCGAAGATTTCGTCTTCTTCCGCGGTCATCTCGGTGCCCGGCGGTGTGATTCCTGTCGCGTCTCTGACGGGAGTTGCATCTTCTATAGCCGATATGTTCGCGCTCGTTCTTGTTGTATTTTTCTACAGGTTAGGTTTTTACACGTCAGTCATACTTATCTGCAGCCAGTTCCCGGTCATGCTCATGCACTATGTCGCATGGCACAACATTTCGGCCGTTCCGGGCCTGTTCAGGAACTTGGTCACGATAACGGCGATAATCATCATCTACAGAAGACAGAAAAAAATAAAGGATCTGCAGGCTTCTGAGGTCGGACGTCTCCGGCAGCAGCAGGTGACTTCGCAGCGTCTTTTCGAACAGACATCAACTGCGCTCGTCAACGCCGTGGATGCAAAGGATGCATACTCGCACGGACATTCTCTGAGGGTTGCGGAGTATTCGCAGATGATCGCCATGAACCTCGGCAAGACGGAAGAGGAGTGCAGAGAGATTTATTATGCGGCGCTTCTTCATGATGTCGGTAAGATCGGTATTCCGAACAGCATAATCAACAAGAGAGGAAAGCTCACTGAAGAGGAATACGAGGTCATCAAGCAGCATCCTGTCAAGGGCAATTCGATTCTCTCGAGCATCAGCGAGTATCCGTATCTGAGCATAGGAGCTCACTATCATCACGAAAGATATGACGGAAAAGGTTATCCTGACAAACTGAAGGGCGAGGATATTCCGGAGATCGCCAGGATCATTTCGGTCGCCGACGCGTATGACGCGATGACATCGAACAGAAGCTACAGGGATGCCATCCCTCAGCAGCTCGTGCGCGAGGAGATAATCAAGGGCGCAGGCACTCAGTTCGATCCTGAGATCGCGAAGATCATGCAGCATCTGATCGATACAGACCAGAAATACAGGATGCGCGAGAAATGCACCGTTTCCGAGCTTGCGGGCAGGAACGGGCTTGATATCGTAGAATACAGGAGCGATGTTTCTGACGGCATACAGCTCGTTGACAAGATCACGAGGATAGAGCTCACATCGGAGCCGACCGGCAGCGGGCGCGGAGCTGAAATCATTCTTTTCGATGCGCTCGACGAAAGATACCACGATGATGAGAAGACTGTGCGCGACCTTGTCTATTATGAATACTGCGAGATCTGGCTTGACGGCACTGCGTCAGGCAGCGGCGTCCGCAAGATCGAAACGAAGATAACGCCTCTTGCTGCAGATGATAATACGGCTGCGGATGAGAAGATACCTGAGAATGAGAATGTGCCGGCACCTGAGAATATGCCGGAGTCTGACCTGAGCGGAAGCGAAAAGAGCTATGTTATAGAAGCGGTGAAATGCCGAGACCATGTTCTTATAAAGCTCAGCGATGATGAGAAGATGACCGAGATAACTGTTGCGCTTCCCGACAGCTCCAGATTCGTTTTCTTAGGAATATCCGGAGAGCAGTGCAGGATCGACAACGTGAGCATTGAGCGCGGCAGCGAAAGCGTACCGTCTGATTATATCCCGAGGATAGCGGAGGAGATCAGCTATATAAACGTGCCAGCGGGAGATATTCCGAACGTTCAGATCGACGGCTTCAGGTCGGCGGCATCGGAAGGCATAGAGCTTTCGGGCGAGATGAAGCTCAGCTTCCATTCGATGAGTCTTCCGACGGCCAGGCTCGTATGGCACTGCCCGTTCTTCGTTATATATTCTTCTGATGACGGGAAGATCGGTGGAGATAACTACATGGAATATGCGCTGATCCGTCTTGACGGGGAGATCGATGAATTGGGACTGACATACGACAACAGGCTCATCACCCGCAAGGAAGACAGCTTTGCCGGATGGGATGCATGGAAAGAAAAGAACAAGCAGGGGATCGATGTTACGGCATCCTTTATGGCGAGCCGTGGAGTGATCGCCATGTCCACCCAGAATCTCGGCATAACGATCAGCAACACTACGATAATATCCGACAGCACGAAGAAAATATATGTCGCGCTTTCCGGCGATCAGGTCGCCATCACGGATATAAGGGTAAAAAGGGCATAAAAAAATGGGACCAAGGGGGCTCGAACCCATGACCTTTCGCACGTCAAGCGAATGCTCTCCCAGCTGAGCTATGATCCCATTCCGTTTTGCAACCAAATACATTGTACCACATAGCACGGACGATTCAACAGTTTTCTGAAGATATCGTCCGTTTCTATGTTATAATATTTGTGTATGTGCAAACTGCGCTATAAAGCCTGAAAGGAGGACAGGAATGAACAGCGAGATCAGAATGAGCGTGTCGACCATGACGCGTACGAAAGACAAGAAAGCAGTATATGTCCTGTTCCAGGACGGCAAAAAGAGCGCGGAGATTTCTCTGCCAGGGCTCGAGGTCGTAAGCAATAACGGGTTCGATGAAGAGGAGATTTCGCAGCTTCTCGACTATGCAAAAAACGAGCAGGATAAGATTTTCGATATAGCAAAACAGATAAATCCGATGAAGTCATTCCTCGGGAAATGATAAGCATAACGTGAAAGGAACACAGAAATGAGTGCATCGACAGTCATAGAAATGATAGGTTACTTAGGATCCGCGCTCGTGCTTGTATCGATGTTGATGACATCGGTCGTGAAGCTGCGGCTCATAAACCTTACGGGAAGCATCATCTTCGCAGGGTATGCGCTGATGATAAGATCGTATCCTACGGCGCTTATGAACATCGCGCTTGCCGGGATCAATATTTTCTATCTCGTGAGGATGTTCAGGGAGCAGAAAATATATGATGCTATCCCTGCCGACCGAAACGACGGATACTTCTCGTATCTTCTTGACAGATACCATGATGACATCCTGCGCTGCTTCCCGGATACTGCACTTGATGCCGCGGCGGATGTAACTTACCTCGTATGCTGCGATTCGGATCCCGCGTGTCTTTTCCTTGGAAAGGAAACCGCGCCCGGAAAGCTCGAGGTGGTTCTCGATTATGCGACACCTGTCTACAGGGATGCCTCTGCCGGAAAATTCCTGTACAGGCGCCTTGCCGAGGACGGATACGAAACTCTTGCGTTCAGACAGAATGCTGAGGCGCATGTTGCGTTCCTGAAAAAGACAGGATATGAGAACAGGGGCGAAGAGGGTTACGTGCTCGACCTGAAGAAGCATTTGTGCTAAAATCATCTGTTAGGGACTGCTTATTAGAGGAAAGATTTTGAACAGGAAAATATCCGATTTCATGTCATATGTTCTGATCATGCTCGGCGCTCTGATGGCGAGCTTTTCAGTCGCATGCATACTTCTTCCGAATGATGCCATTGATTACGGTACTGCAGGCATAGCGATCATCGTGAGCAAGCTCACCGGATTCAATCTGTCTGTCTGCGTTTTCCTTATATTTCTTCCTTTCATCATCGCGGGCGCGCTGATACTCGGAAAGGAATTCGGGATAAAGGCGATGGTAGGCTCGCTCGTCTATACGGTCGGGCTTGCGGTTTTCGAGGAGGTCCCGTTCGAGCTGAACATAGAGCATTTCCTTGCGGTCGCATTCGGCGGCGCGATTTTAGGAGCCGGGCTTGCGCTCATACTCCGGCAGGGAGGGTGCATCGACGGCTCAGAGATTTTCGCTAACATACTGATCAAAAAACTGTCGAGCGCAACCGGCAGGGATTTCAGCATGACGTTCATACTCATAATATTCAACGCATGCGTATATATCACGGCGTTCTTCCTCATAAACAGGAATTCCGCGCTGCTGAGCCTCTTGGTTTATGTTGTTGCGAGCACGGTCATCGATCACTTCACTGATCATTTCGAGGCGATAAAACAGGTCACGATAATCACGAAGGATCCGGGAGAACTCGTGAAATGCATCAAGGATGAACTCAACAAGACATGCACGCTGATGGATTCATACGGTGCGATAAGCGGTGAGAACAAAACGCTCATCTGCTACATAAACTACTTTGAGCTTTCAAAGATGAAGGACATCATAAAGAGGCACAAAGGAACGTTCAGCACCGTTACTACGATAGATGAGATACTGAGATAGAAAGACGCGGCTATGGAAAAAAAGAAAAATGAGATATGGACCGTTGTCGCTTTTGTGCTCGCCGCCCTGTCCGTATGGGCGGTCGTAAGGCAGACAAAGGACTACTCATTAAAAGATTTTCTTAACTATTTCAAAGAGGGCAATACGTTCTGGATCACGATGGCGATCGTATGCATGATCTGCTTCATCCTTTTCGAGGGTCTTGCCATCCTTATCGTCCTGAAGGCATTCGGGCACCGCAGGGCGATCAACAAGGGAATAGTTTATTCAGCTGCCGATATTTATTTTTCTGCGATCACACCTTCCGCGTCGGGCGGCCAGCCCGCGAGCGCATTCTTCATGATGGCCGACGGAGTGCCTGCGGCAGTCAGCGCAGTGGCGCTTCTGTTAAACCTCGTGATGTACACCGCATCGATAATGACGATCGGAATCATCGCGGTAATACTGCGCCCGGGACTCTTCATCGATTTTTCGATCCCGTCAAAGATACTCATCATAATCGGATATCTGATACTCGGAACGCTCATCGTTTTCATCATCCTTCTCATAAAGAGGGAGGACTGGGTGCATGCGATCGGCACGTTTACGATAAGGGTTTTCGGAAAGATAAAGATCATAAGAAATCCTGACAGGTTCAGAAACAAGCTCGACCGCATCACGAACGAATACCGCGAATGCGCGGAGATGATTGACGGACACCGCGGCATGCTTGTAATATGTTTCATATTGAATTTCCTGCAGAGATCGCTCCAGATATGCGTGTCGGCGATGCTGTTCCTCGCCGGAGGCGGCAGCGCGGCGGGTGCGGTCGATGTCTGGGTGACTCATGCATTCTCCGTGATCGGCTCTAACTGCGTGCCCGTACCCGGAGCCATAGGAGTTATAGACTTCCTGCTCGTTGACGGAATGAAGAACCTGATGAGCGAACAGGATGCGATAAGCTTAGAGCTTGCAAGCCGAGGCATTTCTTTCTACGTGTGCGTTCTTCTGTGCATCGTGATAGTTGCGGTCGGCAATTTCTTCCTGAACAGGAGGATGGATTTTTTGAGCAGCGAGGATGATGAATAAATGATAGGCTATTACAATTACACGGTTATTCTGACATATCTTTCACTTGTGTCGGCGGGGCTTGGGATCACGATCACGCTGATGGGACAGGGGCATCCGTTCCTCGGAACGTTCTTCCTTCTGTTCTGCGGACTGTGTGATGCGTTCGACGGTGAGGTCGCGCGGCGCAAGAAGAACAGGACCGAGGAGGAGATAAAGTTCGGCGTGCAGATCGATTCTCTTTCCGACCTCGTTGCGTTCGGTGTTCTTCCCGCTATCATAGGCGAAGTGCTCATATGGCAGAATCCGGAATACACGATGATCCCGAAGCTGCACACGGGCAACCCCCTCGATTTCGTCGTGCCGCTTCTGTGCTTCCTTGTCATGATGCTCTACGTTCTCATGGCGATGATAAGGCTCGCGTATTTCAACGTAATGGAAGAGAAGCGCCAGAAGGAAGAGGGCGGCAAGCGAAAATCATACACTGGCCTTCCTGTCACGAGCGCCGCTCTTATTTTCCCGTTCGTAATGCTCCTGCAGTTCATGACGCCGCTCGACATGACGGTAGTCTACTACGGAGTCATGGTATTAGTCGGATACCTTTTCGTTTCAAAGATCGAAGTCAAGAAACCCGGAGTCAAAGGTGTCGCGATCCTGTGCATAGTCGGTGCGCTCGAGTTCACGATAATGGCCATACTCCGCTCATGCGCAAAATAGATACGTAATATATGCTCGAAATACTCTACGGAACAATCATAGGAAGATTCTTCCTGAAAATCCTCACGCACCCTCTGCTTTCAAAGATCGCAGGGGCGTTTCTCGATTCACGCGCATCAAAGCTGCTCATCGCACCGTTTGTCAGAGCTAACGCGATCGATATGTCGCAGTTCTATTCTGAAGGATTCACCTGCTTCAATGACTGCTTCACCCGCCGCGCAAAGCCCGGGAAAAGGACTTTCGATATGGATCCGATGGCATTTTCCTCGCCGTGCGACGGACTTCTGTCGGTACATGAGATAGACTCCGGCACGGTTATCCCCGTCAAGCAGTCTTCATACAATATCGCCCGTCTTCTTCATTCGTTCAAGATCGCAAGGCATTACGAAGGAGGGTACTGCCTCGTCTTCAGGCTCTGCGTTGACCACTATCACCGCTACGCATATTTCGATAACGGAGTTAAGGGCGAAAATCATTTCATTCACGGAAAACTCCACACGGTCAGACCTGTGGCACTTGAGAAGGTGCCGGTGTTTACTGAGAACTGCAGAGAGTTTACTGTCATGAGGACTGAGAATTTCGGACCCGTGACTCAGATGGAAGTCGGCGCGATGTTTGTCGGAAAGATAAGGAACTTCCACGGAAGGCATGTGATGCACCGCGGTGAGGAAAAAGGTTATTTCTGCTACGGCGGATCGACGATAATCCTCCTGTTCGAAAAAGACAGGCTCTGCATCGACGACAACATACTGAAGGCGTCCGCACGCGGCGAAGAAACTCCGGTAGTGATGGGGGAGAAGCTCGGAACTTCTATAAAAGCGTTTCGATGATGAGATTCCGAAGCTTCTTATAGAAACATTTCGATGATGAGAACTGTGAGGCAGCACATGATGGCCGTCTCAAACAGATTTTTTCTGAACCAGGCCACGATGATCCCGACAAGGAGGGCGGCATAGCCCGCAACCGGGTTCTTTGTGGCCTCTGTTATTGCAGGGAAGGTCATGACCGACAGCGTAACGTACGGCACATAGTAAAGGAATGATTTTACGAACACGTTCGTGATCTGCCTGCGCATGAGGGTTGTCGGAAGCGCCCGGATTATAAGGCTTACCGTTGCGGCTATGAGGATGTAGATGAATATGCTGTGGTTCATGCATCCTCCTTTTCGTGCTGAGAAGCCTGTGCTGCATCTTCAATTCTGGAAGGTTGCGTCTCCTCTTCATTACGGGGAAACAGCAGTGCAGCAGCGGCTGAAATGACTACGGTTAAGATGATCGTTTTCGTTCCGCCTGAAATTCCCGAGAAAACAGAAAGCTTCGAGAAAAAGAAACTCAACAAGAAGCATACTGCTATAAGAGCACCGACGATCCGGTTCTCTTTTGCGGGCGGTATGATTATCGCGAGGAACATTCCGAAGAGCGCGACAGAAAGCGCGCTGACGATTCTCTCAGGTAGAACTCCGCCCGAAAAGCATCCGATCGCAGAGCCGGCGGCCCACATCGGAATTGATATCAGCATTGCTCCGTACATATAGTTTGGATTCAGATTTCCCGGTCTTGCAATGGAAATACCGAAGAGCTCGTCGGTTATCCCGAATCCTATGAAAAGCCTGTGAGAAAAAGACAGATCCGGATGCATGTGCTGGCTCAGCGCGCAGCTCATGAGAAGATAGCGCGCGTTGGCGATGAATACCATGATTGCCATCTCGATATATGCGGCACCCGCACCGATCATAGTGTATACGGCATATTCGCCCGCGGACGCATGGCAGAGCACGCTCGTTATCATGCAGGTTATGGGCGACAGGCCGATCGCCTTGGCAGTGATTCCGAGCGAGAAAGCGACCGCAAAATATCCGAGTCCTATCGGGATGCCGTCACGCATGCCTTTTGCGAACTCGGAGCGGTTAGTGTTCAGTTTGAGTGAATAATCAGTTATCATTGCAAGCACCTGACGGATATTATATCACATCATGGCAAGTACTCCTCTGCTCTTGCAGTTATGGCAGGATATGGTATCATTTATTTGTTGTTTTTCATTATCATAATTCTTATTCAAAGGAGATAGAAATCATGGCAGATCTGCGTCCCGAATCACTCAAAAGAATCACAGATGCAACGGCCGCTCAGGCTTTCATCGATGAACAGATTGAGGCTATCAAGGCCCAGGTAGGAGATAAGAAAGTGCTCCTTGCGCTTTCAGGCGGAGTTGACTCATCCGTTGTCGCCGCGCTCCTCATCAAGGCAATCGGAAAGAACCTCGTATGCGTTCACGTCAACCATGGGCTTCTTCGAAAAGGAGAGAGCGAGCAGGTCATCGAAGTGTTCAGGAACCAGATGGATGCCAACCTCATATACGTTGATGCGGTCGACAGATTCCTTGACAAGCTTGCCGGAGTCTCCGATCCCGAGACAAAGCGCAAGATCATAGGCAAGGAATTCATTGATGTTTTCGCGGAAGAAGCCGCGAAGCAGGACGGCATAAAGTTCCTCGCTCAGGGAACCATTTATCCGGATATACTTGAATCTGACGGAGTCAAGGCTCACCATAACGTCGGCGGACTTCCGAAGGAGCTTGATTTCGAGCTTGTTGAGCCCGTCAAGTATCTGTACAAGGACGAGGTCCGCGTTGTCGGAAAACAGCTCGGTCTTCCCGACAACATGGTTTACCGTCAGCCGTTCCCAGGCCCCGGCCTCGGCGTGCGCTGCGTAGGCGCCATCACAAGGGACAGGCTTGAGGCAGTCCGTGAATCCGATGCGATCCTCCGCGAAGAATTCGCCATTGCAGGTCTTGAAGGAAAGGTTTGGCAGTACTTCACGGTAGTGCCGGACTTCACATCGACCGGCATAAAGGACGGAAAGCGTACTGACGACTGGATGGTCATCATCCGAGCCGTCAATTCGGTCGACGCAACGAGCGCAACGATAGAGGAGATACCTTATGAGCTTCTCAAGAAGATCCGCGACAGGATTTTCGCCGAAGTAAAAGGCGTCAACCGCGTCCTCTACGACCTCTCAACAAAAACACCGGCTACAATAGAGTACGAATAGAATTATTCTATCTTATCATCCGGAAGATGAAGCTTTACGACCCGTAGAAGTTCTTTGATTTCTACGGGTTTGCTTATGTAATCGGAAAAGCCTTTATCAAGGTATTCTTCACGAACACCGCTTAATGCATTGGCT
>JAILNQ010000053.1 GCA_024691425.1 Lachnospiraceae bacterium
TATATACCGAAGCTCATCTCTTTAAGCCGCTCGTCCGTTACTATCGGAACGTCCCTGCCCTGCAGGAATATCCGCGCAGTCTCAAGCGCACGCGACAGCGGCGAGCAATAACAAATATCGATATTGATGTCTTTGTATTTCCTTGCGGCCTCTTCCGCCATCTTCTTTCCGCGATCGTTCAGCAAAATGTCCGTTCTGCCCTGGAGCTTCAGTTTTTCATTCCAGTCCGTCGGACCGTGTCTCATGATGTAAAGCATATAATTTCTCTTATCCGCATTTTTTCGATATCCACAATTCTACCATAAACCGCTATTTCTTTGTAGCTTATCATCCGCATGCTATCTGTTCAGTCGGAATTCTTGTACTTTCGGATGCTAATGTGATAAAATATAGGGGAAAACACTGGCTGCACTGAGGATTATCCGCTATGGAAGACGATATCTTTCTCCAGCTCTCAAACCTGCTTGACGGAAAATCGGCAAAATCCGGGGACAAACCCAGGGGATACACGCCTGAATACGGCGGAAATCCCGATTCGACCATGTTCACGGAAGATGACATGATCGTTCCCGACATAAAACCGAGGAAGAGCACGGGAGGCAGACGGAGCATTGTCATCATCGATGATGATTTTTCAACGCTCGACCTTATGAAGATATATCTGCAGAGGGATTATGACGTCGAGACTTTCGACAATCCGAAGAATGCGATATTCTTCCTGAACGGAACGGTTCCGGACATGATCTTCATAGACTGCTATCTCGACATCATGCCGACAAGAAGGGTTCTTGAGATCATCAGAACATACAAGGAACTTGCCGGAACACCGATCATCTATCTGGCCGAACCTTCCGAACAGGCGGCCATCGAGAGTAAGCTTCCTGAGGACGTCTCCGATATCATATCGCGTCCGGTAAAGCGCGCTGACCTTCAGAGGATGCTCGATACCTACATTAAGGAAGACGATGAAGAGGAAGAAGGCGTCATCGATGATACGGACGGCGTTATCGATGATATCCCTCGTTGATAAATACAGGCTTAGTCGCATAAACATATTTTACAGAAAAACCAGGCTTTTCATAGTCTGGTTTTTGTTTTATAGGACTAAAAAAGGAGCTGCCACACTATATTTAGTGCGACAGCCCCTTCTATGTGATCATATCCGTAGTTATCTGTAAAGCTTCATATCCGTCATCAGCGCTCCGTTCGGCTGAAGAACGGTGATATCGAGCATCGGGCGGTTGGTGACTCCCGAATACCCCGCATATCTTCCGTAGATGTATCCGGCTTTTCCGAGATAATCTTTCCTGAACTGGTCATATTTCAGCTTGCTGACTTCCGTCCTCATGTACCACTGATACCCGTCGCAGTCGTTAACGAGAATGACGGTTCCATAATAGAGGTCGTTCTCATAGACTTTCTGGATGTCCATGATCGTTCCGAGCAGATACATGGGTGTTCCGCCGAGGCCGTTATCGGAGTTGTAGGAATTGCACATTCCGAAGTCAGCATAAATGAATCCGTTCACTTTAGGCCGGTCTATCGACTCAGGCTTTGTGCCGCGCTTCGGGTTCGTCTTTGACCTGAACTTGTTCCTTCTCTGGCTCTCGGTCATAAGAAGCTTATTTCCTTTTGAATCCGTGCCGGAACTTCCGCTGCTTCTGGTCGTTGTCTTTTTTGTTGTCGTTGTCGTCGTCGAATCTTTTGATTTATCTTTCTTCGAATTTTTTGATGAAGCAGAATCTTCATCCTCCGCATCTACCAGCTCTTCGGGAGCAATAAGCTCTTCCGCTTCACCGAGAGATGCTTCCGGATCTTTATTCCCATCAGGATCCTCGGCTTCATTATTATTTTTCGAAGTTGATGAATTCTTGTTATTTGAATCCGAAGAATCCTTCGAAGTTGAAGAATTCTTTGAAGTCGACGAGTTCTTTGACGCCGCATACGCAGGAACGGCAAACGCCTCAGCGCAAAGTCCGAGCGAAAGAACCGCACATATCATAAGCACCAGAAATGATTTTTTCTTCATTATTACATCCCCATCTTCCAAATAAATATTATGTAAATAAAAATCACGGGCTTAACCCTATGTAACCGCATTATATATCAGTAGGTCGATAATGGCAACAAAAAGTTATGTCTACTTCTCTGAAAAGACCATTTCGTATTCATCATAGCTTCCTTTGCCGCTCGGATCCCATTTCGGAAGAACCTCGCCGTCATATCCCGTCCCGTTCGGATCACCGGTCCTGATGAAGTTTGTCCAGTAATCGCACATCCTTCTCGCAAGTGCATAGTGCAATCCATCGAAAGGACGCCAGCATTTCTGGATCGTCTCAAAGAAGAACCAGAGGTCGCAGGAATGGAATGCTCCCGGGTTGTCATATCCGGGAACTGAAGGCGCGAATCTGTAGACATAGAGCGGTTCCTTCAGTCCGTTGGTCTTATGCGCATCCGCTGCGGTCCTGACCGAATTCTGAACGACATTGAAATATTCCGTTCCGCTCTTTTCGATCACGTCCGCTTTGATGAGGCTCTTCTGCTCGTCACTCATATCTGCACGTCTGGGAAGGTCCCACAAGAACTCATCATTCGTGTATCCGGCAAAGAAAGGAACATCGGCTATATCTCCTGATATTAAAAGCCCGAACGGATCAGCTTTGACATACTTTCCGTCGAGACACGGAACGAACCTCGGATGGTTCTTCGCATACTCGGCGTATTTATCCCTGATAACTATGGCATCCATCTGCCTTGCCTCATCAATATTTGCGCATCCTATGAACTTCAGGAATTCCTCGCCGTTTCGTTCAGCCGTTTCAAGACCGCCAGGCTCGATTATGCCGTCATGCATGAAAGGATTCCTGATAAGCCCGCTGAATACGCTCGCTCTTCTGATCATTTGTGTGTTCGCAGGATTCGCCAGAGTGAACGTGACCGCCGCGCCTCCGGCTGACTGCCCTGCCAGAGTGATGCTGTTCCTGTCACCCCCGAACGCCTCTATGTTTCTGTACACCCAGGAAAGTCCGGCCTGGACATCCAAAAGTCCGAAGTTAGCCGGATGCTGGGCATCCTGCGCGGTAAGCTCCGGATGAGCGAGGAATCCGAACACGCCGAGACGGTACGCTATGGATACTACTATGACTCCGTGCCTTGCCAGACGCTCTCCGTTGAACTCCATTTCCGACGTATATCCCCACTGGAACGCGCCTCCGTATATCCATACAAGAATAGGCAGTTTCTCATCCGTGTTTTTTGCACCTGTCCACACGTTCAGATACAGGCTGTCCTCGCTTATCGGGATGTCAGGATCCACATGCCACTCCCTGCTGTACAGGTCATCACCCACTCCAGGCTGATCCTGCATCGATATCGGGCCGAACTCGTAGCATTTCCTTTCGCCCTCCCAGTTTTCTGCAGGCTGAGGGGCTCGCCATCTGTTATCTCCCGTCGGAGGCGCCGCAAAAGGTATTCCCCTGAACACCGTTACCCTCGGATCATCCGCCGGAAGCCCTCTTACAATGCCGTTTTCCGTTGCCGCAGTTCTTATCATAACAGTCCGCCTTTCGATCACACCCGTTTCATAACAGGCCGCATTGAATATATTTTACCACAGAAGCGGGAAGATTGTTCATGTAAATGGCTGCGTTATCTTATTGACATAATCAAAAACTGGATGTAAACTTTCGAATTGAAATAAAATAGATATAAATTTCAGAAGGAGTTTATCAGACATGATATCCGATTCAAAGACAGCTCCCGCAAGGACAAAGACTCAGAAGATGGTGCGCATAGCACTCGTATCGGCTCTGACATGCGTACTTGCGCCGCTTTCCATAAGCATACCCATAAGCCCGGTTCCGATTTCGCTCACGATTTTTGCCCTTCTCATAGGTGCATATGTGCTCGGAACACGGGATGCAGTGATATCCTTTGTTCTCTACGCTCTCATAGGACTCGCCGGCGTACCCGTTTTCTCAAAGTTCACAGGCGGTGCGGGTGTACTTATGGGGCCCACGGGCGGATATATAATAGGATTCGTTTTTGTCTCGTTCTTTACGGGACTGTTCATAGAAAAATTCGAGAACAGAAGACCTATGCATGCCGTCGGCATGATCATCGGAGTTCTGTTCTGCTATGCTTTCGGAACCGCATGGCTTGCTCTTTTTGCCGGGATGGGATTTTCGCAGGCGCTTCTTGCCGGCGTTATTCCGTTCATTCCCGCAGATGCAGTCAAGATCGCAGCGGCTCTTTCCATCGGTCCGAAGCTGCGGCGGATGGTCTGATCACGGAAGGAACTTGCCGGATGCGAGATAGAGCTCGTACCATTCCTGATGGCTGATCTCGATCCTGCACGCATCACATATCTCCTTCAGATGATCGGGATTCATTGTTCCCGCTATAGCCTGCATCTTTGCAGGATGCCGGAGTATCCACGCGATGGCGACGGCAGTCTTACTTATCCCGTATTTATGCCCTATCTTATCGAGCATCTGATTGAGCTCGGGATAATCCGGATGATCCACGAAACACCCCTTGAACATTCCTATCTGAAGCGGCGACCATGCCTGAACCGTTATATCATTCAGCCTGCAGTAGTCGAGAACGCCGTTATCCCTGTCTATCGAGCGGTCTGTCGTCAGGTTGTTCAGGTACATGGGTGCATCTATGAGCTGGGTCTGGTCGAGCGAAAACTGCAGCTGATTGAAGACGATCGGCTGCTTTACGTATTTCTTCAGAAGCTCAATCTGTCCGGGCGTGACGTTGCTGACTCCGAAGTACTTTACTTTCCCTTCCGAATGAAGCTTATCGAATGCCTCCGCGACCTCTTCGGGATCGAACAGAAGGTCCGGTCTGTGCAGAAGAAGCACATCAAGATAGTCCGTCTTAAGCCTTGAAAGGCTCTGCTCCGTGCTCTTTATGATATCATCCCTGCTCCAGTCGAATTCCCGCCTGTCGAAATGAAGGCCGCATTTGCTCTGGATGATGATGTGCTCCCTGTTTATCCCGGTAAGAGGAAGCGCGTCCCCGAAGCGCTTTTCAGCCTCACCGTCACCGTAGCACGTCGCGTGATCGAAATGATTTATTCCCATCCCGTATGCAGTGCTTATTATGCGTGCGGCATCCTCCGTGCTGAGCGCGGGAATGCGCATGCATCCGAGTATTATCCTCGGTGCGCTCTTCGGTCCGTTTGCAACATCTATCGTTTTCATGGCTTCATCCTCCGTTTTGAACGTTTTTCTCCTCACCCTCTCGGGCTTTTTTCCCGTTGAGCACCGGGCGTGCGGCATGCACATTGAAAAACTCTATAAGCGGCCCCATGAAGAAGGCCGTGATTATCGTACCTATACCGGCGATCGTTGGGATTTTCGAAAACTCTCCTCCGGCTAAAAGGAAAAGAAGCACGCCGAGGATAACGCATATAACGTCAGTTACTATCCTGACATACTGAAACTTTCCTTTCTTCCACGTATTGCATATGATAAGAGCAATGGCGTCATATGTTGAGACTCCGAGGTCCGCCGTCATGTAGAACGCCGAACCGAAGCAGATGACGACGACTCCGATGATAAGGCATACGATCCTCACCGCTATCGAAGGGTCGATGATCACGGTCTGAAGGAACTCATACGTGAACTGCGTGATGTATCCGAGAAGGAACAGGTTGATGAAAGTCGCTATTCCTATATAATGCCTGTCAAAGACGAGCGCGAAGATCAGAAGCACCGCGTTCGTGATGACGTACAGCGTTCCGAAGCTTATAGGCACGAGCGAATCGAGCCCTGCCATGAACGACTGGAACGGATCGACGCCGAGCGCCGCTATCTTGAACAGGCCTACGCTGACTGCGCACACTATGACTCCGAAGAGCGACATCGCTATTCTTCTGATGTTAATTTCACTTTTCACCTGCTGCTTCTTCCTTTCTGGCCGAAAATCATTCCATTAAATATAATATACGTAATCATCCTTCCTCGGCATCGGCGCTCCGGCAGGCTTTGCCGCGTATCCGAGCGCGCAGTGGCCGACTCCCTCGTAATCGCCCGTTATTCCGAGATTCTTGAGGATATCTTTTCCGAAGTCGGACTCGAACTCTTCCTTTGCCCTGTGGATCCATATGCTGGCTACGCCGAGGCTTTCTGCCGCGTTCATGAGATTCCCGATAACGAGCGAACCGTCATATACATGCGTCGGAACACTCTTATCAGCGAGCACGATGAGTATGACAGGTGCTCCGTAGAACGGGTCGAAGCCCTCACCCCATCCTCCGATCTTCCTGTTCTCCTCAGAAATCCTGTCGCGCATCTCCTTATCCGTAACCGCGATAATTATGGGACTCTGCTTTCCCATGCCGGTAGCGGCGTATGTACCTGCTTTTATTATTGCCTCAAGATCTTCTTTCTTAACCATTTCAGAAGTGAAGTTCCTGCAGCTTCTCCTGCTCTCGAGTACCTTAAGCGTATCGTTCATATCATAGCCTCCTTCTTATTTAGCATCTGCCGGACGGCATTCCGGGCACAAACTGAGCAATTGCTCATAATGATTAATCATACAGTCTGGCAGATTCTGCTGCTCCTTATTATCTGACAGAGATTATATCATTTTTTGCGCACAAAAAGCGGCAGGTCCTGCCGCTTTCCATAACAGCCGCCAATTTACAGCCACGTTCATTGCCTGCGCTTTACCGGAATCCACATCTCGCAGTGATAATCAATTGCCGATGTGTCCCTGTCCCTGCAGTATTTAGTAACATAATAATCGCTTCCCGGCTCGTACTCGGCGTTTCCCGGAAACCATTCGTACCAGATGAATTTCTTGATGTTCTCAACCGCATTGTGAAGCGGTCCCTCACAACGAAACATGGCCCATTCGCACTCCGGAACGGTCCAGACCTCCATGCCTTCTGGAACATCACCGCCGGCATAGATTCCCGCGATCATGAACCTGCAGCGTCCTTCCGCGGCTCCGATGTCCGTGAAGGCATCATACTCACCGATGCGGTTATCATACAGAGCCTTCTCATATCTTCCGGGATTCTGCGGAGCCTGCTCCCCTCTCAGCATATCCCTGTGCTTTTCCTCGAAGTCATCAAGAAGCCCGGTGATTTTCGCCCTGTGCTCCTCGAAAGTCATATCGTGCGGGATACCTATCAGCCTGAATTCTTCCTTCTTTTCGATCTTCACTTCGACGTCCGCTCCTCCGGTTATAACCATGGAAACCTGCATCGGGAGGAACGTCCTCGGCGGCTTCTCCATTTTGCGTATCTGGCTCGGCGAAGCGTCATGAAAACGCCCGAAAGCTTTGGTGAAGCTCTCCGGCGTTTCATATCCGTATTTCATCGCTATATCGATAACCTTCTCATCCGTGCCGATAAGATCGATTGCCGCAAGATATAGCCGGCGGTTCCTGACGTACTCTCCGAGCGTCAGTCCCGTCACAACCTGAAAGCCGCGCTGGAGATACATTTCCGACATGCAGACATGTGATGCGACCTCGGCAGGTCCGGAAACCGTTATTAAGTTATCCTCCATATACCTGATACTCTCACGTATCGCCGTCATCCATTCCATTTAATGCCTCTTCCCTGCAGCGGGGCCTGTCAGATTACTGATAAGCCCCTGAGCGGTAGGTCCACTTAAGCGGAACCGATTTGTAGTTCATAAGAAGATTGCCGTCCTCATCAGCCGTAACGGCGATCCTGTACTCATCATATTCCATTATATCCGAAACCTGCGCCATAAGCTGGTTTCCGTAGGACTCATATGTTCCGGCCGCGCCCGCTGCACCGATGTGCCAGTATATCTTTCCGTCCGGCCTTATCGTAAGCTCGCTCCCGAATGCATATATGTCCGGAAAGGCTCCGTCCAGCATCTCCTGATCATTGTACGGAGACAGCTGCCATGTCCCTGAAAATGCCGCATTTCCCGCCGGCTTTTCGTCTTTCCTTTCGCCCGCTTCAATGCTCACATACGTAAATCCCAGAAGAATAAGGACCGCTAAAGCTATAGCCGCTATTATCTTTGTTCTCTTCATCCTGAACACCTCCTGTCAGTTATGCGTAATTCCGCTTCCTGAACAGGATTATAAACAGGATGGCCGAGAGATTCCTGTCATTAAGATGAAGGTTCTGTCAGCTTTTTATCAGTCCCACCAGTAGCTTCCGTAAATGCTGTCGATATGATTTCCTGTCACCCCGACATCGAACACTCCCATGATATCCGTACCCTCCGCATGGTTGTACCATTCCAGAGGAGTCTCCCCTTTCTTGTAGCCATGGAAAAACTCCATCTCGCAGCTGCTGTCGAATACGGTGGAAGCATCCACTGTGAGCGTCATCGGGCCTTCATCTTCTGAATTTCCTGAAAGCAGTTCTGTCGGCACATCATTCAGAGTGACCTTGGAGTCAGTGATCTTCACATCGCCTGTGCTGTAGACATAGCAGTACAGTCTGTGGCTCAGCCTGTCACCCGTGTATTTAACATATGCATCCTTGTATCCCGCCGCCTTTGCGTCCTCGATATACGCCTGCGCCTCAGGTTCTGAGCCCGATCTTCCGATCGTCACGCTCCAGTACGGATCGCTGCTTAAGTTCTCCCACTCCGGCGTATAGATGCAGTATGCCTCAAATCCTTTGCCCTCAAGCTTCTCCACGAGGTTCAGCGCATCCTGCCTGTCGGAGAATGACCCCGTCCACAGTCCGAAGAACGGCTCGTCAGCCTCCTGCTCTCCCGTCTGAACAATTCCGGCATCACCGTTTATATCACCATGGATATCAAGTTTTTGGGCCGTTATCTTTCCGTTCTCGTCAACGCTAGCCGTATCCGTTTCATCTCCGTTTGCCGTGACGGCGAAAATCCTTATCTTCGACATATCCGTCGGGAAATAGTAAGGCATATATGTATCAAGATATCTGTACGTGTCATCATCCGACTGCTCGAATCCCGCGGTGACGGAATCGATCATGTTGATACCGTCATCATTTAGCGTGAAGGTGTTCATCAGAAAGCTGTCATATTCGTCGTGGCACTCAAGAAGAACTGTCTGGTGATCCTTATGCATCAGGAACGAATCATAAAAACTTGTTCCGCCGGGCTTTACCGTGGTGAATGTCTGGCCGTCCCCGTCGTACGATACGTAGAGGCCGTTAATGCAGTATGACTCTTCTTCTGCCGAATCATCAATGTCATAAGATGCCGAAACACCGACATATTCCTCTTTGCCGGAGTCATCAAGATCGTAATAGCTGTCAACATACGCCGGCACCTGCGTGATCCATTCAGAATCTGCAGCAGTCACGTAATCCTCATTGAAGATCTTGCCGTCCTTATCCTCGGAGAAAAGCACGGTTGCACTCACTGCGGACTGAAGCTCGACATACGACTGAAGCCATAAGGTCACACCCTGAGGATCTATCGTCCACGCGCATGTTCCGTCCTTCAGGTAATCCTTCAGGTCTGACTTTAGCGCCCATGTATCCTTCTCGATCTCAACTGCATATACGGTTTCTGCAGTATGCTCGATATATTCCATCATTTTCGGAGCGATGATGTCAAAGAACTTATCCTCATCCTTCACAACATCGGAGAAAGCGAGCTCCTTCCCGGTCGCGGTATCAAAGGAATGAGCAGTGAATTCGCAGTAGTATCCGCTGTCGAACTGGCCTTCCTCGCAGTATTCATTCAGCACGCTCAGGGCCGTTCCGTCAGCTCTTCGCACAAAGGTGTTCCAGCTGTCCTCAAAATTGAAATAGTCACGTTCCTTCAGCGCTTCCTTCTCGTCGTCCCAGACTTCCTGCTCCTTCTTTATGATCTCGTTCATCGCATCCACAAGACCGTCCGAGATCCCCTTGTATCTGCCGGCCTGATCCTTGTCGAGCGTTACGAACGTAAAGTCGTGCTTTATGAGCGGAGTGTTGCCATCGCCCCATTCGTACGTGCTGTACCTGTGAAACAGAAGCTCCGGAGCCTCACCTGCGTTTTTCTTTTCAGGTTTCTTTGCGATGTCCGGTTCAGCTTCAGCATCTGCCTGCTCGGAAACATCCTGCGCTGCGCTGTCGGCGCTTTTAGCCGGTGCGTCCTCCGTCTTTGAGGAGCATCCGCACAGCAATGCAGCTGCTAAGATGATGCATATGATTTTCGCCAGATTCTTTTTCATGGTTCACGCTTCTCCTGTTCAGTTCAGTCCGTAGTATTCTTCTATCGCGACAAGCCAGAGTGCAAGGTATTCGTCCTTGAACATGTCGGAAGAATATTCCGTGCCGCCGTTGTTGAAATAGATGCTGCGGTTTCCATAGTTGACTATCCATGTATCGTCCTTGCCGGAAGCGGTTACCTGATAGCGGTAGTCTGCGGCATTGTTCGCATCGAGATCGCATTCCCTGATCTTTACATCCATGTCATGGAAATTGTTCGCCATCGCAAGCGACATGATCATATTCTTCTCGATATTATCCACTCCAGCATTCAGATCTTTGTCAACTAGCATCGTCGCGAACACTTCATAGAAGAAGTCCCTGTTGATCGTGCGGCCTTTTTCAAGAACTGTAGAATCAACATAATCAAGAAATCCCGCGAGATCCTTGTCATTGAAAAGCTTTGTCGAGCTGTTCATTCCGCCGTTGGGTATGACAATGATATCATTTCCGTTCCTGTAGACATCGGTATAGCTGTACACGGTCTTATCTCCTGCAGGCTCACCTGAAGGTTCCTCTGCCGCTGCGCTGTCAGCTTCTGCTTCTGTTACATCTTCTGAGGCGTCATCGACAAGATCAAGCTCACCTATCGATTCCGCCGCTTCGTTCAGCGCATCAAGATCAATATCCGCATCGGGAATATCGACATTCATCTCATCACGGAGCGAATCTGCGGGCTTTGGGTCATCTGGTGCGCCGCATGCAACAAGACCCAGCGCTGCAATAATTGATGCTGCGACAATACTTTTCAATAAAACTGCTTTCATTATTTCTGTTTCCTTTCATTCTGTTCTTTATCCGGTCAGATCCAGGAATAGTCTCCTCGTATTATATAGTCATACCCATTCTTTACCTTTTCTATAGGTATAGGGTATGCTGTTGAAGATGCTGTGGATTGGTTTTAGTCTCCTACCGCACAGACGGTTACAAATAGGCTCCAACCGCCGCCTCTTTGTCAAAGTGTTAATCAGTTAGATACCGCATGACGGTTTATGTAGAACGAGGTTACATCGGCAGAGAGCCCTGTGGATCCGATACAGCGTCAAATACTTTTAAGGAGGATCATGTGTATGATCTA
>JAILNQ010000064.1 GCA_024691425.1 Lachnospiraceae bacterium
TTAAAGACCGGCACGAACAATACGCCTGTAAACAGTATCAGAGCCGGCGCGATTAACACGATTATCGCTTTCTTGTTTCTCATTAACTTGTCCATAAATCACCACCCTGGATCTGTATATGAAAGATTTGATGATCTCAGCCCCGGAGCCGGGACCTTTATATAAAGTCATACAGATTGCCGTACCCGCTCAAACACCGCTCCGGCTACACGACCTTCGGTCGTGTCATATGTCATATGCCTCTATATAAAGGTCAGCACCCATAGATAAGGGTGCTGGCCGATTGTTAAACGTCTGATTATTCAGAAGCTTTAGCTACTCTTACCAAACGTTTGCTTCATAGTATTCCTGGATAGGATCAAGTGCTTTTGCAGGATCCTCGCCCTTGAATATCTCTACGAAGCAGTTATCGAATGTAGAACCTGCCTCTGTATCAGCAAGAGACTCGTTGTAGAATCCGAATGTTGAAGATGCGTTCTTGAATACATCCATAACATACTTAAGCTCCGGAGGAGCAACCTTCTCGTCATACTGAACGCTGGTTACAGGGATCTTACCGCCGACTTCTGCTGTGTACTTGGAAGCTGTATCATCAACGAAGTACTTGATGAGCTGGATAGCTGCATCGGGATACTGTGTTGTTGCGCTCATGCAAAGTGAGTCAGACTTAGCGATAACTCTGTTAGGATCAGCTGAAGAACCGTCAACTGCAGGGAATGCGAATACGCCAACCTTGTCAGCGAATCCTTCTGCACATGAACCGTTGATCTGGCCGATAGCCCATGAACCCTGGATAAGGATTGCAGCTTCGCCATTGTAGAATGCAGCCGTTGCAACGTCGTTGTCATCACCTGCTGCAGTCTTCTGGAAGTACTTGGAGAGTTCCTGGATCTGCTTACCAGCCTGGATAACCTTCTCATCCTTCCAATCTGTCTTGTGATCCTTGATGTCCTGAAGGTTGAGTCCGTTTCTGTCGCAGAGGTAACCAGCTACCATTGAAAGACACCAAGCAGTTCCTGCTGAAATCGTGATAGGTGTATATCCCTTGTCCTGAAGCTTCTGGCAAGCATCAAGAAGCTCTGAGAAAGTCTTGGGAACTTCTGCGCCTGCATCTGCAAACATCTCTGTGTTATAGAATACGCAAGCTGCTGCAATGTTAAGAGGGATAGCATAGATTCCGGGGCCGTCGCCGCCGTCATCGCCGTATGTGCCGCCTGCGAATACAGCATCGCTCGTAAATGTCTGCTTCCAGCCATCAGCTGCAAGATAGTCATCCATCTTTGCAGCTACGCCTGTTGTAGCATAGTCGTTAAGGTTGGCACCCGGAGATGCGATGAATACGTCGGGTGTATCGCCTGCTGCAACGAGAGCATTGAGCTTGTCATAGTACTCTTCAAGGTTAGTTGTGATAGGTGTGCAGTGATACTTTCCTGCGAAGTCTTCGTTGAACCTGTCAACTGACTGCTTGTAACCTTTTGTAATAAGGTCTTCTGATGCCTCAAGATCATCCCAGATCATGAAGGAGATCTCCTGAACCTCACCTGATGCCTCTTCAGCCTCGGGAGCTTCTTCGGGCTCTTCTGCGGGAGCTGCTTCTTCTGCTGCAGGCTCAGCTGCGGGAGCTGCAGGTGCTGCTGCCGTACCGCCGCATGCGGAAAGAAGGCTCATTGTCATTGCTGCAGAGAGACAAACTGCCAAAAACTTTTTCATTTTCATTATTTTTCCTCCTTTTGAAAATGTCTGAACACCGAGTCAAAGACCCGATAACTACACTCTAATTCTCCGCAACTTTTTAAACTACAAAATTCTTGCTTTTTGATTATCAATTATTGCTATTTTTGATGCTCTCATCATTTACGAAAACGATTAAGTTGTTGAATATTTACTTAAGTGCCTATGGTTTTTTGTGCACATTGCCATAAAATCATTTGATTCTTTACTTTTTTGCATGATTTATTGTATCATTTTTTTGCAAAAATTCGTAATAACTTTATTGTTAAATATTCAACAATATCGACAGGAATTAGCAATAAATGATAAAAATCCTTGACGGAGTGAAGGAAACAGTCAGTTTTGAGTACGATTCCGCCCTCCTTCTTTACAACAACACAGATTATGAAGAGTATCCGAACCATTGGCATCCCGCGGTGGAAGTCGTCATGCCGCTCGAAGGCGGATATTCCATGGAATGCAATGACATACCCTTTGATCTGCGGGTCGGAGACATAATACTCATCTGTCCCGGAGTGCTTCACCATCTTTATGCCCATCACGGGCGCAGGATCATTTTCCAGGTGGATCTCGGAATGATCAGCTCCTTCAGCGAATACGATTCATTCTTCTCGATAATCCAGCCGGCTATACTTATTACTCCCGAGGATTTCCCCGAGATCCACGAATCATGCGCTAAGCTGATGAAGGAAATATTCAATGAGTATTTCGGGAATGCCCCTTTAAAGAACGTTGCGATAGTGCAGAAATTCCTGAGCATGCTCGTCATGGTCGGCCGTTCCTACACGGCTAGCCCCGACAGATTCGTCGGCATAAAACCGACCAAGCAGCAGGAATACACGGAAAAGTTCCTTTCGATATGCAATTACTTGAACCAGCACTGCACCGAAGACCTGACTTTAGAAGAAGTCGCCGACATGGCAGGATTTTCAAAGTACCATTTCAGCCGGCTTTTCAAAGAATTCGCGGGAATGCCGTTCTACAAATATCTGAACACGCGCAGGATAGCGTATTCCGAAAAGCTTCTTCTCGATCCCGACATAAACGTGACGGAAGTGGCCATCCGCAGCGGCTTCAACAGCATCTCCGCATTCATGAGAATGTTCAAAATAGTGCGGAACTGCACACCTACGCAGTTCCGCAATCTAAACAACCAATATTCGCCCAGATTCTGACTCATCAGTCTTTGTTGGGCTTCTTCAGTTCCTCTTTGATCTTATCCTTTATTGCCTGGGCCACTGTTTCAAGAACCTTCACCCTGGCATAGTATTTGTTGTTTCCTTCAACTATCACCCACGGAGCGTACGGCGTTGAGGTCTTGATCAGCATGTCATCGACCGCCTGCTCATACTGCGGCCATTTCTCCCTGTTCCTCCAGTCCTCATCCGTGATCTTCCATTCCTTGCCCGGAGTGTTCTGTCTGTTCTCAAACCTCTTCTTCTGCTCGTCCTTATCGATGTGCAGCCAGAACTTGATGACTATGGCACCATGGTCCGCAAGCTGCTTTTCCATGTCGTTTATTTCCCGGTAAGCTCTTTCCCACTCATCAACTGAGCAGAAGCCTTCTATTCTCTCAACCATCACGCGGCCGTACCATGTCCTGTCGAAGATCGCGATATGCCCGTCCTTCGGCATCTTTGTCCAGAACCTCCACAGATAGTGATGCGCTCTTTCAGTATCATTCGGAGATGATGTCGGGCTGACTTTGTATCCTCTCGGATCGAGCGCTTCTGTCAGCCTGTGGATGGCTCCTCCCTTTCCGGCGGCATCCCATCCCTCGAAACCGAGTACAACCGGGATCCTCATGGCATACAAGACGCCGTGAAGCTGCTTCAGTTCGTTCTGGACCTTCTTCATCCTTACCTTGTACTCTTCTTTTGTCAGGGATTTCGTCAGATCGACATTGTTAAGAGCGTGGAGCTCATATTCTCCCTCAGGAAGGAATTTGCCGTTCTTTACAGGAGACGTCGGATTCTTGAGGCTCTCAAGCCTTTCGGAAAATGCCTTTTCAACCTCGGACATGACCTTTAAGGCCGCATACCTGTCATCTTCCGCTTCAACAAGTGTCCACGGTGCATCCTTCGTGTCCGTTGCGGTGAGCATTTCATCGCATATTCTCGCATATTCATCATACTGTTTGTTATGGAGAAGATCTTCCTTGGTAACGCGCCATCTGGTCTCGATGTTCTTATAGAGCTTCTTCAGGCGCTTCTTCTGCTCTTTCTTCGAAATGACGAGCATGAACTTTAAGACTATGACTCCGTCATCGACCATCATCTTCTCGAAAGAGTTTATTTCATCAAACGCTATGGGCAGTTCCTTCTTTTTTGTGATTCCCGAAAACCGGTCCTGCCAGACACGCTTGTACCAGGCCTGCTCGAAAATATCTATATTCCCCTTTTCGGGAACTCTTTCCCAGAATTTCCACATATACGGATGGAATATTTCATTTTCCGTCTCCGTGATCTTTGAGCGGACGCAGAAAGCCTTAGGCGTCATCGGAAGGATGAGTTCGTTGATGACCTCTCCTTTTCCGGCGCCGTCGAATCCCTCAATTACGATGATCGTGGATACCTTCGCCTCCCAGAGCAGCCGCTGCTTTTCGCAGAGCGAAGCCGCAAGCTTCTCTTTTTTCTCCTTGTACTCCTCTTTTGAGATCGTCTTTGACAGATCCAGACTTTCGATCACTGAAAACACCCCCTTTGACAAGTCATGAGTTTCTTGGTAGTATTTTTCATATCATAGCCGATGGCTTATGAAGAAACGGAGTTAATCATGGATGCTGGAATCATTATTTTTGCTGGGATAGTTTTTATCGTAATAGTTGTTGCGGTAGTCGTATCCGCCGTTACAAGCGTGATCTCCGCCGTAGCGGGCGAAGTCGAGGACGAAGAAGACTGACCCTTGCATTCATTTCCAAATGTACTGTTCATGCTTTTTCAGCTTGAACAGAATAGAAAGCGCTTCAACAACCGATGATGCCTTCAGCGAGGATTCACCGCCGATGTAGTGTATCGGCACTTCCACGCAGTTGAGGCTTCGGCAGTAGTATCTCATTTCCGTCTGATACATATGTCCCGTTGACAGAAACCTGTCAAGATTCATCCTTTTAAGAACATCAGCCTGAAAACCTTCGAACCCGCTGGTCATGTCTTTAAGCTTTGTCCCAAGGACAAGGTTTGCGAGAACCGTTCCGCCTGAACTGAGTATTCTGCGGTAAAGTGGCTGGTTGCTCATTTCGCCGCCTTTCGTGAATCTCGATCCCCATACGCAGTCATAGCCTTCCTCAAGCTTTTCCACGAACTGAGGTATCTCCGACGGCTGATGGCTTCCGCCGCCATCCATCTCAAGAACGCAGTCCGCACCGTCTGCGATCGCCTGTCTGTAACCTTCGAGATAGCATGAGATCACGCCCCGCGATTCCTTGTAGAATATGCATTTAACCCTTCCGGTGCTCTCGTAGCTTCTGATTATCTCTTCAGTCCTGTCCTTCGAATACGAATCGATCACAGGATAGAGATAAAGATTATCATAGGGAAGCGCGAGTATGCTTTCTATGACGCTGCCCATCGTCTTCTCTTCATTCGCGACAGGCATGACAATGATGATCTTCTTCATTAATAGTACCTTCTGACTGTGATTATTGATCTGTAGAACGCGCTGCTGATCTTGATTCCCGTTGAAACGGTGCTCGCATGCACGATCTGGTTGTTGCCTATGTATATGCCGACATGGCCGCCGTAGTAAATGATGTCTCCGGCCTGCGCCTCGCTGAACGGCACTTCCGTGCCTCCCGATGACTGAGCATATGAGCTTCTCGGAATGCCTATTCCGAAATGCGAATATACGCCCTGAGTGAATCCGGAACAGTCGCATCCGTTTGAAAGCGACGTTCCTCCGGGAACATACGGACATCCGACGAACTGCAGGGCATAGTTGGCTATGTCGGTTCCTGTTCCAGATCCGGCAGCTCTAACGCTCGTTCCGGTAGGCTTGCTCTCCTGCTCCTGCTCCTGCTCGCTGTCGCTGCTCTGATCGCTGGATGAGCTGTCATCATCAAATGTCACGACGAGAGGCGCTCCGTCATCACTTTCCGAAGCTTCCTCTTCCGCTTTTTTCTTTGCAGCAGCTGCGGCCTCAGCTTTCTTCTTTGCTTCCTCTTCGGCCTTCTTCCTTGCTTCTTCTGCAAGCTTGTCCGCTTCGGCCTGATTGAGCTTCTTCAGACTGTCGGACTGCTGCGATATCTGGTTCTTATATTCGCTCGCCTTAGATTTTGCTTTTGCGAGTTCCTCTTCGAAATTTTCTGCAGTCTCCTGCTTTTCGGCGATAAGCGCGTCGAGTTCTTCCTTCTCGGCGTTCAGATCCTCTTTGATCTCTTCGAGCTCAGCAAGCTCATTTTCGAGCTGCAGCTCCGTATTCTCAACGTCTTCCCTCGCGAGCCTGTAATGCTCCAGCATGAGCCTGTCATATTTGTAAAGCTTTTCTGAGTATTCGGTCTTATTTACGGCCTCCGCCATGCTCTTCGATTCAACGAACAGTTCAAGATAAGTCGTGTTCCCTCGCTCATACATGAACTTTATGCGCCTTGCCATCGCAGTTTCCTGCTCACTCACCTGCTGCTTGGCTTTCTCAAGCTCTTTCTTCGTCTGCTCGATCGCCAGCTCTTTGTCCTTTATGTCCGATTCGAGTATGCTGACAGACAGGATAAGGTCGACAAGCTGCGCATCGAGTTCCTCGATCTCGGCCTCAACGGCCTCCTGCTCTTCGGAAATCGTCTCGATATCCTTGTTTACCGAGCTCAGCTTGCCTTCCGCTTCCTTTTTCTTATTTAGGACGTCCTGTTTTTCGTTCCTTATTTCCTGAAGTGTTTCCGCGTTCGCGTAAGATCCGCCTCCGAAAAGGAATAGACATGCCAGAAATATCGGCAGACTCCGTCCGAAAAATGATTTTTTCCCCATATTATCATCCCCTTATTAAATATCCCCTAAGCCCGGCCAAAGGCCGGAAAATCATAACCTTTACAGATCGCAGTTCCCCACTGTTCTCGGGAAAGGTACTACATCCCTTATGTTCCCCATTCCTGTCAGATACATGACGCATCTCTCAAAGCCGAGCCCGAAGCCTGCATGTCTGGTCGTGCCGTACTTACGCAGGTCAAGATAGAAATCATAATCCTCTTTGCCAAGGCCCATTTCCTCAATCCTTGCAAGAAGCTTATCATGATCATCTTCTCTCTGGCTTCCTCCGATGATCTCTCCGATTCCCGGAACAAGACAGTCCATCGCGGCAACCGTTTTTCCGTCTTCATTGAGCTTCATGTAGAATGCTTTGATATCCTTCGGATAGTCAGTAACGAATACCGGCCTCTTGAATTCCTTTTCCGTAAGATAACGCTCGTGCTCTGTCTGAAGATCGCATCCCCAGCTTACTTTATATTCGAACTCATCATTGTGCTTCTCAAGTATCTTGATCGCATCCGTATAGGTAACGCGTCCGAAATCAGACTCCGCCACATGCTTCAGTCTGTCGATCAGTCCCTTGTCAACGAACGAATTGAAGAACTGCATTTCCTCCGGCGCATTTTCGAGAACATAATTGATTATATATTTTATCATGCTCTCTGCGATCTGCATGTCGTCCTCAAGATCCGCGAAAGCCATCTCAGGCTCTATCATCCAGAATTCCGCCGCATGTCTTGTGGTGTTCGAATTCTCGGCACGGAACGTAGGACCGAATGTATAGATGTTACGGAACGCCATCGCATATGTTTCGCCGCAGAGCTGTCCGCTCACGGTAAGATTCGTTTCCTTTCCGAAGAAATCCTTCGAATAATCAACGCTCCCGTCAGGAAGGCGAGGCGGATCCAAAGGATCGAGCGTCGTCACGCGGAACATTTCTCCTGCTCCCTCACAGTCAGAACCGGTGATGAGAGGCGTATGTACATAGACGAAATCCCTCTCCTGGAAAAACCTGTGTATCGCATAAGCGATGAGCGAACGTACACGGAATACCGCGGAAAATACATTTGTCCTTGCGCGCAGATGCGTGATCGTACGCAGATACTCCATTGTATGGCGCTTCTTCTGCAGCGGATAATCCGGAGTAGATGCTCCCTCTATGTATATATCGGTCGCCTGTATCTCGAACGGCTGCTTCGCTGCGGGCGTTGCAACGAGCGTGCCTGTAACTATGAGCGCCGCTCCGACATTAGTCTTGCATATGTCTGCAAAGTTCGGAAGTTGATCCGAATATACTATCTGAAGAGGCTCGAAGAACGTTCCATCATTGAGTACGATGAATCCGAACGTTTTGGAATCACGTATGCTTCTGACCCATCCTCCGACCTTTATCTCCTTGTCGAGGTACTGTTCTCTGTTCCTGAAAATCTCCCTTACTTCAACCAGTTGCTCCATTTTTCTTTACTTCCTTTCATTGAACCTCTCATCATATTATTCGGCATTCTCGGCCAGAAAATCCTGGACCTTCGATGTCAGGATGTATTCTTTCAGCTCCTCCATCCTTTCGGGGCCTTCGTTCCTGAATGCCTCCTCGGACTCAAAAGCTCCCATCTCCACATATTCATCTATGGCTTTTTTGATATCCTCATCGGTTACTGTAATATTCTCAGCCTTTGCGATCGCGGCTAATACCATGCTCTCCTTCGCCGCGGTCTGGGCATATTCTATCGCCTCTTTATTGAACTCCTCTACGGTAAGTCCCATCTTCTGATCGACGAAATCCTCGAACGACATGTTGAGGCTCTGCGCATATTTCCTTGCGGAAATGATGGAGCGCTCCGTTTTTTTCTGAAGATAGTCCCGCGGAAAATCCTTTATAACAGTTGCATTATCCACCGCCAGATTCCATAGGTCCTCGTAATACTGGAGCTCGTAGAACTCGTCATACTCCGATTTCATCTGCTCCTCGAGCGCGGCAGTATATGCATCCATATCCCCGTACTGGCCTTCGGATATCTCTTTTATGAACTCATCGGTAAGTTCCGGCACGGTCCCGTCGGAATCCGCATAAGCATTCGCTAGCATATCGAGCTCATCCTGCATCGCTTCAGGAGTGACAGTATATGATGCTTTTTCTACCGAAAGACCTTTGTACTGTCCGAGCTTTATATAATCATCCGGATTCAGTTCGCCGCCTTTACCGCACGCACTCAGTGCTATCATAAAAGATGCAGATATTATAAGTGATGCGCATCCTCTGATTTTCGTCTTACTTAACAGGCTTCGCACCGGCTTTTTCCTGCAGTTTTTCAACAAACTGTTTGAATCTGCTCTGTTTCTTGACATTCTTGTTCTGGTCCGAAGATCCGTGCAGGCCTTTGACGCTCGTAATGTAAATGCCGCTCACCGTAGCTTTAACTTCCTTCTTTACGGGCACGTTATCGAAAATCTTATCGTCGCACACTAAAGACAGAACCTGGGGGCCGACTTTCGCTTTCACGATAGGAAGCTTGGTAAATCTCATGAGCTTGGGCGTCTGATCGATGACCGCCTGCGGCAGTCCCGACTCTTTTATTTTCATCCGTTTCTTGTCTATTATCAGCATAGAAACGGTCTGCTTCATCGCATCTATCTGCTCTTTCTGCTCCTCTTCCCTCTTCTGTGCTTTCTTTCCGAGGAAATACAGAAGCACGGCGACTCCTGCCAGAACAATCAGAATGATCAGAAGTACGATCGTCAGCTTTGAAATCAGAAAAATCCCGGTCATAATATTTTCTCCTTCTGTTGCATTTTATTCATAATCAAGCATCGCATCCATATCCGAATTAAGTCTTGCGAGATAATCTCTCATCTCTCCCGCAACTTCGGGATTACGGAGCGCAAATTCAATATTGGCCTGAAGAAAGCCTATCTTCGAACCGACATCATACCTGTGGCCTTTGAAATCATAGCAGTACATCGCCTGGTCCTTTGAAAGCCTCCTCAGCGAATCGGTAAGCTGTATCTCTCCGCCTGTTCCGGCATCCTGAGTTTCGAGATACTCAAAAATATCCGGGGTGATGATATAGCGTCCGAGAATCGCGATGTCTGAAGGTGCCTGATCCACCGCGGGTTTCTCGACGAGATCATGAACTTTATATACCCTGTCGTCAACCATTTTGCAGTCGACTATTCCGTATTTGCTGACAACCTCATGAGGAACCTTCTGAACTCCGATGACGGATGTCTGGTATTCATTGTATATTTCAAGCAGCTGCAGAAGACACGGCTTTTTTGCTACAACGACATCATCTCCTAAAAGGACTGCAAACGGTTCATTGCCTATGAAATGCCTTGCCGTGTAAACCGCATGTCCGAGGCCTCTCGGCTCCTTCTGCCTGATGGTGTGGATATTCGCCATCTCGGAAATATCACGGACCATCTTGAGCAGTTCTTCCTTGCCGTCTTTTTCAAGTTCAAGCTCAAGCTCAACTGACTTATCGAAATGATCCTCTATCGATCTTTTGCTGCGGCCCGTAACTATGATGATATCCTCGATTCCGCTCGCTACGGCTTCTTCGATGATGTACTGTATTGTCGGCTTGTCAACGATGGGGAGCATCTCCTTCGCCTGTGCCTTTGTGGCAGGAAGGAACCTCGTTCCTAAACCTGCTGCCGGTATGATAGCTTTTCTGACCTTCAAATCAAACTCCTCCATGCGTTGTCCGTATTCATGGAAACCGTATTCCTGATCTCCATTTTTATCTTGCAGTCCGCAAGGTGCTCATAGTTGATATCAAGAGCATAATCAATATCTATATTGATCGAATCGTCACCCTCGATGATATCGATCCTGTCGGTATCGATCCCGACAAGGAGCGAACCGTACGGGGTCACGTAGTTCGTCATGTTCCGTTTGTTCTTCTCAAAGATCATCTCGACATTGGTAAGCCCGCTTTTGCTTATCGAGAACGTGTCGCCCCCGAACCTTACGACATTTTTGGTTATCCCGTCTCCGTCCTCGGAAACTTCGTCATAAGTCAGGAAATGCATGTCCTTTTTCCTGCTGTAGCTTCCCGGAGTGATGATCTCTATCTTTTCACCTTCGGGGTTATCGCCGTACTGAATACCGGTGACCGTAACCCATACGTTTTTATCCATGATCACTCTTCAACCTGGCTGAGCATGTTGTTTTCCTGATTGACGATATGTATCTCCGCGGCAATGCACGCGCTTCCTTCATCGCCTTTGATCACGCAGTCCATTATCTTTGCGTGTTCTTCAATGAGCCTTGCATGATTGGCTGAATCCTTAATGTATTCGAGCCTGTATCTGTATATTCTCTCCGCGAGATTGTTCACCATCTGTATAAGGCGCTTATTATGGGATGCGGCAAGGATCACATCGTGAAACCTTACATCCGCCTGCGCGATGAGAGTCACATCTCCGGATCTTGTCGCTTCGGCAAATTCATCTGCAGCTTTAACAAGCTCTGCCTTCTGCTCCTCGGTTATTCTCTTGCATGCGAGCTTTGTCGCGAGCGAGTCGAGCACGAGCCTGACCTCGAGAACATCCCTTATATCCTGCCTGCTGATCCTTGCAACTTCTGCGCCGCGTCTCGGGATCATCGTAACAAGGCCTTCGAGTTCGAGCATACGGATCGCTTCTCTTATTGGCGTTCTTGAAACACCCAGCCTGTCCGCAAGATGGATCTCCATGAGTCTCTCCCCGGGGCGCAGCTCTCCCGTCAGTATTCCCTGGCGGAGAGTGTTGAAAACAACATCCCGGAGCGGAAGATATTCATCCGTTATCTGCAGTTTCAGTTCTCCCATCAGATCTCCTTATTGTTCATCATTGAAAATCTCAGTAATGAACAGCTGCGGGGCATAGCCTGATTCATTCAGTATGCCGTACGCTCTTTTTATATCCTCTTCATTCTCGAAAAGACCGAAAACGGAAGGTCCGCTTCCGCTCATGAGGGCGTTCATCGCTCCGTTTTCAGTCATGATCTTCTTGATCTTATCAATAACAGGATTCTCCGGAACCGTCACGCTTTCAAGAACGTTTCCAAGATTTGCCGCAACATCTTTTATGCTGCCGCTTTCTATCCCGGAGATCACGGCATCTATATCAGGATGGGTGATCTCATCAAGCTTTAGGCTGCGGTAAACATGCGCCGTGGAGACCCCTGCTTCAGGCTTTGCTAAAAGCACCCTGCATTTGGGGCATGGCTTTATCGGCGTCAGCTTTTCACCGATGCCTTCGGCCGTTGCTGTCCCGCCCATTATGCAGTATGGAATATCCGCGCCTATGCGCACTCCGAGCTTCTGAAGCTCCGTCGTATCAAGCCCGAGGCCGAAAATCATGTTCATAGCCTTAAATACCGCAGCGGCGTCCGTGCTTCCTCCGGCAAGTCCTGCGGCAACAGGAATGTTCTTTTCAAGCCTTACTTCTATTCCGTCCTTTATGCCGTATTCTTCCATCATCAACGAGGCCGCTTTGTATATGAGGTTATCCTCATTCAGCGGAACGGCATCCGAATCAGAGACTATGCGTATTCCCTGTCCCGTTCTCTCAAAGGAAAGTTCATCACAAAGTCCTATGGTCTGCATGACCATGCGGACCTCATGATATCCGTCATCCCTCCGCCTTAGCACGTCGAGCCCTAAGTTGATTTTGGCATGAGCTTTGATCTTCATCGGAATATTACTTGATGATCACCTTTAAACCGGCTTCTTCATCGGGATTGAGGATCTGATCGATGATCTCGCTCCTGTTGTTTGCCGCGGCGTTCTCAACTGCTTCCTCTTCGATCTCAAGTCCTTTTGCGCCCGCTGCGAGCATGTTCATGCCCTTCTCGAGAGCGTTGGCCTTTTCCTCGTTTTCAGAGCCGCCGTTCTGGAGCTCTTCAAGTCTTTCCTTTGCTTTCTCTTCAGCCTTCTTCTGAGCTTCTTCCTTCTGCTGCTCGATCATCTCGGCATTGGACTTTGCAAATGCTGACTTCTCATCCTTTTCCATGATCTCGTCACGGCGCAGGATCTCGTGGTTGTACTCGTTCTTCGTAATGTCGCCTTTGTCGAGCATTACTGTGAGCTGGTCGCGGTTGAATTCCATCAGCATGTTTTCCTTTTCATCCTTATGGAAAACCATTCCCGACTCGAGAGCTTCTAATGCGTCCTTCTTGACCCTTGTCGTATCACCGTCGGTTGAACGGGCTACGACATCGCCGTAAACTTCTTTTTCCGTCTCCTCGGCTCGTTCCGCCTTCAGGGCATCCTCGCGCTCATCAGCCTTCTTCTCGGCTTCCTTCGCTGCGATGTCCTTATCCTGCTGCTGAATGATTTTCTTATCGTCCTTTTCGTTCTCGGACGGTAAGGTTACATTCTTCATCACAAGATTGTCGATACCACCTATCTGCATCATAGTCATTCCTCCTTCCGCTTCCTTACGGATCCGTGCTTCAGACGTTCATCTGACGCACCCTGTCAGCTCCTTCACGTCTTCAATGTTGTTGTTTTTCATATATTCTTCGATTCCGTCTATGACCTTGACGGTCGTATACGGATCTGTAAAATTCGCAGCTCCTACAGCTACTGCCGTAGCTCCTGCCATTATGAACTCAAGCGCATCTTCCGCCATCGCTATTCCGCCCATTCCTATGACCGGTATCGAAACGGCATTCGCCGCCTGATATACCATCCTTACTGCTACGGGCTTTATCGCCGGGCCCGAAAGTCCTCCGGTCCTGTTCGCGAGAACGAACTTCCTCTTTGCGACATCTATCTTCATTCCCGTGATAGTGTTAATAAGCGATACTGCATCCGCGCCGTTGTCCTCGCACACCTTGGCCATCAGCGCTATATCGGTCACGTTCGGCGACAGCTTCATGATGATCGGCTGCTTTGCCTTTTTCTTTATCTCGCGGGTTATTTCTCCGAGCGCTTCAGGATTCTGTCCGAAAGCTATCGCGCCTTCCTTTACGTTAGGGCAGCTGACGTTTATCTCGAGCATGTCCGCGCTCGTTTCACCTAGCCTCTCGACGGCTCCGACATATTCCTCTATCGTCTTGCCGCACACATTTACGATCACCCTCGTATCGTACGCTTTCAGGAATTCAAGATCCCTTTCGATGAAAGTATCCATGCCCGGGTTCTGAAGCCCTATTGCATTCAGCATTCCGCCATAGGTTTCCGCTACCCTCGGTGTCGGATTTCCGGGCCAGGGCTCAAGGCTCACTCCTTTGGTAACTACTGCTCCGAGCCTGTTTAGGTCAACGAATTCCGAGTATTCCATTCCGGAACCGAAAGTTCCTGATGCCGTCATCACCGGATTCTTGAAGCGGATATTTGCTATAGCAACTTCCGTATTCATCACAGCTCCACCTCCGATGCAGGAAATACCGGTCCGTCCGCGCATATCCTTTTATTATTCACTTTTGAATGATCATCCTTATGAACCGATGTGCATACGCAGCCGAGGCAGGCACCGACCCCGCAGGCCATTCTCTCTTCCATCGATACATATGCAGGGATACTTCTTTCTTCGGAATACACCTTTACGGCCCTCAGCATAGGCAGCGGCCCGCATGCGAAAACTATGTCCGCACCGATCCCGTATTCTCTGGCCGCGTCGATTACTGTCCCATGGACTCCGAGACTTCCGTCATCTGTTGCGACGTAAAGCTTTCCGGCCTCTTCAAGCTCTTCCATAAGGAACGTATCTTCTGCGCTTCTGTATCCTGCGATGATCGAAACTTCGCATTCGAGCTGCTTCGCAAGTTCTAGCATAGGAGGTATCCCAATGCCTCCGCCGAAAAGAAGAGCTTTTTTGTTTTTCTCTTTCTCTTCGCCCGCGGCGGCAAAAAATCCGTTCCCGTTAGGCCCGAGTATTTCTATTTCATCTCCCGCCCGGTAATGCGAAAACTCTTCGGTTCCCTTCCCGGCAACTCTGTATACGATACGGAGCTCATCCGGGGCTTTGATCTCGCATATGCTTATCGGCCGGGGCAGAAGCCTTGCGGCGCTTTTCGGATATACCGAAATGAACTGCCCTGCTTCGGCATATTTTGCGGCTTTTGTCTTTATCCACATGGAAAATATACCTCCGCAGAGGCATTCCTGTGAAATAATCCTTGCTGTTTCCTTGATTTTCATATGATCCTTACGTACGGACACAATTATCCAATTTAATTTAAGTATAGTCTTTTTATGCCGTATTTTCAAGTTTTTACTTATGATATAAAATAGAGCTGGTGTTTTGAAACGAGGTAGGATATGAAGATAAAAAACATACGGATCATCAATCCGGAAAACGGAAGGGATGAAATCGGCGATATATGCGTAAAACAGGGCCTTATCGCCGCCACAGACGAAACGGATGAAGAGGCGGATGAAGATGTCATAGACGGCACGGGACTTATCGCAGGTCCGGGGCTTGTTGACATCCACGTTCATTTCAGGGATCCGGGACAGACGCACAAAGAGGATATCCATACCGGTGCCGCCGCGGCCGCCGCAGGCGGATTTACCTCCGTCGTGATGATGGCAAACACCGTCCCTCCGATAGACAGTCCTGAGCTTGTCCAAGAAGTACTCGAAAAAGGCGCGTCAGAGCCTGTCAGGATATACACGTGCGCAACGGTCACAAAAGGCATGAAAGGGCTTGAGCTCTGCCGCTACAGAGAACTTGCCGAGGCAGGTGCCGTAGGTTTTACCGATGACGGAAAGCCGATAATGGATGAAAAACTGTTGCAGGCCGCTTTCTCTGAAATAGCAGAACTTAACCTTCCCGTCTCCCTTCACGAAGAAGACCCTGCTTTCATAAAAGAAAGCGGCGTTAACTCCGGACAAGCCGCCAAAAATCTCGGTCTTACGGGTGCCGACCGTCTTGCCGAGATCACGATGATCGAGCGGGATCTTAAGATCGCCGCAAAAACCGGTGTAAAGCTGAACATACAGCACATCAGCACTGCCGAAGGCGTCAGTGCAGTTCGCGAAGCAAAAAAAAGCAACCCCTGCATACATGCAGAAGCCGCTCCTCATCACTTTACGCTTACCGATTCTGCGGTTGAAAAATACGGAACGCTTGCAAAAATGAACCCGCCTCTGCGTGGCTCTGATGACCGCGAGGCGATCTGGGAAGGCCTTTCTGACGGGACGATCGACATCATCGCGACCGATCATGCACCGCATTCCCTTGAAGAAAAATCACAGGATTTCGTAAAAGCCCCGAGCGGGCTGATAGGACTTGAAACATCGTTCCTGCTTGCATATTCCACGCTTTACAAAAAAGATATACTGAGCCTGTCTGACATTTTCAGGCTCATGAGCCTCAATCCTGCTAGACTTTACGGCCTTCGCGCCGGCACGCTCTCACCCGGCTCATGCGCCGACATAATGATTTTCGACCCGGATGATACGACCGTGTATTCATCCTCTCTGTCGAAATCATGCAATTCCCCGTTTCTCGGAAAGACATTCGAAGGGAAGATAAAGTATACTATCGTCGGCGGAAAGATCATTTATCAGGCGCAGTAATCCTTAACGTTTCTGTCCCTCGCCTCTTCGATCCTGTCCCTGCACAGCTTCCCGAGATGCTTCTGTCCATCCCTGTCGAAATCTCCTGGGATGATCGGATCGAGTATCTCAACTACGACCGGCACGGCCTCAAGCTTCGGAAAATGATTCTCGAACACGTTCGCCGTGTTCGAGATCGCTATCGGAACGATGGGGCATCCGCTCTTGACTGCGATCTTCATGCTTCCTTCTTTGAAATCGTTCACCTTCCCGTCGCGGCTTCTCGTTCCCTCGGGGAAAATGAAGGCAGACATTCCGGTCTTCACCTTGTCTATCGCCGTGAGTATCGTCTTAAGTCCCTGCTTTATATCATTCCTGTCGATGAATATCGTGTTGTACAGAAAAAGCGCCTGCGAAAAGATCGGTATCTTCGAAAACTCTTTTTTCGCAATGAAGCATATATCGCCGGGAAGATAGACGAGCGTAAGGATCACATCAAAGAAACTCTCATGATTGGCGACATACAGCACCGGAGTGTTTTCCGGTATTTTATCGAGTCCTATGTATCTGACCTTTGCTCCTGCGCAGAATCTTATGGGCGTGATCACGATCTTCATGAGAGCCTTCATGTATGCGTTCTTCGCCCGCGGGCTGATCAGATAGAGAATGAATCCTATGATCTCAAACGGTATTATCAGGATAAAATCCATCACAACCAATATCAGGCATAAAATGAATCTGAGCATATCTTTTATATCCTTCCGCTGTCAGAATGCCCTCACATCATCCGCACCCTTGAAGTAGAGCGCAAGCATTCCCGGGCCTACATGAGAGCCGGTCACGGGTTCGTGAGGTACCATCCATATTTTTTTCGGCTCGGCGATCTTGGAAATGAGGTTCGCAAGATGAACCGCATCCTCACGCTTTCCGCCGTATGAGATCCCGACTATCTGAGTCTCGGGAGAAACAACCATATCCCTGTATTTTTCCGCAAGGGCCTTTATCGCCTGCTTGCGGCCCCTTGCCTTACATTCAACGACGATCTTTCCTTCTGTGTCGCCTTTTAATACCGGCTTTAAGTCCATCATAGTTCCGAGTGATGCGAGCGCGCCGCTGATCCTTCCGGTCCTCTTCAAGTGCTTGAGGTCATCAACTACAAAAACCTGATACATGCAGTATTTCTGAAAATCAATATGATCGGCAGTCTCTTCAAGACTCATTCCTTTATCGCGGCACTCGGCGGCCTCGACAACGAGTATCCCCTCGCCGAGGGACGCTCCGAGCGAGTCGACTATTTTAATTTTTCTGTCAGGATAATCATCCGCAAGATCTGAAGCGGCTATCTTCGCGGAATTAACCGATCCTGTCACTCCGCCGGAAAGACCGATGTAGAGTATGTCCCTGCCGTCTTTTAAAACCGGTTCGAACCTCTCGACAAACTGCGCGGGATTGATCTGGGAAGTCGATACTTTCATGCCGTCCTTCAGCTTATCATAGTATTCGTCGTAATCGAATCCTTCGGTGCTCTCAAACTGGAATTCCTCATCTTCCATGATGAGAGTGAGCGGAACGGTTTCGATCCCGTAATGATTCCTGACTTTATCAGTAACGTTAGCTCCGGTGTCCGTAAAAATCTGAAATGCCATCTGTCTCTCCTTTACTCATTCAAAAAATCAACGACTTCTGAAAATCCCATGCCATGGGATGCTTTTACAAGTATAGTGTCTCCGGGTTTTAGTATTTCTTTCGTTTCATCTGACAGCGCCGACAGAAGAAGCTCTTTGTTCGGATAAAATCTTATCTGCGGTCCCTCGTGAACTATTGCATGTTCATACATGAACTTGGCCGCCGTGCCGACGAAGATCAGTGAATCTATTCCGTGCTCGGCCGCATAATCTCCTACCTCGCCGTGAAGCTTGTCCGACTCCTCACCGAGCTCGAACATATCTCCGAGTATAGCGACTTTTCTTGTAAGCGCATAGCCGAGCGTATCGAGCGCCGCGCACATCGACTTCGGATTAGCGTTGTAGCAGTCATCGACTATAGTGTACTTACTGCCGTGGATGATATGTCCCCTTCCGGACAGCTGCTCGACCGATGCCATGCCGCGTCTTATCTCTTCTAGATTCAGTCCCGCAAGGAATCCGACCGCCGCCGCCGCAATGGCGTTATCGACCATATGGTATCCGGGGAGCGGAACCGTCATCTCGTAATGGCTTCCGTCAGGAAAGTTCGCGGTGAATCTCGAACCATCAAGCCCGAGGTTTTCTATGCTCGATGCATAGACGTCATCTCTTTTTGATTCTTTGCCGTAGCGGATGATCTTCCGGCCTTTTGCCGCTTCCTCGTCAATCAGCGCAAGCTTTTCATCCTGTCCGTTCAATACCAGCGTTCCGCCGGGCTGCATGTGATCTATGATCTCGCTTTTAGCCTTCAGAACGCCGTCAAGATCTCCGAGCTGTTCAAGATGGCACGGGCCGATGTTCGTGAACACGACTATATCAGGACGTACGATCTCTCCGAGCCTGCTCATCTCACCGAAGTCGCTGATCCCCATCTCGATAACGGCCAGTTCATGCCCATCCTTTATCCTGAATATCGTGAGCGGAACTCCTATCTCATTGTTGAAATTCCCTTGAGTATAAAGGACTTCATAATGAGAGGAAAGAACTGAAGCAACTATCTCTTTCGTGCTCGTCTTCCCGACGCTTCCCACTATTCCGACGATCTTTATCGAAACCTGGCTGCGGTAATACTTCGCCAGCATTTTGAGGGCTATGAAACTGTCCTCAACGACTATGCAGGGACCTTTAGGATTCTGAGGCATCTTCTCGCAAATGACCGCGAGCGCACCTTCTTCAAAAACCTGGTCAATGAACGAGTGGCCGTCAACCCGCTCGCCTTTTGTTGCAACGAACACTCCGCCTTTTTCGATAAGCCGAGAGTCGATAACAACACACGTTGCTTCTTTTGTCAGATCGAATTTATCTTTGTTCTCAAGTCTTCCGCCGACAGCTTCCGCTATCTGCTCAACATTCATATTACGCATTTTCTGCCCATTTCTTCATCGATATTTCTATTATCCACTCGCAGAGATCGCCGTAGCTTTTTCCTATCGCCGCAGCTTCCTGAGGTATAAGACTCGTCGGTGTCATTCCGGGAAGGGTGTTCGCCTCGAGGCAGAAAACCTCACCCTTTTCATTCATGATGAAATCCATTCTGGCATATGTCGATATTTGCAGGGCATTGTATGCCTTGACTGCCTCTGCCTGTATTTTTGTCGCCGTATCATTATCAACTTCTGCGGGACATGTCTCAATGGTAGACCCGGCCTGATACTTGTTCTTGTAATCGTAGAATCCGCTCTTCGGTTCTATCTCCACGATCGGAAGAGGCATGCCCTCGATGACGCAGCATGTGAACTCCCTTCCCTTTATATATTCTTCAACTATTACGCGCGACTCATATCTGAATGCATCATAGACCGCGCTCCTGTACTCACTGTCATTGTTCGCGACATAAACTCCTACTGAAGATCCGCCGTTGCAGATTTTTACGACGCACGGATAATCCGGCTTATAGCCGTCATCCGCGCTCTTCAGCATGTAGCAGTCAGGAGTTGCAACCCCGTACATCTTGAACAGTGTCTTGGATATCGCCTTATCCATGGCAAGTGCTGATGAAAACGATCCCGTTCCGGTATACTTTATCCCCATGAGGTCGAATGTCGCCTGTATCTTCCCGTTCTCTCCGCAGTCTCCATGAAGCGCCATGAAAACTATGTCTGCCGCCTGGCATATAGAGATCACGTTAGGTCCGAAGAAAACCTTTGCCCCGTCTTTGCGCATGGCCCTGATCTCATCAAGATCCGGTGTTTTTTTCGAAACCGGAGCTACCATCGAGGCCCAGTCGGTATCAGTATCGAAAATATCTTCGGTGTTCCCTTCATAACCGAGGAAGACGTCCAGAAGGATCACCTTATGTCCTCTTTCCTTCAGCGCGTTATATATCCCGCGCCCGCTGACTAAGGAGACATCCCTTTCGGTGGAAAGCCCACCTGCAAGTACAACGATTTTCATTTTTCCCCTCCTATCTGCTATCTTGGTTTTGCTGAAAACCTGATGCGTTTTTGCAAAGCCCTGAATAAATGAACATCTTCGGCGAATCGCTGAGCGCTCTGTCTTCTTCGGTGAAATCCGTTCCCGAAAGATTCGCTCCGAAAATGAAATTCAGCCGATTCTGTACAAACCTTTTATATTCCACGCTCATGCTGACGTAATCTGTCATCGTTACGAGAAATGCTTCTTCATGCATTCTCTCGGCAGTCTTTTCATCCCTCTTTGGCGTTTTTTCATCAACTCTTGTATCCGCGAACTCACTGTCGATAGGCTTCTTTATGAGCTCGTTTGCCTCATCGAAAACCTCGTTCATCATCGATGTGCAGACGTTGTAGTTCGTCGGATACGGAGACATAAGGTATGCGAAAAGTCCGAAGAATCCGGGTTCCTCATATGCAAAACCTTCAGGGATAACATCCATCGCGATCGCATCAACGACAGACCTGTAAGTCTTGCTGCCCGTAAGCCTGTAAAGCTCGGCCGCCGCCCAGAGTCTTGCGGCGACAGGTTCGGATTCCGCTTCTTCCATGCTCTCGGCATCCTTGAAGTACTTCTCTGCCGCTTTAAGAGCATCTTCAGACTGTTCCCACTCGAGAACATAAGCGGCTTTTGCGAGCACCGCCGCGCAGTTATATTTATCTATCGTATCTTCTATCTTTTCTTCAGGAATGGCAAGCAGATTTTTGCCGACCTCAATGGCAAGTTTATCAATTCCGTTCTTTTTGGCTATTTCAGGAAACACCTCGAGAACAAGCAGCGCATCGGTTTCATTCATGATGCGGTCCTTAAGGCTGTCCGTCCTGTACCGCGAGAGCACGTCTGATGCCTCCTGTTTGAGGAGTGTTTCATAAAGGTTCGGAACAACAGATGCCGCCTCTCCTGTCCGCTCTTCAGCCTCTTGCAGCGTAACGGCTTCGATCATCTGCTCCCCTGATGACTCATCGATGATGACCGCATAGCTTTCCCCGTCCTTGTCATAACCCTTTTTGCTGTAATTGACCTTTACGAGATTCTCTTCTGTGAACTCGTATTCATCATCCCATATACCGTTCCGGTTCTTCAGATAATCTATGACTTCATTCGGATCAGTGAAACCCGCTGTATCCGGCAGATCCGCAACGTTAACGTTGCATCCGCTGAGCGATAAAGCCGATGCCGCAACTATGAGAACGCAAGCGATCCTTCCGAGATTGGCTCCTGCTGCAGCCGCCCGCTCCTTCAGTTTCTTTTTGTATTTGTTCTTCAGGTACACAAGGTCGAAGATCAGGAAGATGAATATATGCGAAATAATGAGCGAGACATACTGAAGCAGCGTTCCTCCATAAACTACTTTCAGCTCTCCCTTCCTGCCGGAAAGTTCAACGCGGCACAGACCGTTCTCGCCGTCACCCGTTATCTCGAGCTTCTCTTTGTTCCCGCCTCCGTCCGTTAAGACCGCCTTATATCCTTTGTAGTAGACGAACGGAACATCGGCGTATTCATGACTTTCACTTACAGTTGCAATGATTTTTGCACCTTTTCTTTCAAATCTGCCGAGCGACCCGTCATCATATACAAGCCTCTCGCTCTGCTGCACGAGCTTTGAAGCATCGGTCACAGAAGCCGGAAGATAGTCGGGAGATTCAAATACCGTAAAAGGCTTATAGCTATAGTAGTCATCGCTGTAATCATAATATCCGAGCGAAGTCTCATTCTGATGCGTAAGCGCGGACTGAGCACAGATCACCGTTATCACAAGAAGCGCCGTCTCGGCCGCGATCTCCCTCCACGATCCGTTTATCCTGTCAAGGAACAGCGTGATGACGACCGCATCAGCCATAGCAAGAAAAACCGATGACAGAGCGAACAGCCTCCACGGATACTGAAGGAATCCGAAAAACTTTGCCGTATGTTCCCAAGGCATTATATCCGTTGCGCCTACGGCGAAAACCGCAGCCATGATCATCATGTAATCTGAAAATCTGAGTATCGGATAATCCTTGCGCGACAGGAATATCCGGCAGAGCGCCAGAGCCGGCAGAATGAATCCGAGACTCGGAAACTTCGTAGACACTGTCGCAGAAAAGCTGATAGATGAATCAAGTATATCTTTCCAATTGTCGGCAGCATGGAACGTATCGGACGAAAGCTGCTCGATCATCGGAAGCCACTGGTATGCAGTGATAAGCGCCGCTAGAGCCGTAACTATGCACATCTTTATAAACGGCCGAGGCGCTGCGATTATTCTCTTTATGCCAAAAAGCATCGCTATCAGAGCGGCTACGGCTGCAAAAGCACATAAAGACGGCGAAGTGAGGATCAGTCCCGCAAGCCCCATTCCGAACACCCACGGCTTGTCCATATCCTCATAGATAACATTGAAAATGCCGTAGATGAAAAGCGGCAGGAATATGAAAGCCGCACCTTCGCTGCTCGTCCGAAAGAGCATATCATCCATATGGTACGGGCAGAGCGTAAGAAGGATCGCAGCAACAGTTCCCGCGAACTTTGACAGGCTCATCTTCCAGACACAGTAAAACGCGGAAAGATAAGTGAGAATGAAAATGATCGCAGTATATACGTGAAAGCTTTTTCCTATATCAACTCCTATAACTCTCAGGAGCGCAGGGATATGCATTAAAATATCCGAGTCGAACATCGTTGCCGCATAACCCGCTCCTCCGAAGAAAAGCGTGTTGACCTTGATGAACGGCCTTCCTGCAAAAATGCCTTCCTTGAGGCTTTCGATACGGAGCAGAAAATAATCGAGATCCGTACCGTTTATGCAGTATCTCGAGATCAGAGGGCTTATCGCCGTGATCATCGTTATAAGGAAAAAGATGACCGTAATCCTGTTTTCGCGTTTTCTCAAATATTTCTTCATTCAGTTTCTTCCTGCTGCAAAACAAGATCCGAGAACGAAAGCGTTACATCCTTATCGTCATCGGCAACAGATACCGTATAGCTCTTCGTAATGCATCCGTTCTTTGAAAGAGTGATTACATGCGATCCTCTTTCCGGCTTTATGAATGTTGCAGGCGCGATACCGACATAAACTCCGTCAAGGAATACCTCTGCTCCTTCAGGAGATTCAACGTACATCTTTCTTGTATCGCTTATCACTTCTTCCTCTGATGACGAATCGGTTTTATCCGTTGTCGAGGTTGCCTGCGTTGATGTTGTCTTCTCTGTTGTCGTCTTATCAGTTGACGAACTGCTGCTAGCAGGTGCAGTCGTGGGCAGCGGAGTGAACGGGCCGAGGTATGAGCTTGTTGTCGAGGTGCTCGTCGTCTTCGGCGTTGCCGTCGTGGAAGTACCGGCCGTAGACGTCTTTGTTGTTTTCGTCTTTCCGGTGCTTGTCGAATCCGATTCTCCGTCATCCTTTTCGAGCGCTATAGTAATATCAACGTACTTGTCGGAAACCCGGATATTCGTATCAACGCTCTTGTAGCCTGCAAGTTCGACATGGACACGATGAATGCCGTATTCCATGGCAACTCTTTCTTCAAAATCAGTCATCTGCCCGTCGACGTAAAGCTGGGCATAATCAGGAACTATACCGAACGCGACATGGCCGATGGACACTTCCTTGATGTCCGCCTTTGAAAGATCTATCGTTGTTTCCTTATCCCTTTCAATGAGCACATCCTCTTCGGCCGCATATCCCCTGTTCGTAAGACGGACGTGATATGTTCCCTCAGGAACCGGGATCAGCATTTCTTCCGTGACTACTTTTATTATATCCTGTCCGATCTCGATCCATCCGCCTTCAAAATACGAATCGTTCAAAAGCCTGACGTACCCATGACCTCTTTCAACGATTATCGAACAGACCTTGCGCCCATAGCCTTTGACCGTGAGCGTGTCGACGTTGGTCACATCCATGAACGAAGCAAGCTCATCCTTATACGAGACTATCGATGTTTTAGGAAGCTTGTATGTGCTTCCGGCGATATCCATCCTGTTTTCCGCATCATTTATCTCAAACTTCGTAACGTCAGTGAAAGTCCATGCTTCATCGCTGACCTTCAGTTCATAAAGCTCCCTGCTATGAATGCTGTATGATGCGTCTAATATCTCTCCGAGCGGTATCTGATCGAGCGTAAGAGAATTGCCGTGCTTTCCGAGAATCGGTGTTTTATTTGAATAGTCGAGTTCGAACAGCTTGTCGTTATCAACCGAAATGAATTTCAGCTTATGATTTTCCTCGTCCTTTCCGACGAGCATCGCGATGCTTTCATACACGAGATCTTCGCTGCTGACAGGGTTTTCGGCTTCTGCGGTTTCCCTTATCTCCTCAGCGCGCTTCTCGGCCTGCTGCTTCTTGTATTCTTTTGAAATATAGTAAATTCCCAGCATCGTGATCAGCACGATGATTATGACGGGGATCACTACTTTCTCGATATTCTTCATCAAGTTTACCCGTTAAGCGACTGAAGAAGCCTGTCCTTTTCGTTCATGGAAGGATTGTCGAGCACCTTATCAAGAAGCTTTGCGAGCGCTTCTCCTATTGCAGGTCCGTTCGGAATACCCATATCCATGAGATCGTGTCCGTTGACAGCAAGATCTTTTACAGAAAGGCAGTCGCCGTCTTCAATGATCTTCCGGTACATCTCCTCGAGCTTTCTGATCTTATCAAGCTTCTCTTCAAGCTTGTATCCGGTGTGAGCATAAAGATCGGCATACTTGAGCCTTATGAGGTTTTCCATGTTAGGAACACCTGCTTTTATCATGAATCTTCTTACTGCCGGATAAGTCAGCCTCGGCGTATCGTCATGGTATCTGACGAGATGCTTTACCGCATTTATCGTATCGTTGTCATATTTGAGCCGGCGGAGAACATTTTCCGACATCTCCTCGCTCATTTCCGGATGTCCCGTGAAATGATTTATGTTGTCATCTCCCGTTATCTTCTTGTCCGGTTTCGCTATATCGTGAAGCAGAGCGGCAAGGCGCAGCTGCCTGTCATCTTTTGCCGGTAAGCCGGCATAGTTCTTCACGATATATTCAAGAACGAGTATCGTGTGGTCTCCGACGTTAGTGAAATGATGCGGTGTCGTCTGCATGCATTCCATCATTACGTCCCACTCGGGGAAGATCACGGAGGTCACCTTAAAAATGTATGCCCATCTCAGCCTGTCCGGATTGTCGGAGCATATGAGCTTTTCAAGTTCGTCCCTTATCCTCTCCGCGCTTATTTCCGAAAGGTTCGGGGCCATGCGGATGATCGCCGCTTTCGTCTTTTCTTCTATGTCGTATCCGAATCTGGCCGAAAATCTGAGGGCGCGCAGTATTCTGAGAGCATCCTCCGAAAATCTCTCTTCCGGATCTCCGACCGCACGTATAAGTCCGGCCTTAAGGTCTTCAGTTCCTCCGAAAAGATCCACGAGCCCGGTCTTTTCGCTGTATGCCATCGCGTTTATCGTAAAATCGCGCCGTTTTAAATCCTCGGCAAGATCTGCAGTGAACGTCACGTTCTTCGGATGACGCCTGTCCTCATACTCTCCGTCGATACGGTAGGTCGTGATTTCGAAGCCGTCGTCTCCCATCATGACTTTCACGGTCCCGTGCTCTATTCCTATATCCACGGTCCTGCGGAACAGCGCCTTGACCTGAGCCGGAAGAGCGTTTGTCGTAATGTCCCAGTCATTCGGGGTAATGCCGAGGTACGAATCTCTTACGCAGCCTCCGACGGCATACGCTTCATATCCGTTATCCTGCAGCTTATTGATTATTGTCGCAACTTTCGGCGGTACTTCGATGTGCATAAAGCAGGCCTCATTATCTGTTTCCGACGAGTGCTACGGTCTGTCTTGCAATGGACATTTCCTCGTCCGTCGGTATAACGAGAAGGGCTACTTTTGATCCGTCTTCGGATATTATTACCTCTTCTCCTCTTACATCATTCTTCTTGATATCTATGCGGGTCCCGAGATACGTCAGATAGCTGCATATCTGAACCCTTGCGGAAATGTTGTTTTCACCGACTCCGGCCGTGAACGTGATCGCATCAACTCCGTTCATCGCAGCGGCGTATGCGCCGATGTATTTAGCTACGCGGTATGCGTATGTATCCAATGCCGCTATGGCTCTTTCATTTCCTTTATCTGCAGCCTCTCCGAGATCGCGGAAATCGCTCGATACGCCATCGGACAGTCCGAGCACGCCTGATTTCTTGTTAAGGACATTCAACATCTCGCTTATGGAAAGGTTCTCTTTTCCTGCGATGAATTCAATGATCGCGGGATCGATGTCACCGCTCCTCGTGCCCATGATAAGTCCCTCGAGAGGCGTAAGTCCCATTGAAGTGTCAACGCATTTTCCGTTGCAGACTGCGCTCACTGATGCACCGTTTCCGAGATGGCAGACGATGATCTTCATGTCTTTTATGTCTTTTCCGAGGAACTCGGCAGTCCTGTTCGCTACATATTCGTGGCTCGTTCCGTGAAAACCGTAACGGCGCACTTTATACTTCCTGTAGTAATCGTACGGGATTCCGTAAAGGTATGCCTTCTCCGGCATCGTCTGATGAAAAGCCGTATCGAACACTGCAACCATCGGAACGGACGGCATGAGTTCGCGGCATGAGTTCACGCCGATGAGATTCGCCGGATTGTGAAGAGGCGCAAGATCGTTGCATTCCTCTATCGCTGAAATCACTTCATCATCTATGACTACGGACTTGGAGAACTTCTCTCCGCCATGAACGATACGGTGTCCTACCGCATCTATTTCATCAAGGCTCTTGATCACTCCGTTTGCGGGATCCGTAAGCGCCTCAAGAACAAGGCTTACAGCCTTCGTATGGCTCGGCATGTCGACATCTTTCTTTATCTTTTCAGATCCCTTCGGCTGATACGTATGCATCCCACCATCGATCCCGATTCGCTCGCAAAGACCCTTTGCAAGTACTTCTTCGCTGTCGGCATTGATCAGCTGATATTTGAGTGAGCTGCTTCCGCAGTTGATGACTAATACGTTCATATATTTTCCTCCTGATATAGTATTTTTTTAGATATAATCCGCTCAAGCGCCGCTCGGGCTGTCAGGACATCTGTCCTGACATACGCCGCTCATTTAGTATGCTCTTCCCCAGTAAACGAGCTTCTTCGCGGGACGCGAGCAGCATACGCACACATCTGAAACCTCTTCCTGTTCGAACGGCATGCAGCGGCTAGTTACGGAAAGTTTTTCCTTGATCTCGTTCTCGCACTCGACATCTCCGCACCACATTGCCCTGACGAATCCTGACTTCTCGGCGAACAGCTGATTGAATTCTTCCTTCGTCTTTGCTGTGTACGTCTGAGAATCCCTGCGTGCCCTTGCCTTTTCCAGCATGTCGGACTGGATCGTATCAAGAAGACCTGCAACTTTTTCTGCGATTCCGTCCAGGGCGCACTCAGTCTTTTCGCCCGAGTCGCGTCTTGCAAGAACAGCTTTTCCGGCCTCAATATCCTTAGGCCCTATCTCGATCCTTACAGGAATTCCGCGCATCTCTGCCTCTGCGAATTTCCATCCCGGACTCTTGTCGGTATCATCGATCTTGACTCTGATTCCCGCCTTAGCAAGTTCGCTTTTTATCTCTTCGGCTTTTTCAAGAACGCCTTCCTGCTGCTGTCTTATCGGTACGATGACCACTTGGACGGGCGCTACTTTCGGAGGAAGCACGAGTCCGTTGTCATCGCCGTGAACCATTATGATCGCGCCGATAAGTCTCGTGGTCGTGCCCCATGAAGTCTGGTAAGGATACTTAAGCGTATTGTCTTTATCGGTGAACTGTATATCAAAAGCCTTCGCGAATCCGTTGCCGAAATTGTGGCTCGTTCCCGACTGCAGAGCCTTTCCGTCATGCATAAGAGCTTCGATCGTATACGTCGCCTCTGCTCCTGCGAATTTCTCCTTATCCGTCTTGCGCCCCTTAACAACCGGGATCGCCAGAACCTGCTCACAGAAATCCGCATAAAGATTCAGCATCTGGATCGTTCTTTCCTCTGCCTCTTCAAACGTCGCATGTATCGTATGTCCTTCCTGCCACAGGAACTCTCTCGAGCGCAGGAAAGGTCTTGTTTCCTTTTCCCAGCGGACAACCGAGCACCACTGGTTGTAGACCTTCGGAAGATCCCTGTACGAATGCACCTCGTTCTTGTAAAAATCACAGAACAGAGTTTCCGATGTAGGCCTTACGCACATTCTCTCCTGAAGAGGCTGGAGTCCACCGTGCGTTACCCACGCAACCTCCGGAGCAAATCCTTCCACATGGTCCTTTTCTTTTTCCAGAAGGCTTTCAGGGATGAACATCGGCAGATACACGTTCTCAACTCCGCACTGCTTGAATCTTTCATCCATCTGCTTCTGGATAAGCTCCCATATTGCATATCCTGCCGGCTTGAATACCATGCAGCCTTTTACGCTGGTATAATCGATGAGGTCTGCTTTCTTCACCACATCCGTATACCACTGGGCAAAATCCTCTTCCATTGAAGTAATCTGTTCAACCTGTTTCTTGTCACTCATTGCTCGTCTCCTCAGTAGTTTTTATAAATCAAATTAACTCTTATATTTTACGCTTTTTTGCCCGATTTATCCACAAGAATTATGCTTTTGAGGGCAGATGGGTAAAATACTTCTCTATGGTTTCCCTGTCCGCCGTCGAAACCCCTTCGGTCATAAGGGCGCTTCCTCCGCCTTTTCCCGAACATGACGCGTTGAATTCCTTCGTAAAGGCCTGCAGTCCTGCGCTTTCAGACTGATCAGCGCATACCGCGAAAATATATCTGTATCCGCCGTTTTCTTCAAGAAAAGCGCATATCATTCCGTGTTCCTTCGTGCACTCATTGACGAGATCCCGGAGGCCCTTGGAATTGATTCCGCGGACGAAAATCGGCGTGATCGTTGTCTCCGAGGAACTTTCCCTAAGCTCTCTTAAAACCTTTTCCGTCACCATCTCGGTCATCTCACGGGAAAGCCGCGCATTCTCTTCCCTTAAGGATGTCATCCTTTCCATGAAGTCCTTAACGGATTCTGATGTTTCTTCCCGTTTGGAAGACAGCATCGCAACTATTTCCGCATTGGAATCATGAAGATGCACATAATCCCTGTATGCGTCCATTCCCGCTGTCATCGTGATCCTGGTGCCGCCCCTGTGCGGCATGTAGTCGATTATCTTGATCACTCCGAGCTGTCCGGTGCTCTTCGCCTGCGGCGCGCAGCATGCGCAGATATCATAGCCTTCGATTCTAACAAGCCTGATGCCCTCGTATGTGTCAAGCTTGCTGCGGTATTCTATTTCCCTGGCCTCTTTGGCAGAAGGAAAGCTGATAGTTATCGGTCTGTTTTCAAAAACCGCAAAGTTCGCACGCCTCTCAATATCCCGTATCTGCTCGTCGCTGAGCGGCCCGCTGAGGTCAAATACAGCCTCATGGTCTGTCATGTGGAATCCCGTGTTCTCGTATCCGAACAGATTGTGCGCTATCCCGCTCAGAAGATGCTCTGCACCGTGAATCTGCATGCGAGCATACCTTACCTCGGCATCAACCTCGCCTTTAACCTTATCCCCCGGGGATAGCTTTCCTTCAAGGTAGTGCCACGCTTTCTGATTTTCTGTCTGTACGTCTTTTACGCGTATTCTGCTTCCGTCCTCGGTCACAAGAACTCCCGTATCAGCTTTCTGTCCTCCGCCTTCAGGAAAAAAAGCCGTCCTGTCGAGCACTGCCCGGCATCCGTCCTCGGTAGCCTCAGTCTCAAGGACTGCCGCTTCGAATTCCGTCAGCATCCCGTCGGTTTCATAGAGCAGGTTTGTGTTTTTAACTTCTTCTCTTTCGTTTTTCATGGTCAATATTATACCTTAAAATCCGTTCGGCTGTCACTCGAGCAGTCACTGAAAATCACCGAGGCATGCTGATAAACTTGAATATGCGCAGATAAGAAAAGCGCCTGCTGTTGGCAGACGCTTCCCTTTAAGTATGATAAATGAGCCGTAAACCCCGTCCAGAGTTTACATTGCCAGACTCGTGTATCCTAAACCGCAGTCATTATCAAATTCCATGCCAAACTTCAATATGCCGGAAAGATCGATCGTCTGCTTTCCGGTCTGAGGCACACCGTTCTTAAAGAAAACAATGAGCCTTGAAGAACCGACCAGATATGAGAACAACCCGTTCAAAGGTTTGCCGTCCATACCATATACACCTTGCAGAACCCCTCCCTGTTTCCAGCGTATGCAGACATTGACATATTCCATGTCCGGCTCTGCCATGAGCGTAACATTCTTTTCTCCGAATCCGTTCTGACCCGGCACGTACCACTTACCTCCATATTTATAGAACAGCACTTTCTCCGGGTTATCCACACGCGTTCCGAAAGTGCCCGTATGAACCCCTGAAACAAGTCCGCCGGAAATCACGGATCCGTCCTCTCCGGTATAACAGTTAAAGGTTTCAGGAGTTGCATACGTATGAAGGTCCCAGAGCAATTTTGTGTTTTCGATTTCGGATCCCGAAAGGGAACCGTCTATTCCCTCTATTTCGTTTTCACCGGAACACATCTTGCCGTCATTACACAGATAATACTTTTTGCCGATCTTTATCAGTGCATTTTTACCGCCGGTAAAATATGGCTTTCCGTCCGCTTCATAATAATATGATCCGCTTGTATGAGAGACAAGTCCCGTGGACGGAAGCCCGTTCTTTCCTATGATCAACGTTTCGCTTCCCACGATGAACCCCACGTTCTGTGCCTTCTTGTCATTTGAAACGTACTTAAAGCTGCTTATGCTTCCGTCAGATGCGTAAACCGCAGTCACCTTCGGATCTCCCGGAACCGTTGCAAAGTCCGGATTCTGAACCTGCTTTCCGATTGAGTCATACCGGTACCATTTTTTCCCGCTGAGTCTTAAGCAGTCTTTCTGAACGGTTCCATCCACAGGATCAAAATAGTAGAATGTATTTCCGATCTTTGTCCTGCCCGATGCGATCGTTCCGTCAGCATATCTGTATTGTGTTCTTTCTAGATCAACAAAACCGGTTCCTGACAGAATCTTTCCATCTTTACCGATGCTATATATAGTTCCCGATACACTGAAGTTTCCATTAAGCAGAAGAGCGCCTGCCGGATAACCGGGATACTGCCCTTCAGCAAAGATCATCTTAACAGGCTGTTCACTGTTTGCAACTCTGAAACTGTTATCACTGTTCAGGATCAGTTCACCGTTCTTAAACTGCGGATACGAATAAAGAGATTTCAGCCCTGTAACTGCAGCACAGGTTTCAGGATCAAAGTAAAACAGGAAACTGCCGGTGTATGTTCCGAGCAGTCTACGGTTATCATAGTCGACGACCGCCGGGTTCTTAAGCTGTTTCCAGCCCTTTGCCATACTGTTGTCGGAATTGATAGCATAATATCTGCCTCCGATCAGATACAGACACTCCATACTGGACGAATATTCAATTGTAAAACCTCCGGCTCCCGTATAATAGACCTTTTCTGCCGTGGCTGCGTTTCTCGCAAGTTCCCACTTTCCATCTTTCTGATAAAGATATATCCAACCGATCTTGTAGGTGCCGTCCTTCTGGATGTATCCGACAAATTTTCCGAATTCTACTCTAGGTCCTTCCGGGGAAAGGGACCCATCGGATTTTTCAATCGAATAGCGCTTTCCGTTCAGAGGAACATCTTCTGTTGTCATTTCCCATGCATTAGGAATAAAATAATATTTTTTGCCTCCGACCGTTTTCCAGCCCGACTGGCAGGCACCGTTTGCATCGATAAAATATTTCTTAGTGCCGACGGTCTGAATACCCGCCTGATTGTAGAAGATCCTTCCCGGGAATTGATCTCCAAACGTTTCCAGCTTGTTGTTCAGCAAGTATTTCTTTCCCTTTATATCAACCAAGAGAGTGCCGCTTTTGAAAGCTCCGCTGCCTTCTCTTTCACCGACCTCCAGGAAGCCGGTGCTTTCGTCAAAGAAATACCTCCTCCCATCAATGTTCTGGAAACCCCTTACCATCTTACCGTTTTTATCAAGATAACAGTAATCTGCCATGTTTCTGTTATTGTAATTCTTTGTTCTGATCCATGCATTTTTCAGAAGAACCGTATGTGAAGCGTCCGAATAGAACTGCATATTTCCGTTTACGGATATGCCGTAGGCTTTAACGGATCCGTTGTTTCTCAGATCGCAGATGAACATCTTGTCATTACAGGTGTCGATCCATGCTCCGGTTTCATCTGTATTTACCACTTTTCCGCCGTAAATGAACATTCCTGTCCTCGGATGTCCGTCTTCGCCAAGATAATACTTTCTTCCATCAGCATGAGTATATAGCTTATTTATCAGGATAGAACCGTCATTTCCTGCGATGTAGTCATGATCACCCACTTTGCTGTCGTTATTCAGATCGATGAGCCCCGGCTGGTTATGTATATGTCCGTCTGTAAAAACATAGTATTTCTTATTACCGATCGTACAGACGGCATTGCTCCTGAGCACGAAACCATTATTCGGATCCGCGTAATACCATTTTGACGCCTTGGCTTTAGCGACCGGCATATTTGAAGCATCCACATAGATCCAGCCTGTCTTTATCTTTCCTTTTTCAAAATAGTACATTATAGAGTCTATTGTCTTGAATCCGGACTCCACTCTTTGACCGTTTTCACCCACCCAGGCGGTACCGCCGCTATAGGGTACAAACGAACTTACGGTCATTATCCCTGTTTCGGGATCGTAATAGCGGTCATTCTGCCAGCCGGTCTTAAGCTTGCCGCCTTCGCCGAAGTATACGGCCTTTCCATGAAAATTATCTATAGCCACATTTACTACATCTGTGTACAGCTTATATCCGTGAAAGGCAAACAGTTCTTTCCCGATCTTTAATATTCCGTTCTGTTTTGCTGGCTTCCCGCTTACCGGATCGATGTAATATGTTGTTACCGCTTTGTTCTTCGTTGTCAGCTGATTCGCAGCATCAAGGTATATCCAGCCGGTCTGCTTAATTCCGCCTTTCACTACCATCATATTAGGCGTCCCCGGTTGATAGACGCCATCAAGTGACAGCTCGCAGGCGGCAAGATCACCCATATCATCGATCACTGTGATGACCGTTTTCCCGGGTACTATTGAATTTGTCGGGTAGATGGTGATCGATCCCTTACCCGTTGCAGAGTCAAAAGTCATAAAGGAACTCTTGATCGGGGGAACCTCCCATACACTTTCATCTGTGCTTGTTACGTCAAAATTATTTATGTTCCATCCCAGTTCACTTATCGAGCTTGTCGGCGTTACCGTAAATTCAAGTGTGACCTGACTGCCCCAAGCAGCAGAAACGGCTGCCTTTGCCGTTTTGATCTTAAGGGGGGCATGGACAGATACAGCAAGCGCGGCACTTTTGCCCGAACCGTCATTCGATGTCGCAGTGATCGTCACAGGAGAAGCTGTGACCTTTTTTGCCGTGATGTTTCCTGCGGCATCCACAGCTACGGCTGAGGGATCTGAACTTGTAAATGTAACGCTGTTATCCGCAGGCTGTTGATTGAGCTGTCCTTCGTTAAACAGTAGCGAAAGCATTTTCGTCTGTCCCTTATACATCAAAAGATTGTTGATCGGACCGCCATCTCCGATGAACTGGATTTTATTAACCTTTATCTCTTTTTCCGGTATCACGAACGAAGTATAGTCGGACGCAGCCGCAAACCAGCTATTATCAAGAAGACGGGCTGCATCAAATTTTACCCTGTAGGTTCCTGCCGCAAGACCGTTGATCTGGGCGTCAGCAGAGGCTGTCTGATATGTGTTTTCATCAGCATCTGCTCTCCCGTATATAATATTTCCGGGGATACCTTTGGTCGAATCTATCTCAGCATATTTTTTTTCAGTCAGGAATCTGAATCCGCCGTCGGAAAGTCCAGAAGTTGCAGGCTCTATGCTTGTCGGATCGGGTGTTCTTGGCACGAAACACGTAACACAGTTTTCTGATATCAATACGGGATCATCATAATCTTCGTTCTCGTTCAGTTCGGCGGCAAAAATATGCCAGATCCCTGCCGGTGCTTTATTTGAAAAAGCGCTTCCGGCAATGCTCAGCGCCTTAGTTTCTCCTTTTTTGCAAACGCCCTTGGCGATGTAGTATTTGCTTCCGGAGTAATAATCATTGCTATCACATATCACAAATACAACTGTTGCCTCAGCATCCGAAGCTCCGCCCATATCCACATAAAGATAATTATCAGTCGGGTCATTCTTTAAATAGATCGAAAGCGCGGTCGGTTTTGATGCGAACTCATCAGTTTCCCCGTCCTCAACAGCTTCTTCTGCCGTCGTATCCGTTTCCTTCTCCTCACTCAGAATGCCAGGTGCTGCATCCTTTTCATCGTCAGGCTCTGCTGCATTCTCAGGATCATCCGTGATCAGATCTTCCTCTTCCGCTGGGATATTTTCAGCATCATTTTCCGTGACGTTCTCCGCATCTTCATCTTCCTCAGCGTTTTCCTCTGTGTTTGCATCATCATGCACGCTAGGAACATAAAACACATTCTCGCTTACATACAGTTCGTCTTCTTCGCTTCCGGACGAATAGATCACAACGCTGAAGCTGTCCCTGAAAGCTTCCACACTGTCCACATTAATACTCAGCACATAATCTCCGGGCTCCAGTTCCTCGACCGGAAGTTCATACCCGTTTGATCGTATTTCCGAAATAGAAATCTCATCCTCATACAGGGCTTCGCTTTGATCATAAACGTCACCATCTGAGACTTCTTCCATATCCTGCTCATGCTCTGCATAAATGCAGAGTGTCGCGGGATCCGCAGCTTCTTCCGTGGCCGGGCTGTCAATTATAGCAAGTGCTTTATCATCCTCCACCTGCCAGTTAGCGTTCCATATGTTCTGAGACAGATCCGGATCAGACGAATCCTCCTCTTGCAGGACATCATCGGACAACTCCTCCTCAGCCTGCAGGTCATCCTGCTCTGCTGCGTAAGCAGGCACACCGGGCATTTCAAAAACCGATGCCGTCAGTATCGTCGCCAGCAGTATTGCCGTCATCCGTTTCATTTTGCTTTTTCTGATCTTCATCCTGATCCCTCCACACATATAAACGCAGTTTTTTTACACAATCGATCTGCAGTATTCCTTAGCAGCACTGCCAATGTCATACAAAAATTTTCTTTTGATCGTAATATTGACAAAGAGAACAGAATTACAAATCCTGCTCTCTTTGAATTCACTTAAAGTCTGTAACAAATGCGATAAAATCGCGGTTTACTCATTATCCAAAGTAACGATCGTACAGACCCTTGAATGCCTTGCCGTGTCTTGCCTCATCTCTTGCCATCTCATGAACCGTATCATGAATAGCATCGAGGTTTGCAGCCTTAGCACGCTTTGCAAGGTCTGTCTTGCCTGCCGTAGCGCCGTTCTCTGCCTCTATACGCATTTCAAGGTTTCTCTTCGTGGAATCGGTAACGACTTCACCGAGAAGCTCTGCAAACTTTGCAGCATGTTCTGCTTCCTCATAAGCTGCCTTCTCATAGTACATTCCGACTTCAGGATATCCTTCCCTGAAAGCAACCCTTGCCATTGCAAGATACATTCCGACTTCTGAGCATTCTCCGTTGAAGTTCGCACGAAGATCTGCAATGATGTCATCTGAAACACCCTTTGCAACTCCGGCAACATGCTCTGCTGCCCATGTCATCTCGCCTTCCTGCTTCGTGAACTTTGATGCCGGTGCTTTACACTGAGGACATGCCTCCGGAGGCTCCGGACCTTCATGTACATAACCGCATACCTGACAAACCCATTTCATAGCCATTTCTCCTTTTCTTTATTGATTGTTTTTCATAAAGTTCTTGATGCCCCTGAAAGTCGAAGGGCTGATAATATGCTCTATCCGGCACGCATCCGTCTCCGCGACTTTTGCCGAAACACCTGCTGCTTTCATGAGAAACGCAGTCAGTGTTTTGTGCCGGTCATAGATCTCAACTGCTTTCTTCTGACCTTTTTCGGTAAGGTTTATCTCTTTGGTGACCTCATCCATCGTGATATAGTCCTCCTCACGGAGGATGCTCATAGCACGGCTTACACTGGGTCTGGAAAATCCCAGTTCCCTGGCAACGTCAATGGAATAGACCGTACCGCTCCTTTTCTTGAGAATGTATATAGTTTCGAGATAATCTTCTCCGGATTCAAGCATTGCCATAAACAGCACCTCTCTGAATATCTGCCTTACTTATAAAACTCTAACACCTGACAGGATTTATTACAACTCATTTCGGCAAAAATCATAGCATAATCTTTCTGCCCTTACATCAGAAGACGCAAAAAATCCCGGACGTTTCCGCCGGGATTTAATGCAGGTAAAGAACAGGAACTTCATTGAATATCAATGATTTATATTAACTGGTTGTACACACTTGCCAATGCACTTGATACTGATGCGTCGCTTCCGTAAAAGCTTGAGCCCATATCTGCGTCGCTCTTTATGCTGTTTGCTTTGTCTGCAATCTGAGAGCCGTATGTAGCATTTCCGCTGAACAGGGATTTTACGGTTGCAAAATCAGCTTTATTGAGCGCTTCTTCATCCACGCTCATCTTCCCGTCGGTTCCGACCGTGATTCCGATCTTGCCAAGAACCTTCGAGAATGTGTCCGTCATACCGGTCATGAATTTCACATCCTGGGCAACTTCCTTGGAGCTTACCTTAGATGCCTGATCGATGACGCTGTTGTAGTTTGCTGCGAAATCTTTTACGGCATTACCTATCTTCGTCATGTCAGCTTTGCCGTCTTTCTTTTCCCAGAGTTCCTTATTGTTGAGAGACTCTGCGGATGTTTTCAGCTTGTCCGCATCCTTCTTCAGCTGGTTAAGACCTGTCGTATCAACTTCATCTGCTGCTTTTTTCTTAGTCTTACTTGCAGCAGTCGAGGTCTTTGCCGCCTGATCTGAAACACTCTTGCCTTCTGAATAGTAAGCCTTTACAAGCTTGCCATAGCTTCCGTTCTTGATCGCCGCATAATCGGCAAAGTTGAACGATCCGGCCGAATTGTTCGCATTCAGGCTGCTGAACAATGCAGAAACATTGGAATTATCAGCTTTCATTCCATTCGCCTCCTTAAAGACACTTAACCCTTAGATGCGAAATACTCATCAAACATCTTGTTCGTGGCATCCAATGTATCCTTGCATATGTCAGGAAGATCTTTGCCCCATGCGGCAGTAGCTTCCTTGTAGCCCTGCTCGATGGCTTTCTGCATCTCTTTCATCTTTTCAGGATCATCGCCTGCAAGCGCGGAAGCAAAGTCGAACAGTCTCTGGGATGTCTGCTTAATGCCCCAGTATCCGTCCTCTGAAACATCCTCTTTTGCCTTGTCGATGTCAGCCTGGCTGACGTTCTTAAGGTTCTCAGGAGAGAACAGATCCGAAAGCTTCGACACTCCTGCCTGATCAGAGAACATCTTCTGAACGAGCTCGGCGAGCTGACTCCTTCTTGCAGCCTCATCTTCCTTCAGCTGCTGAACAAGAGCGGCACGGTCTTCCGCGCTCATCTTGTTGATGGAGTAAGTTGCCTTCTTTTCAGAAGCATCGCTCTTCTCGTAAACTGCTGCGGCCTCTCCGGCTGCGTTCGCATTTACTGCAGAACCTGCGTTTGAATCCTGTTTTGAAACAGCGGCACTCGTATAAGCACTGTATGCGCTGGTTACGCTGCCGACATTGATATCACCCATACTGGTTACCTCCTTCTGATTATAACATTTCCCAATGTCAGAATAAACCTTTTATCATCGCTACAGACAACAGGTTTCCGGCTAAAGCTGCTTGGGAATCATTTCAGAACAGAAAAGACAGTGCAGAAACTGCACCATAAAATGCACTCTCAATCCGTTGAGATAATAATTCCGAAATCCGTTTCGGATATAGCCACTTATAGCTTTCTAGAACTTATATCGGCTACCCGAAGGAGATAGTTTATAGCTGAATTGTATTTTTTCTTATTTTTTGAAAATCAGCCTGGACAGCCAGATAAGAAGGCATGCGCCCGCAACGGAAATCAGGATCGATCCGATAGTTCCCGTAGCACCTATTCCGATAAGACCTCCGAGCCATCCGCCTACAAGGCCTCCGACAAGACCGAGGATGATGTTGACTATGACCGAATGGCTGGATTTCATGATAATTCCTGCAAGCCATCCGGAAATTCCTCCGATTATGAGCGCGATAATAAATGACATCATAGTAGTTCCTCCTGTTATTCAGTAAACTTTTTCGATATCTCCGGTGATGCCGAACCTTTTCCTGAACTCCTCAAGATCATCTGCGTTCCTTATCATCATGATCTCCTCGAACGCGCCGCTTTTTAAGTCTCTGAAGCCTGCCACCTGATCGCTGTTGCACGTGCATGCCTTTATGATCGGTTTTTTGCACGTACTGTCATATGATTCAGGAGTTTTCTTCTTTCTGAACAGCTTCATCGTTTTCTTTCTTCTTTTCATAATCGGCAAGAGCCGACCTGATAGCCTCTTCCGCAAGAACGGAACAGTGCATCTTGTAATCAGGAAGTCCGTCGAGCGCTTCCGCCACAGCCTTGTTCGTAAGCTTCATCGCCTCGCTGACCGGCTGTCCCTTAATGAGTTCAGTCGCCATGGAGCTTGATGCTATCGCGCTCCCGCATCCGAAGGTCTCGAATTTGACATCTTTTATTATATCATCTTCTATCTTAAGATACATCTTCATTATATCGCCGCATTTTGCGTTGCCGACTTCTCCGACGCCGTCCGCATCTTCTATGACACCGACGTTCCTCGGATTGCGGAAATGATCCATTACCTTATCGCTGTATAAAGCCATTTTCATATCCTCCTATAGAATGTGTTCCTTCACGCCTGCCTCAAGATCTCTCCATATCGGAGAGAAGCTTCTGAGGTATTCAACAGTTTCCCTTACTGATTTAATGATGTATTCTATGTCTTCATCGCTGATATCTTCACCAATGGATAGTCTCAGCGACCCGTGCGCAACGTCATGCACCCTGCCTATGGCAAGAAGCACATGGCTGGGATCAAGCGAGCCTGATGTGCAGGCGCTTCCCGAGGATGCCTGAATCCCTTTGTCGTCAAGAAGCAGAAGAAGCGACTCCCCTTCGATTCCTTCAAAGCAGAAGTTCACATTGCCCGGAAGCCTTCTCTTCTCGTCTCCGTTAACCGCGCTATGAGGAACTTCCTTGAGTCCGCTGATCAGCCTGTCTCTTCCGGCGGAAAGCTTCTTCCCGTAGCCATCGATTTTCGATACGGCTTCCTCAAGAGCTTTTGCCATAGCGCATATTCCGGGCACGTTCTCCGTTCCGGCCCTTCTCCCTCTCTCCTGGGCCCCTCCTTCTATGAGATTCCTGAGTTTTATACCTTTTTTAGCGTATAAGAACCCGACGCCTTTCGGCCCGTGGAATTTGTGGGCTGATGCTGAAAGCATGTCGATATTGTCGTTTATGACGTTAACCGGGATATGCCCGATCGCCTGGACCGCATCCGTATGGAAGATGATCTTGTGCTTCCTGCATATTTCCCCTATTTCCTTTATCGGCTGTATCGTTCCGATCTCATTGTTCGCATACATTATCGTCACAAGGCATGTGTCGTCCCTTATCGCGGCCTCAAGTTCTTCGGGCCGTACGAGTCCGTCTTTATGAACGTCGAGCAGGGTGACCTCAAATCCTTCTTCCTCAAGCCGTTTCAGCGTATGAAGCACTGCATGGTGCTCAAACGCGGAGGAGATTATGTGCTTCTTGCCGTTTGAAGCCCCTGTGTACGCGGCCGTCCGGATCGCCTGATTGTCCGCCTCGCTTCCGCCAGATGTGAAAATTATCTCCCTCACATCAGCTCCTATTGCTGCGGCAACGGTTTCCCTTGCACCTTCAAGCGCTTCCTTTGCCTTCTGTCCGAATCCGTAAAGACTCGACGGGTTTCCCCATGTATCCTTCATAAGCTCCGTCATGACAGATAGCGCGGCAGAGCTCATCTTTGTCGTTGCGGCATTATCAGCATATATCAATTTTCTGTCTCCTTTCTTCTCAGTGACGTGAATTATACTCCCTTTTACCTACTATGTCAATAGGTTGTTGCGGGCAAAAAAACCCGTAAACATTTTCTGTTTACGGGATTTTCGCAATATTCAGATGGATCAGAACCAGCCTTTAACGTTATCAACGTATATTTCCTGGAACTCTTCATCCGACTTTGTCAGATACATGATTCCTTCGATAAGTCCGATGATTCCCATGACTCCTGCACCGAATCCACATGTAGCAACTGACACAACAAGCATAATGACTGCTTCTTTGGTATACCCAAGATAGAACTTGTGTATTCCGAGCGCGCCCAGGAAGATTCCGAGCAGGCCTGCTACCAGTTTATCCTTAGTTTTCAACTCCTCTCTCTCCTTTCTTCTTTTTTCCCTCTGCAAAGAGCAAACGCTCTAAAAACTATAATAACAGATTATCCGCAACCCGCAATACCTGATTGTGCTTCTGCGGCATAAATTTACTGCATAAGGTTCCGGAACCACCAGATGATACCTCTTGTTCCTATCGTGAACTTGAGGGTCTTTGTCCCGCCATATTCATTAATGCCCCTGACAGTAACGGACGCACCGCCCTTCATTATATTGTTCTTATAGCTTTCTTCGACTATCTCAAAATCAGTTCCGAGAGTAAGCTGGTCCGTTTTCCATGTAAAATCACTGTTTTCGAGCTTTACCGCTTTCCCGGTGTATGATTTCGGCTTTATGCTGAAATTGACTTTTGAGATATCTTTTGCAACGATTCTGTACGTTCCTTCTATCTGACCTGAATAGGCTCCTTTGCCGGTCACTACTGCTTTTATCGTAGCTCCGGCTGCGATAGTCATGCTCTTATCCAGAAGTTCCGGTTCTTGCCCGTCCACGATCCTGTAGTACTCTATTTCTTTGTAATAATCCGTGCCTTCTGCAAGCTTCTTTCCGTTCGCATCCGTAACAACAGGGACAGACACCCATTTGCCCGATCTAGACTCTGCCGCCTTGTCAGCAACAGTCATTATCGCACCGCAGGTCTCAAGATCGGAGCCTACGATCGAAAATCTGCAGCTCTGATCAGTTCCCTTGAAGTTACCCTTTCCGGTGATCTTCACTGTGGGTGCCTTATTATCTGTCGCATCTGCGATCACTTTATTGTTGACGTATGAAACTTTATAATCCTTCCCCTCTGTAAGAACCGTTTCTCCGAATTTCACAACAGGCACAGGGGCTGTCTCTCTTTTAGTGTATGTCACGCGGACAGGAGTTGTTGCATCATTGTCATCATCCGGAAGAGAAACCGTGAACTGATCGGCAGCATCCTTATCAGGATCTATAGCATACGGATCGATCTTGAAGTTCTTTTTAACGGTTCCAGTGAATTCATTAACCCCGGTGAGGATCAGGGTCGCAGTTCCCGCATCCGTATTTTTCTGATATTCGCGCACATAATGATAAGTCAGTTTTTCCTGGGCATCCTTTTCATCATAATCTGACTTATCCGCTCCCTTGAGAAGCATGTCGGGTCCGTTTCTGTCTTTCTTATAAGTCAGTACGACTCCATCCTGCTTCTGTGGACTGCCTGTGTAAGGCAAAGATGCCTTGAAACTGGTCTTTTCAATAACCGCCTTACTCAGCTGGAAGCCCGATATCGTGAACGTTTTCGTAAGGGTTCCCGAATACCCGTTCACTCCGGTATATGTAACGGTTGCCTTTCCCGGATAAACGTTATCACGGTATTCCGTTACATAATCGTATGAACGCTTTTCTTCGCTTGTTTTTGACTCATACTCTGATCGTTCGATCCCTTTGAGTTCAGTTTTATCCCTGTCGTTCAGTACAAGCTTAACTTTATCCTGTACCACGGGATTTCCTTCATCATAATCCTTCTTTGATTCAAAGTTCTTAATGAAGCCGTCTTTTAACACTTCTCCAGTAATGGCAAACGTTACGGTTTTAGTTCCCTTATAAACATTGCCGATACCTTTGATCGTTAACGAAGCAGTTCCGATTTCCGTATTGTTCTTATAGTCTTCGTCGCTAAAATCAAAATCCTTTCCTTTCTCAAGAACTTTCGATCCATCTTTTACTTCAATTTCCTTTGCCGCCCAGTCAAGTGTAACTGCTCTGCCATTATCGTATTTCTTGTTCTTTACCGTCACCTTCAGCTTATCGACCGGCTTCTGGGCATTTTCTAGAAGCTTGTATTCAGCCACTATTGTTCCCTGATAATTACCGGCGCCCGTGATTTTTACAGTATAATGTCCGTCTTCGGTATTGGCGGCCCTGAATACATCGAGATGATTGCCCGCCTCATCAAGATACTCTATCGTGTAATCCTTCTTGTTCCTAAGAGCTTTCTTGCCCCATTTTACCTTGGGCACGGGCTTCTTATCCTTGCTGTCAGACACTTCAACAGGGATGGGATCGACCGTAATGTCACCATCCGTTAGGGATTTGGGCTGGATCGTAAAGTAAACTTCATCCTTGCCGTTATAGTTTCTTTTTCCCGTGACGGTTACTGTAGGCGCTTTCTTCTTATCGAATTCGTTATCTTTTTCCGTATAGATATACGCGTTTGTGTTGTTCTTGACTGCAACGGTATAATCTGCACCGGCCGTCAGCTCTTTAACGCCATCATATACCCTGACCTCAGGTTTCAGCACGAATCCGCTATAAGTCGGATCCTGCAGAACGACTGCAGTTATTCCGTCCCTTTCCTTGAATTTTGCAATGTATTCAACATCCTGCTCTACGCGGAAACGATACTCAGGATCCTCAGAAACAAGGTTTCCGTCTTTGTCATACCAGCCGTCGAAATCGGCTCCGGGAGCCGGATCAGCTACAATCTCCCTGTTCTCGTTGATCATGGAAACACCGCTGCCCATGACGGTGCCCAGATTCTCCTGACCTTCTTCAACTGACAATGTAATCTCATGATATGTGATTTCATTCTGTGCAAGAACTGTACCCTCAATGCTATTTC
>JAILNQ010000084.1 GCA_024691425.1 Lachnospiraceae bacterium
TTGCCTTATGCAAACGGCACATTCAGATCCCCAGCAGTTGTCTGTAGCCTGCGATGCAGAAGTCGCTGGCTTTCTTGGTCTCTGTTATGTTGTCCTCTTCCGGGACTCCTTCTTTAAATGCATCCATCATTGCATTGATGATCATGGATGAACCGAGTCTGATGAAGCGCTCCGAGATGTTCTCCGGCTTTTTCATGAACTTCCTGCAGCTCTCAAAGAAAAGCTTTGTATTTCTGCACTCCGCATCGATCAGGCCCTGAACAAAGTTCTCATAGCTTGTTCCTCCGCTGCTTTTCAGGACGAGCATGAACACTTCCTTTTCCGAATAAACATAGTGGATCAGCGTTTCGATCGAGTCATAAGACATTTCAAAGATCTTCATGACATCATCGGCCGAATCAATGCAGATCCCGCTCATATCCTGATAAGTCTCATTGAACACGGCAAGCTTTTCCGATACCAGCGCGGCAAAGAGAGCGTCCTTGCTTTCGAAATGAGCATAAAACGCCCCATTGGTCACACCCGCCTCTTTGCAGATATTTCTTATGGATGCATTCCTGAAGCCGGCTTCGCTGAAAATCTTCATCGCACTCTTCAGGATCATTTCGTGCGTTTTCTCGTAATCGTAAGACATCTATGGCCTCTGTTCATGGTTACATCTTAAATATTACGCCGTAATATTACACTGTAATCCATAGACTGTCAAGACCTGTTTTTTATACATACCCCTTTAGAAAATGCGGCTGTAATGATATTCTAATAGTACCCTGCAGTTGCCGGCAATCATCAAAAACGGCAGACTTATGTGAAAGGATAAGCTTTACTTTATGAAATACGACGCATTTATCAGTTACAGACACGCTGAACTTGATATGGAGATCGCCAAAAAGGTCCATTCCGGCCTTGAAACCTACTGGATCCCGGGTGCAGTACGCCAGAAGACCGGCAAAAAGAAAATGGGGCGCGTCTTCAGAGATCAGGAGGAGCTGCCGATCGGGAGTGACCTGAATGACAATATCTCGGAAGCGCTCAAGGGGTCCGAATACCTGATCGTTATCTGTTCTCCCAGGACACCGGAATCCTACTGGGTATGCAAGGAGATCGACAGTTTTATCAAACTTCATGGCAGGAATCATATCCTTGCCGTGCTGATCGAGGGGGAACCGGATGAAAGCTTTCCTCCCCAGCTTCTGACAGATGATGAGGGAAACCCGGTAGAACCCCTGGCTGCCGACGTAAGAGGAGCAGATCGAAAAGACCGGAACCGGAAATTTAATACTGAGATCCTGCGTCTTGCCGCCCCGATCATCGGATGTACCTTTGATGACCTGAAACAGCGTCACAGGGAGAGGATCATAAAACGGACGATCGCCATTGTTTCGGCTGCCGCAGTTGTTCTTTCTCTGGCCGGTGCCGCCTTCGGACTGTACAACGCAAACGTTGCTGCGAAAATGAAGGCGCTTGCAGACGAGAAAGCGGCTCTTGCGGATGAGAAGACTAAGCTTGCCGAGGAAATATCGATCCAGTACGAGGGAAAGCAGGAAAACCAGTCGCGGTTTTTTTCACAGGAAGCAATGTCCCTGCTCCGTATGGGAAACCGTGAAGATGCGGTCCTGGTGGCAATGGAAGGTCTGCCCTCGGAAGGCAACAACAGGCCGTATGTTTCGGATGCCGAATATGCCCTCAGTCGCGCGGTTTATGCCTATGACTGCGGGCGGGAAATGACACATGACAGGATCCTTCAGCATAAGCTTGCCATTAAGGAGATCCTGGCCACCGAAGACAGGAAGAAAGTCGTCACAATAGACAGCGGAAGCCGTGTCTATGTCTGGAATGTCGAGGACTGGACTTTGCTTGCGAACATCGCTCCCGCGCTAAACGAATCCAACTATTTCGTGAACGTCAACAGTGCGGATGCCGATGATTCGGGAATTTATATCACCACGGATCACGAACTTGTCAAATACGATTACGACGGGAACGTATTATACAAACTGGATTTTGAAGATATCATTCGAAAATGTGACCTGTGCGCGGATACGGGAAAGCTTGTGCTGATCCTGAAAAGCTCTTTTCTCGTTCTTGACCCTTCCGACGGAAAAACGCTTGAGACCCATGAAAGCGACTCGGGTTATTCCTTTATGAGAGACGGTGAATACAACGAAGAGCAGGGGCTGTATATCACTTCCCATTATGATGAGGATATGGATTACGGTCTGATCTCCGTTTATGACAGTAAATCCGGCACATTTCGCGATATACGCCTGTCGGAAGATTATTACCTGAGCTCCTGTGTGACAACAGGCGGTAATAT
>JAILNQ010000113.1 GCA_024691425.1 Lachnospiraceae bacterium
ATCCGCCTCGGCGCCCTTTTATATGAATCGAGTATCTTCGTCATCACTTTCTTCAGCGTCCTGAAATGGAACGGATTGAAAAAGAACAGCACGGTCGCATCATCGGGAAGCTCGTAATCCTGCGCCTTTGCACAGATGAACTCTATCGGCACCTGTTTGCCGCCGCTGTAGCTCTCAAGGTTCTTTTGCGCCTTTTCATGAAATTTCCGGACGAGCTCGATGCCCGTCGCGCTGCATCCGCATCTGTCGGCAATGTATATTATGGCACGGCCTTTTCCGCTGCCGTAGTCAACGATATGGTCCTTCCCGGTTATCAGTCCGCTCTCGCAGAGCCTGTCGAGAACCGTGTACGTCGTCGGCTCGTACGGGAAAACCTGCGAGTCCGAGCAGGTGTCGTCCCTGCCGGTCGTTTCTATATGAAGCTTCGCGTCCATGAGAAACTCATCAAAAGCCATGTCAGTCGCTCCATCCGACGAAGACAGCTTCATCTGCATCAAAGTAGTCATCGAGGTCGCTGCTGAGCCCCGATGCCATCACCGCACGGTCGAACGGAATGTCCTCGATATTGCTCAGGTACACGAACGTCGAATCCTTCGCGGCATTGTTCATCCGCCCGGAAATCTCGAGCCTGTAATTGTAATAATGCCCGTCGCACAGCCACGTTCCGTCATCCATCTTATAGTATGTCCGGAACATCCCGTCGTACGTTTTCTTCACTTCCGGCGCTTCCACAATAAACTGCGCATAGAGATCAAACTGATCGGAATTACCGCCGCACTTCACTGTCACGGTCTTCTTCATCCTGTAGGTTCCTGAAGGCAGCACACCGTAAAGCCACTCCCAGTCCGTTATCAGCTCGCTGCTCTCGTTGAAAGGAACGATGTATGCCTCTTCTGTGAAAATCGCATCCTCTGCGATCACCGGAAGCTCTTCCCATCCGTCTTCGTTTTTCTTTTCAAGTGTGAAAAGCTGCCCGTATGAGACCTCATCGTCCTCATCCCCGCCGAAGCGGAATATGCGCACCTCGGCACCGGTCGGCGAAACTTCGAAAAGGTCCATCGAAACCCCTGCGTCAAGATTTTCCGACTCCGGCGCATACTCCCATACGCATCCTTTCTTCGCCGCCGTATTCAGTCTTGCATCCTCTATGACGGCCATCGCGGCATTCCACATTTCATCGGTCCATGAATCGCAGATCGTGTGCATCGCTATGATCTGAGGACCTTCCTCACCTATCGTGATGAAATCCCAGTACGTGCTGTTGTTGTATGTGCCGATGTGGGCATGGCGTCCTGCTATGACAGTCTCCTCTGTATCAAGATTCGTTCCGCAGACCGCAAAATCGTTGTCGCATATTATCTCAAGATCGCCTTCATTGGCATCTTCGGGATGAAGCACGAATCCGTACTCACCGTATGTCATAAGGTCGTTATCCATTGGATATGCCGTGCACTCCCACTTCTCTGGCACCTTTATGCTGAGCCTTCCGTAAGGCCCGTCCGCTATCATCCTGCCCTCCGCTTCTTCTTCGGTGACAAGGGGCGCTTCATCCTCTGCCGAATGGACCGTAAAGCTCACCCCGCTGCATCCTATGAGCGCGAAAGCAAGCATCATGGCAGCGCCTGCCTGAGCGGATTTTTTCATTGCGGATCTCTCCATAAAGCAGTTTCCTTCCTTTCCATAAAGTATTATATCAGAAAACAGCAGTCTCCGCCTGCCATACCCAGAAGGTATCGTCACCCCATCAATATATGTATTTTACTATAAGTGATCGAGGCGGTATCATTAAGCCAGAAAGAAGGAAATGAATCCTTCAGCAGCACAGGGGCATGAACAAAGGGAACCAACGAAAAGGAGGCGGTATTTATGTTAAAGAAATTCGTAGAATTCATGGAAGCTTATTATGAGGAGTTTTCACATTCTGAGAAGTGGTCGTAAGATAAGTAGTTGCAATGACTCTGATCCCATATCAAAGGCGGGTCCGTAAGGGCCCGCCGCTTTTTTGTTCTGAAAGTTATGATTTTCAACCTTTTATCGCTTCATAAAGAGCAGCATCAGCGCTCAGCTTGTAAGGTCTGAAATATAAGACGCCGGCGATTCCGCCTGTTGCTGCCGTAATCTTGTCCGCATGATAATTCCCTCCTCTTTATGAACATCGCTGTGAGCAATTTTTTATTCAAAAATCGCTCCCTTCACAGTTGACATCCGGGAACGTCTGTTCGATAATAAAGTCAGGAGAGGAAGGAGGCGGAGCATGGATCACATCTACATAGCGATAGATCTCAAGAGCTTCTATGCCTCCGTGGAGTGCGTGGAGCGGCATATCGACCCGCTCACTGCCAATCTCGTTGTCGCGGACAGTTCCCGCACGGAGAAAACCATCTGTCTCGCAGTCTCACCGGGTCTGAAATCATACGGCCTGCCGGGCAGACCGCGTCTCTTCGAAGTCGTCCAGGCAGTGAAGATGGTGAACGCATCACGTCTTACAAGAGCGCACCGTAGCAGTTTTTCCGGAAAATCCATATTCACGACGGAGCTTGACGCTAACCCGAGCCTTGAGGTCGACTACATAGTCGCAACACCGAGAATGGCGCTGTACATGAAGTACAGCACCGACATCTACAAGATATACCTGAAGTACATCGCACCCGAAGACATACTCGTGTACTCCTGCGATGAGGTCTTCATGGACGTTTCTGCATATCTCGATACGTACCGCATGACCGCTCATGAACTCGCTATGACCATGATACGCGATGTTCTTTCGACGACAGGCATTACCGCTACCGCAGGTATCGGCACGAACATGTTCTTATGCAAAGTCGCGATGGACATCACGGCAAAGCACATGCCGGCCGACAAGGACGGCGTCCGCATAGCTGAGCTTGATGAGATGGAATTCCGCCGCACGCTCTGGTCTCATACTCCTATCACGGATTTCTGGCGGATAGGCGCAGGAACAGCACGCAGGCTTGCGAAAATGGGACTTCACACGATGGGCGACATAGCGGCCTGCTCCGAGAAGTTCGAGGACCTTCTCTACAAGGCTTTCGGCGTGAACGCCGAGCTCATCATTGACCACGCATGGGGGTGGGAACCCTGCACGATAGAGGATACGAGGAATTACCGGCCGATGAATAACAGCATAAGCTCCGGCCAGGTGCTTCAGCGCCCGTATGCGTACGATGAAGGGGCAATAATAGTGCGTGAAATGACTGACCTTCTGACTCTCGACCTCGTGAAGAAAGGGCTCGTGACCGATCAGATGGTGCTAACCATCGGATACGAGAGCGTGAAAGACCCTTCGGAGCTCGAAAAATACGATGTCGAGGTCGGACTCGACTGGTACGGAAGATACGTGCCGAAGCATGCGCACGGCACGGCCTCTCTTGGCAGGATGACATCCTCCACGAGGATCATCACCGAGGCGGTCATGGAACTGTATGAGAGAATAGTCGATCCGCGCCTCTTCATAAGGCGCGTCACTATCTGTGCAGGAAGGGTCGTTCCGGAAAAGGAAGCCGCCGAGAGGGACTCCTACGTTCAGCTCGACCTGTTCACCGATTACGAGGAAGAAGAACGGCGCCGCGCCGAGGAGGATGAGCAGCTCGCAAAGGAAAAAGCTCTTCAGCTCGCCACTCTCGATATAAAGAACAAATACGGTAAGAACGCGATCCTCAAGGGCACCAACTTCCTTGAGGGGGCTATGACGATTGAGCGCAACAAACAGGTCGGAGGACACAAAGCATGAGCGACTATAGCAGCATAATCAACCACCCGCATCATCAGTCAAAAACAAGACCGCACATGTCGATGACGGCACGTGCGGCTCAGTTCTCCCCTTTTGCTGCCCTGACGGGCTACGGTGAAGCCGTTGAGGAAACAGGACGTCTCACCGACGAGAAGATCATACTCGATGAGGATTCCATCGAAGAACTCAACAGAAAGCTCAATATGATATCGCAGGGAAAATCAGATGTCGCCATCACCCATTTTCTGCCGGATGCACTTAAGATGGGAGGTTCATACATCATATCCTCCGGCTCCGTCAAAAAGATCGACGCCGTTGAGAATAAAGTCATCATGGAAGACGGAACCGTCATTCCTATCGAAGATATATTTGATATATCCTTTCTTGAGCAGTGAAGCTTATAAAAAAGATGAAACCGTTCAGGCTTCATCTTTTTCACTATCATCTATTGTCCCGACCGTGATGCCGGTAATCGCCACCTGGTCACCTGTAAGCGAGACGTATATCTCTTCGGGCGAATCCAGGATCGTTGTGATATTCCTTACGTTGATGCCGAAATTTTCTGATGTCGTTATGATCCTGTCGCCTTCGACTCTGATCCTTACCGTGCAGTCATAGCCTTTTTTATTTTCCGTCTTCCAGTCTTCCCATCCGGTAAAATCATCCCCGATGTTGACAATGACTTTGTTCTCTGCTATTCCTACGGCCTCCCAGTTCTCGCCGTCCATCCTGATGAGCGCGTATTCCTTAAAGCCCGGACCGAACGGCATCTTGTCCTCGGAATAATAAAGGTCGACATAAGGACAGTGCCATATGAGACGGGCCGTCGGAAGACTCATCGTGTGGAACTTTATTTCCATTCCATCCTTTATCGGTATGCCCGGCGTGGATGCTGTCCTGTATCCGTCCACCTGTATGTTCGGAAGATCGCCTTCGGGAACGTTGATGTAGCTGACTTCTTCTGCGATCCTCTTGATATAGTCCTGCGGAGCGGCGGTTTCTGCCACATTTATGCTTACATCATACATATGGCAGTTCTCGCCGGTAAGCCCGATATACGCATATCTCGTGCTGTCAGGCAGGGCGACCGTGAATTTGATCGTCTTCACGGTATCGTCAATGGTTATCTGGACATGATCCCTGATCTTGACCGCTTCTATCTCATACGCAGTGCCGCCGCGTTTCAATGAAGAAGTCTCTGCAGTGCTCTTTGCCTCTTCAACCGCGATCTTTCTTGCGCCCTCGCATTCATTCTGCCCGTCGAACCATATCTCGGCATACTCGAAATAATTGCTCTCGCTGATCTCTCGCGGTGTGTCATGATAGCGTCCGTCTATAGAATCGAACAGGATCATCGCACCGCGGAATCCTGCACCCTTCTTAACAGGCACACACTTTAAGCGTATCGTTTTGATCTCATCGCCAAGAAGGATTCCGTCGCTCATCTCGTCACGGATTTTCACGCATGAGAGCTCGTTCCTTCCGGCAAGTTCCTGCACGCTATCTTTTTCCTTCATATCATACTCGCTGTCGAGGTCGATGAGGTGCTGCATGATCTTCGCGAATTTCGGATCGAACTGGGTTCCCGCACCCTTGACGATCTCCTCTCTCACGCTCATCTGAGGTCTCGTTTCACGGTAGCTTCTCTTGGAGGTCATCGCGTCGTACGCATCCGCGACCGAAATGATCCTTGCTGTCTCCGGAATGTCCTCGCCCTTCAGCTTATCGGGATAGCCCTTGCCGTCATAGCGTTCATGATGATAGCGCGCGCCTATGATGAGGTCGGGATACTCGGTGATGCTGTTGAGTATCTGGGCACCGAGAACAGGGTGCTGCTTTATTATCTCGTACTCCTCATCAGTCAGCTTTCCTTCTTTATTGATTATTTTTTCGGGGATTCCGATTTTTCCCACATCGTGAAGAAGTGCAACATAATATATCTCTTCGCATTCCGCGGGAGTCTTGCCGCAGTGCATGGCGATCTTCTTTGAATACTCGGCGACTCTCGAAGAGTGGCCGTGAGTGTACTTGTCCTTCGCATCTATAGCGTTTACGAGTGCGGTCGCCGTCTGCTCGAACAGACGGTGCAAGTTTTTGCTCTTTTCTTCATTCCTAAGAAGGCTCAGGTCGAAAATTATGAGCGTATAGACGATGGCGCCCACTATGAATACGGCCGCGATCGAATCAAAATAGTTGGCCCCCCTCGAATACTCCGTTATAAGTTCAGGATATTTGTATCCGATTATCCAGCACGCAATAAGGATCACTGCATCAAGGATTATCATGACGGTCCGGAAAACTCCGTCCAGAATAAGAGCTATATAGATCGTCCCGAGCAGAAGCCAGACAGGCGCACCGCCGTCCGAGCCGCCGTTCGTGAAGAACATCGAGGGAAGGAATATGCATACGACCACAATGGACAGCACGATTTTCGCCGTCGCTATCTTATTCTTCCTGAACGAATAGACCACATAGGCCGTAAATCCCAGCGCGCCGACAAGAGTCGAGATCGTCGCCGATATCGGCTCGCGCATGATGAGGCCGCATATGACCGCGGCAAAGAGCGAAAGCAGAACCAGAACCGAGAACAGAATGAAGCTTCTGTCATTTATGCTTACCGACGGATCATATATATAGTTTCTCACCCGTAATAGTGCTTTTCGGACTCTATCCATTATGCTTTTCCTCTGATCTGATTTTGCATGAAATGTTCGACATTAAATAATATATATCAGAACGCTATTTCGTGCAAGGTTTCATAGTCCCTCAGAAATTCATCTCGAGGTCTGACCTGCAGTAAACAACGGGCGCGCCGAATTCATTGTGCGGCTGGTTATGATATCCGTCCAGCTCGCCCCTTTCGACGCGCTCCTTGAAATCTTTTTCTTCTTCCGTTTCAGCCGGTCTTTATTTGAGCATCGGCGCTGCTACCGGAGTGAACTCAATGACAGGTTTTAGCTCTCTTTCGGCTAAAAGGCTGTCAAACTCTTCCTGTCCTCCGACAAACTCCGTGTCATGATCAAAATCATTGGTCTCGCGCTGAGTTCCCATGAATCCGCAGCCTTCCGTTGCGACATCATCGGAAATGTAGTCCCTGATCATGATGCCCGTATATTCGGAAGACGCGAAATACGTGACGTAGTTATGATTGTCTCCGCCGTAAATGATTCCGTCCGCAAGCCTTAAGGGATATGCCGAGCCGTTGCCGTTAACTTCTCCGACATACGTCGCTGCTCCTCCTGCTATCATGTAGAGCGACGCAGAACATGCCGAATTGTCAGCTTCGAAAACAAGGTCGGTCACTGCAAGAACATCCCCGTCGTATCCGTAAAGGTTTATGTATGCATATCCCTGTCCGGGCGTTAAACAGGAAATGACTTCCTCGTAGTCTTCGAACATATTCCTGCCCGACTGCTCTTCAACGAAATTGCAGGGCATATCGGCGAGCGGATCATTAGCGGGCTCATACATCTCCTCCGCAACCGCGACGATATCGAATCCGTCAAGGTCGGGCGCAGAAACCGAAAGACTGTACTTAATGCCGATCTCGACGTCGTACCACTCGCACAGGTCCGCCATGTCTCCCTCTGTGAGCGACCGCTTCGACGTGCAGGTCCATCCCCAGTTATCAAGAAGCGCTTCATCCTCTGCATCCCATTCGCAGTACATGCCGGAGATATCGGCATCCTCTTCGGCGCCGTCCTGAGCCCTTGCGGTAAAATCCATGCCGTCGAGCATGAACTTCATCTGAACGAGCGGCTGATTGACGCATGAATCCTTTTCGGATCCGGTAAGCTTGCTCCATATTACTCCCGTAGAGCCTTCAGGCGCTTTGAAAAGCCTGTTGCAGTACGTATTTGCCTCTTCCTCCGGGATGCTGACCCATGGATTTGCGACGTACGTGCTCTCCTCGGATTTTTCTGCAGGCTCTTTAGGCTCAGCAGTTGCGGTATCTGCCTGCGGGCTCTGTACTGCGGCGCATCCTGACACCGATGCCATGATCATTGCGAACACGATTGCGATTATGATTTTCTTTTTCATGATTCCTCCATCAGTTAAGTTTTTTTTAATATAACAAAAATCCCTCATAAAATCAAAGAAGCCGGTGGCGGCCGGCTTCATGATATTAAGGGAGGTTTACTATGAAAAAGTATTGTCTTCTTTCTCTTGTTATATATATCGTAGACATATGTCACTTACTTAACCCCTTTTTGCAAAAAATATCATTTTTGTTGTATAATGTTACCCTGTCAGGCGAAAATCATATCGCTAACGCCTGAATTTACTTGAAATATCGCTATTCTTAAAAATGCAAAGGGGAAGACATGCTAGCAGACGGAGTGATTTTTGACGTAGACGGAACATTGTGGGACTCAACTGATATAGTAAAGGATGCCTGGAACAAGGCATTTTCGGACAACGGATACGACGACCCGGGGATAACCGCCGACAGGCTCAAAGGACTGTTCGGCCTGCCGATGGCGGATATAATTAAGGACGTTTTCCCGCAGGGAACAGAGGAAGAGATCGAAAAACTGACGCCCGAGATATACAGCTACGAGGACCGCTATCTTCAGGAAACCGGCGGCATCCTCTATCCGGAGATAATAGAAACGATCGCGGCCATCGCCGCGAAAATCCCTGTCTTCATCGTCAGCAACTGCCAGGAAGGCTACATAGAGCTCTTCATGGATAAGACAGGCTGCAAAGATTACATCACCGATCATCTGTGCCCGGGCGACACCGGCCTTTTCAAAGCGGACAATATTATGAAGATCGTAACCGACCACCATCTTTCGGCTCCCGTTTACGTCGGCGACACCGTGATGGATAAAGATGCATGCGCAGCTGCAGGCTGTCCGTTCATTTATGCGAGATACGGCTTCGGAAAAGTCGACGGATGCGAAAATATAATAGACAGCCCGAACGAGCTTCTGAAGCTTCTGGGCTTATGATTTTTTCGGAACATTTTTATTTCTTTTCTTACTGTGCATGATACGACAGAACCCCTCCGGCCATCGGCCAAAGGGGTTCTTGTTGCTTTACCGGATCAAAAATCCCAATGTTCGCTCGTTCACTCGTTAAGCTCCAGGCGCACGTTCCTTATATGGATCGTTGCCGTTGATCTCTGCTTGCCCATATTGAACTCAACGCGTCCGTTGTCATCATCCTCATCTTTCATGTCGAATTCGAATTCATAAGTCTGCCAGTCCGGTCCGAGCTCGACCGTTGTGTCAGGGAAGTACCTGATCCAGTTGGCATCGGGAGCCGTGACCGCGGCCTTCATCTCCCTGTCTTCTTCTGCATAGGCTTCGAAAGAGAACCTGTATGATTTTCCCTTCGTCATCGGCATCTCGGGCTGAACGAGCTGAACTGAGTATTCCTCGGTGCCCTCGTTCTGCGAAGTTATAACGATCTCGCCGTCCTCGGCGTTTATCTCGGCAGAGCCTTCGCCGCCGTTGAAGAGCAGGAACTTCCAGTTGACGTCATCTGTCAGGTCCTCGTCCTCAAGAAATTCACCGTTGGATACGAAGTTCCCAGTCTGGTCGGCTTCTCTCATAGTAAGCGTCTCAACAGGCTTCTCAACAT
>JAILNQ010000125.1 GCA_024691425.1 Lachnospiraceae bacterium
CCAAGTGAGTATGCCGGTTCGGTTTATACAAAGAAATTGAAAGGAACCGTGGCTAAAGCTAAAGCAAATGCAGCGCAGGCTATTCCGGAAATGATTGAGATAGCTTCAAATGGCATATTTGAAGAGAATCGAAAATCAAAACATGGAAGGGACGCCAAAAACGGATGGTATCGGTATGATACGAGGTTTGCACTTCCGGTATATGGAGATGATGGAAATGTTGAACGGTACAACATTTTTCAGGGAAGGATCCTTATCAGACATGCTTCCAGTGGAAAGAAATATCTATATGATATTTTGGAAATAAAAAAAGAAACAGGCAAGTCCTGTCAGACCTAAGTCCTACCCGGTGAAAACCCATTTCCTTTACAAGGATAATACTATGGTAAAGGAAAAATGTCAATCCGAAAAATGATAAAGTGGTCGGCTTTATAGGACTGTTAAGGAAGCTCAGTGGGCCGTATATGATTCTTGATATGATGCAGGTATCTTCTGAATGCAGAGGACAAGGCGTTGGCAGAAAACTATTTGAGGCAGGAAAAGAGGAAGCAAGAAAAGCCGGTGCAGAGGTTTTGTACATATCTGCCTGTTCTTCTGAGGAGACGATCGCATTTTACAGAGCAATGGGAAGTGACCTGGCAAGTAATCCCATAAAAGAAATTGCTGAAGAAGAACCATTTGACCTTCAGATGATCTGTTCTGTGAAGGATTAAATGTCAACTTATCATAATCCTGATAGAAAGTTTTTTGTCACCTTATTTAACGACTGTCGAGACAGTCTGTATACTGACACGGAATGACGTATTTTGTAAATGCTCTTTTTGTGTTAAGGTATTGTTATGACAATTAACAAACTCAGTCAGTTGTATAAACCGAAAAGAACGCTCTATTACGTGGACACTTCGGAAGAGGATATTCAGTCCTTCTATAAAGGTGTGCTTCCGCCGTCAGTAGAAAAATATGCTGACGCCTTTGGAACTTATGACTCCCCGGGTGTCTTTTTTGTCCGCCACTTGCCAAAAGAGGTTATAGGCATTGAATTCAGAAACAGCGATCCGCACATCGAGTATCCGACAGAACTGAAATCGATCGAATTAGATGCTGCATTTTTTTATTCGGTTGAAATTGACGATGACGCTAAGATCGATCTTCCGTTTATCAGGGATTTATTTGAGGAAATTGCAGGGGAAGATAATGCTCACAGACCCTATAGCGATCTTTGCATAGAAGAAGAACCTGAGGTGATCAGCGTTTTTCACGGTTATAAAAAAATCAGGATTCTGCATGAATGGAAGCTTTATAGCGATAAGGCGATTCATGTTATGAACGATGATCACGATAAGTTCCCAAAAGAAGATTTATTCAGGCTTGCTTTTACGGATCTGATAACTGGCAATTACAACTGGAGTCATCTTGAAGCTTTTCTGGAAGTTCCCGGCGACAGAGGGATCAAAGACTATGCCTTTGCGCATTTTGACATAAAACAATTCCGCGTAATAAATGAAGCCTATGGACATATTGCGGCCAACAAGGTTTTGAGTAATATCGTAAAGGCGATGAATGAGGCGGATTTTGTCTATGCAAGCGCAAGGTGTCATAATGATAATTTTGCAATGCTCCTTAGGGATATGCCTGAGCCGGAACTGAAACAGAAGCTTCAGGATTTCTTTGAAGAAAATTCTGTGCTGGAAGAAGATCCGTATTATAGGATTTATTACAAGTGCGGCGTTGTTCCTATGCGGCGTGCCATGCTTTCCGGAAACAGAGTTGCAGATGCCGCGAAGATGGCGCAGGCGCTCTGTACAGGTCAAACGGGTACGGAGATCATTTTTTATACGGATAAAATGCATGACGATCTTTCGTGGGGTAACTACATAAAGGCCTATGTAGAAACAGCGCTCGAACGGGATGAATTTGTCGTGTATCTTCAGCCTAAATTTGATATCAAGACGGAAAGAATAAAGGGTGCCGAAGCGCTCATCCGCTGGAATTACAGGAACAGGGAGTTTTTATCGCCGGGCAGATTCATCCCGTATTTTGAAAAAGACGGTACTATTGCTAAAATAGATGATCTTGTTCTGGAAAAAATATGTAAGGCTATGGAACGTTGGAAGAATGAGGGAAAACCGCTTTTCCCGATTTCCGTGAATCTTTCCCGTAGCCGCATGTATGATGAAAATCTTATCGATAAACTTGTAGGCATTGTTGACTCATATGGAGTTGATCATCACCTTATAGACTTTGAGCTTACAGAAAGCGCCACGTACGATAATATGGAACACATGCTTGCCGTTCTTCAGGAGCTCAGGGACCGTGGTTTTAAAATATCCATGGACGACTTCGGAACCGGTTATTCTTCACTGTCGCTTCTGACACAGATGCCGATCGATACATTGAAAATCGACAAGAGTTTTGTCGACACGATCGCTGATGATTCTGAACGTAATGAAGACATTATAGTTCTGCGGCACATAATTACCCTTGCAAAAGAACTCGGGTTTGTCTGCCTGGCCGAAGGCGCCGAAAGACGCATACAGATCGATCGTCTGCGCGGGCTCGGCTGCGAGATCATTCAGGGTTACTACTACAGTAAACCGATCCCCATTGACGAATATGAAGAAAAGTATCTTTGAGAAGGGAGTCTGAATGGATAAAGACTGGTCAGAGAAGAATAAAGAAATACAGAAATTTATTTCAAAAGAGGCAACATTCAAAGAGGCTGTTCAGAAACTGATCGAATTCCGAAAAGAGCTTTTTCAGCAGATAACCTGGATAGTTGAAGGGTATCCCGAGAAAGCTTTTTTTCAGATGCCGTTTGCGGGCGCCAGGGGATATCACAGTAAGACTCTTGCATATTCCATCTGGCATATTTTCAGGATAGAAGATATCGTGGCTCATGAAATGATAGCAGAGGATGAGCAGATACTGTTTGGCGAAAAATATCTTGAAAAGATCGCATCCCCCATCATAACAACCGGAAATGAACTTGAAGGAAATGATATAGCAGAGTTTTCAGAGAAGCTGAATGTTCAGGAACTCTATCTTTATGCAAAAGCTGTAAAGGAATCAACGGATCAGCTTATTTTGCGGTTGCAGTACAAAGACTTAAAAAGAAAGTTTGATGAAGATACAAGAAAGAAGCTGATAGACAGTAAATGCGTAAGCACTGATGAAAATGCATTCTGGCTTATAGATTACTGGTGCGGCAAGGATGTTAAAGGACTCATTCAGATGCCTTTTTCACGCCACTGGATCATGCACATTGAAGCTATGCAGCGCATAAAGAACCGGCTCTGCAAGATCGCCAGAAAAGGTGCAGATCCGGTCGCGATCTGCGGCTTGTCCTGCAATCATTGTTTTCTCGGCGAATGGTGCGGAGGCTGCAGAACAGATTATAACGTCTGTTCCTTTGCCACATGTTCTGAAGACGGGATTTGTCCAAACGTAAAGTGCTGCATTAAGAAGAACATAGACGGATGCTACGGATGTACTGCTCTAGAGACCTGTGAAAAGGGATTCTATGTACCGACAAATGACGGAGCAAATGCTGCAAAGGCTCAGTCTCTTTATATCAGGAAATATGGAAAGAAAGAATTTCTCAAAGTCCAGACGAGACTGCATGATAAATATGATTTTGAGAAAACACAGGAAATACTCGGGCAGGACTATAAAGAAGCGCTGAGGATATTGGAAGATAACTGAGCGGTTTGTCTGCTATCCGGCAAAAGAAGAAAAAACGGTGAATTCAAATGATATATGAGCTAGACGATACGACAAAAGTTAAGAAGCTTTTTGATGGATGGGAAGAGACTTTGGTATACTCCTGCCTGCAAAAGGTGATGGGAAAGATTTTTGTCACGGATAAGGAGAATCCCAGGTCGGCAATGGCTTTTGTGGGCTGCTTTGCATTTTATGCAGGTGAGCCGGATAAAGAACTCGTCACGCAGAAGCCTGCCGGATTTGTTATCATGACACCGCAGAATATAGAATGGGAAGCCTGTATAGAAGAGTGTTTTCCTGAGGCAGAGAAAGTAACAAGATATGCGATAAAGAAAGATACCGTATTTAATCGAGCTCATTTAAGGAATATAGCAGCAAAACTGCCCAGAGGTTACGAAATCAAAGCCATCGACGGGAAACTGTACGATGCCTGCCTTGTCGATCCGGTTACGGCGGATTTTGTTTCTGCTTTTGGAAGCAAAGAAAAATATCTGGAACTCGGGAGAGGAATGCTCGTCTTGAAATCAGGACGGATTGTTGCCGGAGCATCCTCATATACAAGGTACAGGGAAGGAATCGAGATAGAGGTTGATACGGTAGAAGAAGAGCGAAATAAAGGTCTGGCGCAGGCGGTGTGCGCGGCTCTTATTTTACGTTGTCTGGATGAAGGATTATACCCGAGCTGGGATGCTAAGAACATGAATTCGGTCCGTCTGGCGGAAAAGCTCGGATATGAATTTGATCATGAATATACAGCATATGAAATTTCGGGTGAAGAAAGGACACATTAGATAGACAGATGAAACTGAGAACCGCATTTCTTCAATTGCTCCCTTCGGACAATATGGAAGAAAATCTCGAAATCGGAATAAGAGCCTGCAAAGAGGCAAAAAATAAAGGCACGGCTATAGATGAATAAAATGATCGAACATCCGATACCGCCGTTATATGATGAAAACTCGGAAATACTGATACTCGGAAGTTTCCCTTCTGTGAAATCAAGGGAGGAGGGTTTCTTTTACGGGCACCCTCAGAACCGGTTCTGGAAGGTCACCTCTGCCGTTTTCGGGGAAGATCTGCCTCGCACCGTTCCGGAAAAGAGAGCGTTTCTTCTGCGGAATCATATCGCTCTTTGGGATGTGATAGGTTTGTGCGATATAGATGGTTCAGCTGATTCCAGCATCAGAAATGTTTCGGCGAACGACCTCGGCGTGATACTGGACGACGCCGATATCAAGCATATATATGTAAATGGTCAGACTGCATATAAGTACTATCGTAAGTATTCGGAGAAAGATACAGGCAGGTCCGCGATCTGTCTGCCGTCGACCAGTCCGGCAAATGCAGCATGGTCAGTCGAACGCCTGACGGAAGCATGGAAATGTATCAAATGCGTCCAAATGTGACAACGCGGGTTTTCTGTGATATAATCATTTTCTGATTAATTCAGACTGGATTTTTTAAGCGAGGGAAGATATGAGCAAAATGAAGTTGGAACAATACACAGGTGAAGAAGTAATACGCCGGTTCAGTGAACTGGTTGATGCTATCGTTGTGGTTGATAAGGATACAGACAGATACCGCACGGTGATAAGACGTGGAATTTTCACAGAACTGTTTGACGAAGAGGGCGACTACAATGATCTTATTCAGACTCTTCTGATCCATTTAAATACTACTTCCGAGAAGGTTCCCGAAAATTATCAGGCGTTCCTTCCCAACTACGGAACCTTTACCGATAAGTACAGCAGAAAGCTTAAGCTTGTCATTCATGAGGGGGAAGCAGCGCATATCGTCCAGATGATGGTGTATCCGATCGCTGATGAAGACGCATATATGCTGATATTAGATGAACTTGATCCTGATGAGAAAGAGACAGAGAACCAGACATACCGAAAAGTTGAGACTATAGAAAAGACTTTCCTTTTCTCTATGTATATAGATCTTGTTGAGGATACGACCGGAAGCCTTAATATTTCTGAGATATCTGAGGAGGCGGTTCAGGCTGAACTTAAATACTCCGATTGGAGAAATATGATAGTAAATGCCATCGGCAAGGATGATCAGGCACTTTTCATGGAGAGGTCAGATCCGGAATATTTAAAAAAGATGTTCATTCCGGGATTCACCTCGAGTTTTGACTGCCTGATGCAGAATCTCGATGGCGTTTATATCTGGGTCAAGCTGATCTTTTCAAGGATAGAGACCGGTGATCCGGCTGATTATAAATATGTATTCATGGTACAGAATATCCATGAAGAAGCAACCGCGATGTTTACATCTCTTAAGAAACTGGGCGAAATGGCTCTTACGGATTCACTTACCGGAGTGTATAACAGAGGTAAGATAGAGACCGCCGCCAAGAACGCCGTTAAGGAATTCAGAGAAGGAGGTCGGAAAGCTCCTCTGTCTATGATGATCATAGACATCGATTATTTCAAATCGGTAAATGACAAGTACGGACATGCGGCAGGAGACAGGACACTTAAGCAATTTGCCCGTATTCTGACTGACTGTTTCAAGGAAGAGACAGTGGATATCGGACGCTGGGGCGGCGAGGAATTCGTCGGGGTCCTGTATGATAAGACTCGCGATGAAGCGGCCGAAATGGCAGAAAGACTGAGGATCACCGTGTCAGAATTCACGATGCCATCCGGCAACAGGATCTCCTGCAGCATCGGCGTTGCCGAAGCCGGAAAAGACGACAGCTTTGAAGATGTATTCGAACGCATGGACAAGGCATTGTATGCGGCCAAATCCGAGGGACGAAACAAAGTCATGGTGGGCTAAGCGGCCCATTTCGTGCAGATGATTCCGGCGCAGAACAGACGCAATAAGAAAGCATAGAGAGTATATATGGCTAAACTGTATTTTCGTTATGGAGCGATGGGCTCCTCAAAAACCGCGAATGCACTCATGGTGCGGTACAACTATCTTGAACGCGGCAGCAGAGCACATCTGCTAAAACCGAAGCTCGATAACAGGGACGGAGAGAGAATAATAAAGTCCAGGATCGGGATGGAAGCGGAATGTGATTTCGTGGAGGATTTCATTGAAGAGATCGGAACTGACTGGGAGAAGGCAAAGGAATTCGATGCAGTAGTCGTTGACGAGGCACAGTTCCTTTCAAAAGAGCAGGTGGACTGGTTCTCGGATCTCGTGGATTTCGCAGAGATTCCTGTCATATGCTATGGACTTAGAACTGATTTTCAGAGCAAGCTTTTCCCGGGATCAATGCGTCTTCTCGAGATTGCGGATAAGATAGAGGAAGTGAAGACTGTCTGCTGGTGCGGACGCAAAGCTACGAACAATGCACGCATCAGCGGCGGCAAGGTGATAAGGGACGGCGAGCAGGTCTTCATGGGCGGCAACGAGAGCTATGTCGCATTGTGCCGCAAGCATTTCAAACAGGGAAAACTGAGCTGAATCAGCCGGAGTAGAAAGTGTATGTATTTTTTCCCTGCTTCTTTGATTCATACATCGCAGCATCGGATTTCTTGAAAAGATTTTCCGCGTCGCCTGCATCTTTTCCGTTTACAATTCCTACACTTATGGTGATAGGCGGGAGTCCGTCGTCTGCGCTTTCCAGCTCGGCGTTTATCTGCTCCATCTTTGATTCGATCTGACGCCGCTGCATGCTGCCGGAATGCACCATGAATACAACGAATTCGTCGCCGCCGATACGGCATATGCAGTCATCATCACGGAACACGCCTTTCAGAACGTTGACGAGTTTAATAAGAGCTTTATCGCCGGTCTCGTGACCGTACGTATCATTTATCGTTTTGAAATTATCCACGTCGAACAGAAGCATATGCGCATTGTTCAGATCTATGCTTGTCAGCAGAAAATCATACCCCGCACGGTTGTAGGCTCCTGTCAGTTCATCATGAGAGGCTTTGAAGTTCAGGCGTTCAATGCTTGATTTGTTTTTATCGTACATTTTATTGTACGCTCTGGCGAGATACCTGAACTCATTCGAACCTTTCTCGGTAATGGGACTGTCTGACTTTATCTGCACGACAGCATCGATGACCGGATTGATGGCAAGACGGGTTGTCATCCAAATTGTTAAGAAAATGATCAGTGCCTGCATAAAGATCGCAACGTGGACGACACCCATTTCATGCTTTAGCGAAACGATTGCTGAATCCACTTTTGTTTCTGCCAGCTTATCCACTTCAATCAGGCTTTTCTGCATGCCTGTTCTGATCTTATCCTTCTGCTCGTAGTATTCATCGTTGAGAACAAGTTCGGTTGCGCGTCTTATTTTTTCCGAAGGAGAAAGAGCGGCATCTTCTGCGCTGAGCGTAACGTCATCAAGCACTTCGGGATAGTCCGTATATCCTTTCGCCTCGACTACAAGACGCATGGCGTAGTATTCCTGCTCCATGAGGTTCACGGAGCTTTCCATGGCTTCCTGAAGCTTGCCAAAGGCCGCATCGGCGCTGCTGTCTATGTCCATTTTCGAGAGAGCTTCTTCACGTCTCTTAGACTCGAAAGCTTCCTCAAAATACAGGTTCATGAACCTGATATCACCGTTCAAGGTAAACCGCTGGACCTGCTCGGTAAGATAATCCGATGCATTCATGAGCTCATGGGCGGCTTTCTGAAGATCCGAATTCTGCTGTGAGGCAGCCGTTATGCGCATGAAGGCATTGGACAGACGGAACGTGGCTATGATCACGGTCCCTGAGAAAATGATGATTATTATAACGAGCCACAGATGAACTATGCGATGGGATATTCCGTTTTCGCGATTGCCGAACATTTTTCCTCCGATCAGTCTGAATCAATTACAAAAAGCCATTCGCTATTATATCATGCGGACCGTGAAATGATAACAATAAATTGCAAATGTGACGCCTGCCCTCTCATACAGGCAGTGTATATATTATAATGTCATATGGTTGTGGATTTTTTTACGGAAGAGGCGGATAATGAATATATCGCATACGAAATTGATTCGGACAGAAGGACGCTTTAGGTGAACAAGATATGAGTGAGAAGGAAAAGAAAAAAGACGCATACCTTTTCGGGCAGATTCTCGGGACGCATTCGTTCCTGCTGAGGGACGGTTTCCTCAAACCCGATGAGTATTCAGAGATCAAGGAGCAGTACTTCCTGCCGGGAGGTGAGACCGGAACGGCGGCGACAGTGCTGGATTCATTAGGCGCATCGGTGATCATCGACGGCACATGGATCGGAACGCAGGTCGCTCCGATGCTGCGCGGATTCTATGACGGAAAGAATGTCGATCTTTCACCGCTGACTTTCGGTGAAGATAACGGAGTTATGGACTATGTCGTCATACACGGGCTTGTGCGCTCGCCGATGGGCAGGTTCAGGACGCTATTCGAGGAAGGAAAGCGATGGTGGAACGTGCCGAAGGAGAGCGATATAGAAGGATGCAGGGTAGCGGCAATAGACCCGTTCTTCATGGAGGAATCAGAACTTGCCGCTAAAATCTGCGGCCGCCAGGGCATACCGTATGTGACGATCGATGCAAAGCATGATTCATATCTTCACAGGCACGCCGCGGTAAATGTCGTATCGAAGGAATGCACGTCGGAACACTATCCTGACATGGCGGCAGAGGACATACTGAAAATCATGATGCCGGAGACTGAGGGACTTACGATAATAACCCAGGGCAGCGGTGATATGCTCTATGGAAGAAAAGACGGAATGATACAGAGGATGAAGCCTTTTGACGTGGAAGTTAAGAGCACCCTCGGCGCAGGGGATACCTTCAAGGCAGGATGCGTTTATGCTCTGCTTCATGGACTGTCCGATGACGAACTGGTACGTTTCGCAAGCGCATGCTCCGCGGTTGCGATATCAAGATTCCCGCTTCCGCTGAACCCTCCGAGGCTTGACGAGGTCAGGGGGATAATTGAAAAAGGAAGATGAACGAATTCAGCTCCATCACTTCTAAACCTCTTTCTTACTGATTGCTGACAGGGTAAAACTGTTACATATACACCCGAGAGTGATTAAAATACAGTATCTTTATCGTTTCAAGGTATCACAAGAATCTTGTTTATAATATAATATCTTAAGGAAAAATCATACCCGGTACAGTAATCCGGTAATCATAAACGAGGGTTGTCATGACAGAGCTTGAAGGACTTTCACAGGAACAGAAGAATAAACTTGATGAGCTTAAGACTTATATTGCCAGGCTCGGCTCGCTTGCGGTCGGATTTTCCGGCGGAGCCGATTCGGCTCTTCTTCTTGCCGTCGCGCACGAAGTGCTGAAAGACCGTGTGATCGCAGTCACTGCAAAGGATGCATCCGTCCCGGAGCGGGAGATAGGCGATGCAGTGTCATTCTGTAAAGAGCGCGGCATAAGGCACATCATCATTGCGGTAGATCCGATGAAGAATGAACAGTACAGGAAAAACGGGCCCGACAGGTGCTATTTCTGCAAACGCGGGATTTTCGCTGAGATAATGAGGACAGCAAAAGAGAATGGCATATCATTTTCGGCGGAAGGATCAAATATGGATGACCTCGGGGACTACAGACCGGGGCTTAAGGCGGTGGAGGAGCTCGGTGTGAAAAGCCCGCTGAGGCACGCCCGGCTCAGCAAATCCGATGTGCGCACTATCTCTAAGGCCATGGGGCTTCCAACGTGGAGCAAGCCTGCATATGCGTGCCTTGCATCGCGTTTCGTATACGGCGAGGAGATAACGGAAGAAAAGCTCGCTATGATAGACAGAGCGGAACAGTTCCTTATCGAAAACGGATTTGCCGAAGAGCGCGTCAGGCTGCACGGTAAGATCGCGAGAATAGAAGTTCCGGAAAAAGACATACCAAGGCTTGCCTCCGATGACATGAGAACAGCGGTGTATGAGAAGTTCAGAGAGATCGGATTTTCTTTCGTGACTCTTGATATGAGGGGATATCGCACAGGAAGCATGAATGCGACACTTCCGGGCGGGAACGGGAAAGATATATGATATAATATTTTTTTATGGAAATCTGTTAAGGGGTAGTTAGCTGAAATGACTGCTGCAGAAGAGAAGACAAATAAAAAACTGTTCGAGGAAGCGCCGATACTCAAGGCCGTCATGGCCCTTGAAGTTCCGACGGTCATAAGTCAGCTGATAACCGTCGCGTACAACATGGCGGATACGTTCTTCATCGGACAGGTCGGGAATCCTAGGCAGGTGGCGGCGGCTTCGATATGCCTGCCGATTTTCATGCTGCTGACAGGCATGGCGAATCTTTTCGGAATAGGCGGGGCGAGCCTTATATCGCGTTCGCTCGGAAAGGGCGATCACGGGCATGCTATGAAGGCTTCGGCTTTCAGCTTATGGACTGCGGGAGTTGTCGCGTTCATATACGGTATGGTCATATATTTCGGCCGGAGCGTCCTGCTTCCGATGGTCGGAGCAGATAAGTCGACATACGATTACTGCTGCATGTATATCTTCTGGGTAATAGCGATCGGAGCGGTTCCGACTGTGCTCAGCGCCACGTTCGCGCATCTTGTGCGCGCGGAGGGATTTTCGCATCAGGCCAGCTTCGGCATCGCGCTCGGCGGAATCCTGAACATCATCCTCGATCCGATCTTCATTTCGGCATTTGAACTTGATATTGCGGGCGCGGCAATCGCGACGCTGCTTTCGAACGTGGCATCAGCCGCATACTTCGTCATTCTGATCCGGATAAAGCGCGACAAGATGGTGCTTTCGATGAATCCGCGCGATTATACGTTAAAGAGCGGGATACCGCTCGAGATCATGCTTGTCGGACTTCCGAGTGCCATCATGAATATTTCCGGAGTCCTTTCTAATGTATTCATGAACCGCCTGATGTCCGGCTACGGTAATGAGGCCGTCGCAGGGATAGGCATAGCGAAGAAAGTCGACCTGCTGAACTATGCGGTTGCCACGGGACTTTCACAGGGCGTGATCCCTCTTATCGGATACAATTACTCAGCGAAGAACTATAAGCGCATGCTGTCGGCCGTTAATACGACTCTCGTTCTGAGCATAGCAGTAGCTGCTGCAAATACCGTATTTCTTCTGACGGGAGCCGGATTCATTGTACGGGCGTTCATCAATGATCCGCAGACCGTTGAATACGGGAGCCGTTTCCAACGCATCATCTGCGTGACGGGCGTGTTCATACCGATAGCAATGGTCATCATCACGATGTTTCAGTCGACAGGAAGGAAGCTGACTCCGCTCGTCCTTTCTGTGCTGCGAAAGGGGGGAGTGGACATACCGGCGATGTTCATTCTTGAGCGCCTTGTCGGTGTCAACGGGATAGCCTGGGCAACCCCTGTCGCCGATACGATATCCATGGCGGTTGCATTACTCTGCTTCATCCCGTTCTGGAAGGAACTTCAGACATATATGGCAGATTCCTAGAGATGAGCAGGACATATCATTCAGATCCTTATCGAAAAATGAGGATGAGTTTTATTGACATATGAGAAGAATTGCAGATAAAAAAATCCTCAACAGGAAAATATGGGCGATAGCCGTCCCGATCATTTTCCAGAACCTGATCGATGCTGCCGTTAACAGCGCCGATGTGCTGATGCTCAATCATGTCGGGCAGTCAGCGATAAGCGCCGTGTCTCTGGCCAACAGCATGATCGGGATTTTTTTCATGTTCCTGTACGGCATCGGAACCGGAATAGCGATGCTTTCGGCTCAGTATTATGGCAAGGGAGACATTGAGACGATCGAGAAGGTCGAGGGGATCGGATTTAAATATGCTCTGACTGTTGCGGCCATCGGAGCTGCCGCGGCACTTGCGATACCGAAAATCCTTATGCGGATATATACGAATGACGAGTCGCTCGTAGCCCTCGGGGCAAAGTATCTGATGTTCATCGCACCCGGACTTATCTTCTGGGCGATAAGCGCTGTTTACATGTCCATATTAAGGTGCATCGGCAAGGTTGCTGTCAGCACTGTGCTCGAGGCTATGGCACTCATATCGAACGTGCTGCTGAATGCGGTTTTCATCTTCGGACTATTCGGAGCTCCGAAGCTCGGGGTGATCGGCGTAGCGATCGCCACTTCGCTGAGCCGTCTGCTGCAGCTGATCGGATGCATTGTTGTATCGGTATTCAGAAAACCCGGAGTCCGGCTGACATTTTCAACGATGCTGAAAAGATACCGGCTGCTTCAGAAGGATTTCATAAGCATGGCATTGCCGGCCATAGCAAACGATCTCGTGTGGGCAGTGGGATTTTCGGCTTACTCGGGGATACTCGGCCATCTAGGAGATGATGCGGTCGCAGCATATTCGATAAACAACGTGGTAAGAAACCTCGGAACAGTGCTCTGCTACGGTATCGCATCTGCATCAGGAATAATGGTAGGACAGATACTCGGAGAGGGAAACAGGGAAGAAGGAATAGATGCCGGACATGCGTGCCTCAGACTTTCATTTGTTACGGGAATTCTCGGAGGCCTCATCGTTCTCGTGCTTATTCCGGTAACGATGTCGGCCGTGTCGCTTTCGGATACGGCGCTTGATTATCTTAAGTTCATGCTTCTGATAGACACTTATTACATAACCGGGACAGCCGTGAACTCGACTCTCATTGCCGGAGTGTTCCGGGCAGGTGGGGACAGCAGATTCGGATTCAGGTGCGATCTCATCGACATGTGGGTATATGCCGTTCCTTTAGGACTTATTTCAGCATTTGTTCTGAAGCTTCCGGTCAAATGGGTGTACTTTCTTCTGTGTACGGATGAATTCGTGAAATGGCCGTGGGTATTCGCGCATTTTTACAGGTATGGATGGGCAAAGAACATTACAAGAGACAGTTCGGAACTTTCATGAAAGGATTATGAATTGAAAGCGGATAATGAAACATACCGTAAAGTCTATTCAATACTGGATGCCGCATCACCGCTTAAGCATGACTGCGGAAGCCTCTGCGGCAGCGTATGCTGCAAAGGCGGCTCTGTTCCGGACGAAGAGCTGTACATTTATCTGCTTCCGGGCGAAATGGAATTCCTGAAGGAACAGGGAGCGGATATTGAGCTTGTAAGGCGTGAGAGCAGGTTCCATTACCTTCCGCATTCGTGGGGAAAGCATTTCTATACGGCGATCTGCCGCGGCCCCGAAAACTGTCCGCGATCTCTGCGCCCGATACAGTGCAGGACTTTTCCGCTCGAGCCTCACATGGAAAGATCAGGCGAGCTGAAAATGATATACTGCGATATCGACCTGCCTTACGAATGCCCGCTGATATCGAAGAAAATGGTGCTTGATGAAAAATATGTGTATGCTATTTACGAAGCATGGCATATACTTATCGAAGACGATCTTATAAGAGACCTTGTCAGAATGGATTCCGCAGGAAGAAAAAAATACGACGTATACCCGTATATTCATGAATCATGAAATATGGGGTAGAGGCTTAAAGAAAATCGTGGTATAATTTCTGTCTGTGATGGGGTATTAGCTCAGCAATTTAGATAAATATGGGGTATTAGCTCAGCTGGGAGAGCGCCAGGTTCGCAATCTGGAGGTCACGGGTTCGATCCCCGTATGCTCCATTTTCTACAAATTTCAAATAATTATCTCGAACCCGTGACATTGGTGCACAGGTTTTGTCTTTATCCCCGTATGCTCCACTCCTTTCAATTCTTTTTCTTCTTTTTCTCTACCGAGTATCCGAATTTTCCGATCCTCTTTCCCAGACCGAAGTATACGCCGTGAGAGTAAGCTACGAGCTTCGAATCGTTGAGCTCGAACTTTCCGTTCTCGTCCATGTACTTCTCGTCAATAAGGATCCCGACGACTTCGGCGATGAACATATCATGACTTCCGAGCTCCTTGATCTCCTTGACTTTGCAGGCGAGGCTCAGGGGACTTTCTGCTATTGCCGGAGCTGACACGCCTTCGATATCGACGGGCGTAAGGTTCATCTTGGCAAATTTATCAATATCTCTTCCTGACCTGACTCCGCAGTAATCAGTTGCGAATGCAAGATCTTCAGTCACGAGATTGATAACGAATTCGCCTGTTGCGGCGATGATATCGTGAGAGTGGCGCTCCTTCCTGACGGATATCGATACCATGACAGGATCCGAACATATTGTTCCCGCCCAAGCAACGGTAATAATATTCGGCCTGCATCCGTTGCCGGCGCAGCTTACCATGACAACGGGCAGGGGATAGAGCATGTTTCCGGGTTTCCAGTTTGCTTTAGACATATTTTTTCCTTTCGATAGAAGATTCCGTGATGCTGATTTTCAATATACAGTATAACATAATCGATACTTGCTGCTCTTTTTGTGGTATAATGCCACATAGTTGTGTAAAAACATGGAATGATATGAGGTGCTTATGATTTACGATAATGTACTTGAGGCCGTTGGACATACACCGATGATAAGGCTCAACAGGCTTGTGAAACCGGGAAGCGCGGAGGTTCTCGTCAAGTTCGAGGGAACCAACATAGGCGGTTCCATAAAAACGAGGACCGCGCTGAACATGATAAAAGCGGCAGAGCGTGAAGGACTGATCAATAAGGATACCGTGATCGTCGAGCCGACGAGCGGCAACCAGGGCATCGGACTTGCACTCGTAGGTGCGGTAAGAGGCTACAGGACCATCATCATAATGCCGGATTCCGTGAGCGAGGAGAGGACGAAGATCGTTAAGCATTACGGTGCGGAAGTAATACTGATCCATGATGACGGCGACATCGGCGAGTGCATGGACAAGTGTCTGAAGACTGCGCTTAAGATGCAGGAAGACGATCCGAACGTGTTCGTTCCGCAGCAGTTCGAAAATCCGAACAATACTATGGCACATAAAAATCATACCGCGCTCGAGATAATGGAACAGGTCGCAGGGCCTATTCATGGGTTCTGCTCGGGCATAGGAACCGGCGGTACGATAACAGGTATCGGAGAAGTGCTGAAAGCTCAGTACCCGTTCATAGAGATATGGGCAGTGGAGCCGGAGAATGCGGCCATTCTCGCGGGCGGAAACATAGGGACGCATCTTCAGATGGGAATCGGTGACGGCATCATACCCGAGATACTCAATCTGTCCGTGTTCGACGACATATATGTCGTCTCCGACGAAGAGGCGATAGGAACTGCTCAGAGACTGGCAAGAGAAGAAGGGATACTGTGCGGCATTTCAAGCGGTACGAACGTTGCTGCGGCACTTCGTCTTGCCGACAAACTCGGAAGCGGTAAAACAGTTGTGACGGTGCTTCCGGATACGGCCGAAAGATATTTTTCTACGCCGCTTTTCGATGAGTGAGAAACGCTGAACATTCTTGAATTTTTCATAAGATTACAGTATAATGCAGATGTTGGCAGTTTTATAATATATAAGGGAGAGAAGAAAATGACGATCACCAAAGATAAGAATGCAGATGAGCTTACGATCTCACTTGAAGGAAGACTTGATACGACTACGGCTCCGCAGCTCGAGGAAGAGCTTACGGCGTCGCTTGATGATGTCAAGAAGCTTGTGTTCGACTTCTCAAAGCTCGAATACATTTCTTCAGCAGGACTCAGGGTTCTTCTTGCAGGCCAGAAGCGCATGAACAAACAGGGCAGCATGGTTGTCAAGAATGTAGCTGACGAGATCAAAGAGATATTTGAAGTCACCGGGTTCACGGAGATTCTCAACATTGAATGATAACGGACATTTGTGTTCCGGGATGAAAACACTGGGAGGTTAACCAAAAGGATGGCCTCCCGTTTTTTCTATGATTGGATTTTTGAAAGGAAATGATATGAAACGGTTGGAGACGGATGCCGTCAGAGAAAATCTCAGCGAGATCCTCGCGTTCATTGACAGCGAGCTGGAGAATGCGGATTGCCCGCTAAAGGTGATGTACCTGATCGATATCGCAGCCGAAGAGATTTTCGTGAACATAGCCAGTTACGCATACGGACCTGAAGGAGGAAAGGCGGCGATCGAGATCGAGCTCGAGGATGAGCCGAAGACGGCAGTCATCACGTTCAGGGACAGCGGAATCCCATATAATCCCCTTGAAAAAGAGGACCCTGACATCACGCTTTCGGCAGAGGAGAGGCAGATAGGCGGCCTCGGTATTTTCATGGTCAAAAAGAGCATGGATTCTGTCATCTACGATCACAGTGACGGCCAGAACGTTCTGACCATCCGCAAGGTGCTGGAAGGGTGAGCTGAATGATTCTTTCGTCGAAAATGAACCGGTTCGGAGTGGAGGTATTCACCGGACTTGATATAAAAAGAAAAGAGCTCGAGGAGCGCGGAAGGCGCGTGTATAACTTAAGCATCGGGACGCCTGACATTGAGCCTCCGGAAGAGGTGAGGGCTGCTCTTAATGAAGCTTCGAAAGAACCCGGGGCATGGAAATACGCTCTTTATGACCTTCCTGAAATGACGGAAGCCGTGATTTCGCATTATAAGAAAAGGTTTTCAGTCAGCCTTACTCCGGAGCTTGTTACGAGCTGCAGCGGAACGCAGACGGCTCTTTTGCATGTTTTTCTCGCACTGTGCGATCCAGGGGATACCGTGCTTCTGCCGGATCCCGGCTATCCAGGCTTTCTTGCCGCGGCGTACATTGCGCAGGTTTGCATACAGTATTATCCCCTTGTAAAAGAAAACGGCTTCGTACCGGATCTTTCATCGATTCCGGAGGATGTTGCAAAGGCCGCGAAGATGATCGTTGTCAATCTGCCGTCCAATCCGCTCGGAACGACAGCACCTTCCGGCTTTTATGATGAGCTTGCCGAATGGGCAAGAAAATATGATGTTTTTGTTGTCTCCGACAACCCATACAGGGATATGGTATTTGACGGTGCAAAAGGAGAGAGTTTTCTTGAGGCCGAAGGCGCAACGGATGTCGGGATCGAACTGTTCTCACTGTCAAAGACATACTGCATAACCGGAGCCAGGATAGGATTTGTTGCCGGCAATCAGAAGGCAATAGATGCTGTCAGGACGATCCGCGAGCACATAGATTTCGGAATGTTCATACCGCTCCAGAGGGCTGCCGTTGCGGCGCTGTCGCTTCCGCTTTCGTATGCCGAGAATATCTGCTCCATCTATGAGGAACGAAGGGACGTGTTCTGCGGCGGACTTCGCAGCGCAGGATGGGATGTTGCCGATCCGAAGGGAGCGTTCTTCGTATGGTGCCCGATTCCGGAAGGATTTTCTAGCTCCATGGAATTTTGTGATGTTCTTCTTGAAAAGACGGGAATACTGTGCACGCCCGGTCCGGCATTCGGTTCGGGCGGTGAGGGCTATGTCAGATTCGCGCTCGTTGATGACAAGGAGATTCTTGCCGAGGCGGCATATGCGATAAAGGAAAGCGGGTTATGATATGAGGATCGTGCTTTTCGCATACCAAACAACACCGCACATAGATGAGTGGAAAAAGGCATTTTCTGCCAATGGCGTACCATTTGATATCGCCTATGATGCTTCGGATGATAATGATATTGTAAATGCCTGCAAAGACGCGGATGTCGCGGTGACTCTCATAACACCCTTCCGGAGGGAAGTTCTTGGCCGGATTAAAAGCGTTAAGCGTATCGTGATCGCAGCGATGGGCTGTGACTGTGTTGATGTCAAAGCGGCGGAAAAGCTCGGCATAGAGGTATTGAACATACCTGATTATGCCGTCGAGGAGGTCGCCGTTCATCAGATGGCGCTTATGCTCGCGAGCCTCCGCCATATAAACATATACTCTGATTACATAAAAGCCGGCAAGTGGACGGATCCGGACTTCGCACTCGATTTTCCGGTCCACAGGCTTTCGGGTCTGACATACGGGCTCATAGGATTCGGACGCATAGCGAAAAAAGTCTGCACTTATCTTCATGCGTTCGGAATGAAAGTCATTGCTTATGATCCTTATGTTCCGGCTGAGGAGATTACGATCAGCAAAGCGCAGCCGGCAACCCTCGATGAGGTTTTAAGCTCCAGCGACGTGATCTCGCCGAACCTTCCTCTGACCGCGGAGAGCAGGCATATGATCGGCCGCAGGCAGTTCGATGCAATGAAGCCCGGCGTTGTCATAGTGAACACCGGAAGAGGAGCGGTCATCGATCACGAGGCGCTCTGTGAAGCGATCGGTTCAGGAAAAGTTTCGGCTTTTGCCTGCGATGTTTTTGAGAATGAACCTTTCAATGACATGACTAGCCCGCTTATGAAGTCTGACAGATGCATCATGACGCCGCATATCGCTTACCTGTCGGAAGAATCAATGAGCGAGCTTATATCTAAAACCGTATCGGCGGCCCTTTACGGATCTGAAGATGCTGAAAACGCAAAGGAGAGACCATGAACAAAAACAACAATTCACTGGCCACAAAATTCATCAAGATATTCATTTTCTTCATCCTGGTCACGATAATCATAACCGCTGCCGCGACTTACATAACGCAGAACAGGATCTACTATAACCAGAACATGGAACTGCTCGCGAAAGTAAACACTTTCATAGGCGGAGAGATGAATGAGGACATTGATGAGTTTGCCGCTCTCCAGGAATATTTTGATGCTCATTCGTCGGAGATGCTGATACCGTATGAGTATTCGGAACTTCTGGATGATTACTTCCTTGAGTTCAGATCCGCGTTCAAGAAAAATTATCCGGACAGCGTTTTCGGAAAAGATGTCAGATATGATCAGCTCGATGATGAAACGGCCGCTCTTTACTTCAGGTATCTGTATCTTAAGTATCTGATACTTTTTGATGACATCAGGGATGAGTTCAAGCTTGATTATGCATATTACATTTATCCTACGGGTGACAAGTACACGATGTGCTTCATGTTCGACGGTCCCCGTGATGAGAAAGTCGTGGACGGCCAGTCATATCTCGATCTCGGCATCACGAGCTATCAGGAACCTTCCATACATGAGAACCTCTGGGCAGCTTACAATTCAGGCATGCCGGCGGAGAGAATGGATGCATACGACAATGAATACGGCCACGTCTACAGCTATCCGACTCCGGTAAAATACGGTGATAAAGTTCTCGGCGTGATACTGACTGACATCAATTACAGCTACGTCAACGGATCGATAAGAAACACGGCGATCGCGCTCGTCGGACTGTACGTTGTAGTTCTCGGCATATGTTCCGCGGCCATCATCGTTTATGTGAGGAAGACGATGCTGAAGCGCATAACCGTGCTCGAGGGGCATGTTCAGCAGTACGCAAGGGAAAAGGATCCTGCGATCGCCGACAGGATAAAGACGGATGATAAAGATGAGGATGAGATAACGTCCCTGTCGATGGAATTCTCGAAAATGATCACCCGCCTTCACGAATATATGGATAACCTGACTGCAGTCACTGCAGAGAAGGAAAGGATAGGAGCGGAGCTCAGCATCGCCACGGAGATCCAGGCATCGATGCTTCCGAGGATCTTCCCGCCGTTCCCTGAAAGAAAGGATTTCACTCTGTTTGCGTCAATGGATCCCGCTAAAGAGGTAGGCGGAGATTTCTATGATTTCTTCATGCTCGATGATGACCATTTAGCTCTTGTCATGGCGGATGTTTCCGGAAAAGGTGTTCCTGCGTCGCTCTTCATGGCGATATCGAAAGTCATGATAAAGGATAATTCATACTCCTGCAGCTCACCGGCTGAAACGCTGTACCACGTCAATAATCAGCTCTGCGGCGAAAATGATGCGGCGCTTTTCGTGACCGTATGGCTCGGAATTGTTGAGCTTTCAACCGGAATTGTTACATATTCGGACGCAGGCCATGAGTATCCTGTGATCCTGAAAAAATCAGGCGAAACCGAGATCATAAAGCCGGAAAAGAAGAAACCTCCCGTTGCGACTATGGAGGATATCACATACATCGACTGTACCCTCAAGCTCGAAAAGGGAGATACGCTATTCCTTTACACGGACGGCGTCCCCGAAGCCACCAACTCAGACAACGAGCTTTACGATATGTCAAGGCTTGTCGCAGTACTTGCAAAAAGCGCGGGGGCATCGCCTACGGAGCTTCTTCCTAAGGTCAGGGCGGACGTGGATGCGTTCGTCGGAGACGCGGTTCAGTTCGATGATCTTACGATGCTCGCCTTCAGACTGGAAGAGCAGTCATGAAAGACATCATAAAAACATGCAGAAGCTGCAATACGACAGTCGACAGGATGATGTCATCCGATATGACATTGGACGGATGGCTTGAACATGAGATCGGGAAACTGAAAGGGAACTGCAGGATCGCGCATGTCCTGAAAAAAGATGATCTCATAGATGAATGCTGCAGCTATATAGGTGCGCGTCTGTCTGATGAGGCGGCGCATATGGTCGGCTCTGTCATGGAAAGCGGGATTTTCTATACGGCCGATCATCTCGGCGGGCTGTATTCGGCGCAGTCGTTCCAGGGAGACCTGCTCTACGCGAGGCTTCTTAAGAAACTGCATGGCGACCTGCCGTGTGTTCCCATGGTTTCGTTCGGTCTTGTTCCGATAAACAGCTCTACATATGCAAGAGGCCTGATCGCGTATTCGAGAACTGATGAGGCGGAGCATATCCCGCTTCTTCCGAAGATGCCGACGAATGCGGCGGCTTCGCTCTCGGACGCGTTCACATCTCTGATGGCAAGGAGCACGAAAGATAAAGCGCTTGCAAGGGTAAAAAGCTATCTCGTAAAAAAGAAGATCCGTGAGGTCATGGAAAACCTCTATCAGAGCGACGGGGTGCTGTCGCAGAAAAGATTCGCCGATCAGGTGCTCTTCCTCGGAGAAGGATTATATGAAAGGCTTTGCCCAACGATATGCCAGGGGAATTTCTGGCATATGGAAGCGGAAAGTATTTTCGCTTCGCTGTTCATGAAGGATTATTCCGAACGCGGAGGTTTCATCCGGGACTTTCTGCTCGATCCGAAGACGGTCAGAGCGCTCAATGAAATTGCAGATGATGAGGGAAGAAAACTATCCGGACTGATCTTCAGGGGATGCAGCGACAGAAGGTGTTTTGCTCTGAATCTTGATGAGGACGGGAAACTGCGGGGCACGGATGTTAACGCTAAAAGCTACGAGTTCAGCATGTCGGAAGATGAGCTGGGTGATGCGATAAAGTCGAGGCAGGTACTGCCGCACGTTTATCTGTCGTGGCTCCTTTCTAGTTATCTGCGAGGGTTCACATGGTTCGGCGGGATACTCCAGTCCGTCTATCTTCAGGACTGGAACAAAAGAACATGTGAAATGATGGAATCGCTCGGGTATGAGGACATAGCGAACCCCCGGAGGGACTTTGATGATTCGGGGTACTTGAGCGGACCGATATACATGCTTTTTGATACAGGGGATGGAGCAGTAAATGCAGGGCCTTTTGAGCTCATGGCTAAACCGATCACGCCCGAAAGATACAACGCACTGTTTGAAACCGACATGAAGTCTGCCCATGAAATGGGCTGCTTTGAATTCTACAACGACATCGCTGCGGCAGCTGAGAAAGGAGATAACTGGTATGAAAGGATCGCGGCATACGCAAAGGAACACTATAGCGCATACACGCTTCAGAACCTTCAGGACGCTTAGCGCAGCAATGATCGTTCTCGCCATGTTCCTTTCAGGATGCTCGGGAAGGAACGAGGTCGTCATAGACGTCGCAGGTCAGGATTATGAGTTTGAAACCGAACCTGTTGCACGTCCTGACGGTGAGCCGTTCAGGATCGCGTTCATGGATCTCGGGCCGCCGATCGAAAGCTCATATCTGTGCCTGAAAGGATTCGTTGAAGGCCTCCAGACGCTCGGATACATAAACGAAAGTATTGATTTTTCCGAAGCTCCGGCGGAATTCTTCGCATACTATGATTTTGTTCTGTCACATGATCTCGGAAAGTATGTTTCATTTGATGATGAACCGTACATGATAGGAGTAGGTGATGATGAACGGATAAAAGAGACGCTTGTTTCTGAAAGTGAGTCTGGAGCTCTCGACATAGTCGTTGGTACGGGAACCGATCCGGGAATTTTCCTGAAGGAACTTGATCTTGAGATTCCTTTTCTCATATGTCTTGCGACCGATCCGGTTGCCTCAGGGATAATAGATTCGGCGGAGGATACGGGCGATGACGATATATGGGCACTTGTCGAGCCGAATCCTTACAAGAGGCAGTTCGAGGGTTATCAGAAGATGCTCGGTTTCGACCGCATCGCTATGATGACCGTGAACGGAATGGATACGATTACCGGCAACCCTCTTTACCGTGAAAAGGCCGGAGAGCTCGGAGTTAAGATCGATGAGATCAACTTCTCCGAGGAGGAATCACTTGAAGAAGACTATTACGATCAGATGTATGAAAGTTTAAAAAATGCTGATCTTTCAGAAGATGATGCGATTCTTTTCGCGTACGGGACGATGGATGACGCAAGCGCTCCTGAGCTTTCCGGATATGCGGCCGAAAAGGGCATTCCGTCCCTTATCGGTGATGGTGATTCGATAAGTGAAATGGGCGGCATGATGTGCCTTTCATGTTTCGACTACGAGGGGTACGGCAATTATGCCTCGATGGTTGCGAGCAATGTCTTCCATGGACAGAAGGCCGGGAAGCAGCCGTGCATCTACACTAGCTCGCCGCATGTTGTTCTTAACATGACGACGGCGAAAAACACAGGATTCGTAACAGGATTCGATCTGTTGAGAGGCGTTGACAGGATATACAGATAGGGACAGAAAATGAAAGCATTTTTCCGTGAATACTACATCATACTCATAATCACCGCATTGTCTGCCGTGGCGCTGTGTGCGCTGAGCTACCTTACGGTTCTCGATTATTCCTATTCCAATGAGGAGCAGTATATAATAACGTGCAACGAAACTGCGGTGGAGGAAATCGAAACGTCGCTCCAGTACGGCAAAAGACTGTCGAATTATTACGGAATCGGCCAGGTTCTGCAAAGAAGCCGGGAGCTTATTAGCGACGGCGGAATGGATTCCATCGTTGTCGTAGAGGATGCGGACGGCAATGTCATTGCTACCACGAAGGATGAGGACCATTTCGTCATACCGCTTTCCGAATACGGAACAGTCCGGCAGGATATCCTTGACGGCGATAAGACAGCAGGAGTCCTGACTACTTATTATTCCAAGAAGAACGTTGTTTCTTCGCTTGCTCCCTCGGCAAGGCGCTCGACGTTCGGGAGCATAGGAATACTCGCACTTCTTATCATCGTTCTGGTTACCGTTGGCGTTAAGAAAAACTGGCAGGCGAACAGGATAGTTTTCGCCGCAGTTGCTGCCATAGTACTCCAGGGTATATTCCTTACTGCCGTTTACGAGCAGGAGTTCGTAAGAGCATCCGAGAAGAGCATTAAAGGTGTTGCTTCGTATATCGGTGCATCAATAGACGGCGTGCTCGAAAAGGGCGTTGAGATGGATGAGATAGCGGATCTCGGAGACTATCTCGAGAAGAAGAAGCAGGAAAATGATTTCATAAAAGACATTTACATTGAGCGTACCGAAAAGGTTGTTGATGATGACGACCTGTTCGTTGCCGAGATAGAAAACACGGATTCAAGCCTTGTACTGTCATGCCGGATAGCTGACGGCTATATAAGGAAGAACGTCATCAACATGGTGCTGATGTTCGTTGCGACGATAATACTTGCGGTCATCGTGCTCAAAGAATCGCTTCCCCTTTCAGATATGATCGCGTTCAGGAAGAGCGGCGAGTTCGAAAAGCCTGTAAAGGATCAGTACGATAACGTAGCAAGAGCAATACGGTACGGAAATTTCCTGTCGCTGACTTTTGAATATATGTGTCTTTCGTTCTCGGCTCTGCAGATAAAGGAATGGAACCAGGGGGCATGGGGACTTTCACCTGTCATGGCGGCGGCCCTTTCGATATCGATATGCTCCATAGCGGATATCGCGGGAATGATCGCTATGCCTGCCGTCAGCAAGAAGATGAACACGCGACTTCTCATGATAGTATCAGCGGTTGTGATCGCTGTATCGAATCTGTCATGCTTCTTTACAGGCTCGACAGTGGTCATTATCGTGATGAGATTCTTTGCGGGTGCGGGTGCAGCAGGCACTAAGCAGGTAAGAAATGAGGTCATAACAAAAGGCTGCGGCAATGAGGAGCAGCGCAACAGCAATCTCACTGCAAGCAATATGGGAGTCATAGGAGGACTGCTGTGCGGCCTCGGCCTCGGGGGCGTCGTGGCCGGAGTTTTCGGATATCAGGCTACGTTCCTTGTGGCAGGAGTCGGACATCTTCTCTACCTCCTTTTCGAATATGCATGCATCCCTTGGAAACTCATAGCAGAGCATGCTTCGGTAACTTCTTCGGAAGGTCCGGGAAGGCATCCTCTGAAAAGGATCGGCGCTGTCATTTCATCTTTCTCGGTATGGCGCACTCTGATAACTATAGTAGTACCGCAGTATTTTCTCATAATGATAATCGTATGCCTGATTCCCGGACGTATACAGTCGCTCGAACTTCCCGGCGTAGTTCTGACGTATGCGAACCTTCTTAACGGAATCATAGGGCTTTATGTCGGAGAGATCGTTTACAGCAAGCTCCGTGGCAGAATAAAGAATGATCTGAAGATACAGGCCATCGTTCTGGCGGCGGGTGCCGTTTCGCTCATGATGCTCGACATACCGTTTGCTTTTTCGCTGCTCATCCTTATTTCGGCGAGCATAGCAGGCCTTCTCGACGGAGTAGGCACTCCGGTATCAACCGATCTGTTCATGAAGATTCCGGCTATAAATGAACACTTGAACGGCACCGAAAGCCTCATGGTCTATTCGGTCATTGGAAGCGCAGTCATGGCCATTGCTCCTTTTATCCTCGAACTGTGCGAGAAGAGCATGATCTGGATGTTTTCCGTCGGAGGCGTGTTCCTTCTGCTGTCAGCCGTGCTTTTTGCTGAGAAGGGAAGTGCGGAGTCTTGACTCTAAAAGATCTTTCCATAGAAAAATATGCTGTTATAGAAAGCGTCGGAGGAGACGGGCCCCTTCGGCAGCACCTTCTTGATATGGGAGTCCTTCCCGGCGCGTATTTAAAGATCATGAAATACGCTCCGATGGGCGACCCGATGGAGATAGAGATACACGGATATGAACTCACGCTCCGGCTTTCAGAGGCAGAACATATAATTGTCCGAGAAGTTCCGGAAGGTTTTTCGCCGTCTGATGACTTTTCTCCGCAACGAACGTCATCTTCTGATCATCCGGGCCTTGGAGAGAGCGGAAAATTCCATCCTAAAGGAACCGGAAATCCGCTGCCGGACGGCGAGCTTCTGACTTTTGCCCTCGTAGGGAATCAGAACAGCGGAAAGACAACGCTTTTTAACGCACTTACCGGAGCCAACCAGCATGTCGGCAATTTCCCGGGTGTCACAGTTGACAGGAAGGACGGTCAGATAAAGGGGCATCCTGATACGCTCATCACCGATCTTCCCGGCATCTACTCAATGTCCCCGTATTCCAGTGAAGAGATAGTCTCGCGTCATTTCGTCCTGGATGAAAAACCGAAAGCGATCATCAACATAGTCGACGTAACGAACATAGAACGCAACCTCTATCTTACGCTGCAGCTGCTTGAGATGGATACTCCGGTCGTGGTGGCGCTCAACATGATGGATGAGCTCACGTCGAACGGCGGTATGGTCGATGTCAACAGAATGGAGGATATGCTGGGCGCCCCTGTGGTACCGATTTCGGCGTCAAAGCATGAAGGAATAGAAGAGCTCGTAAGCCATGCCCTTCATATCGCTAAATACCAGGAAAAACCGCTTCTGCGCGATTTCTGTGACGACAGCGAGGGAGGAGGCGCGGTCCACAGGAGCATTCACGCCGTAAGGCATCTGATCGATGACCATGCCGCAGAGAAGAAAATCCCTGCGAAATTCGCAGCATCCAAGGTCATCGAAGGCGACAAGGGGATCATTTCCCGCCTTGAGCTGGATCAGAATGAGATAGAGACGATGGAGCATATAGTGCTCCAGATGGAGAAGGAACGCGGACTCGACCGCAGCGCGGCCATTGCTGACATGAGGTTTTCATATATCGCAAAGGTATGTGCCGCTGCTATAAAGAAACCGCGTGAGAGCAAGGAGAGGATACGGAGCGAGAAAGTCGACCGGATCCTTACGGGAAAGTACACTGCGATCCCGGTATTCATAGTGATAATGGGACTTGTGTTCATTCTGACGTTCAATGTCATAGGCGCTTTTCTGCAGGAACTTCTCGCCGCAGGTATCAAGGCGCTCTCTGACATAGTCATGCATTTTATGACGGCAGCAGGCGTGAACCCCACATTGCAGAGCCTTGTTATAGACGGGACTTTCACGGGCGTCGGGAGCGTGCTGAGCTTCCTGCCGATAATAGTTACGATGTTCTTCTTCCTCTCGCTTCTTGAGGACAGCGGATACATTGCAAGAGTCGCGTTCGTGATGGACAAGCTTTTAAGGAAGATCGGGCTTTCCGGACGTAGCATAGTTCCGATGCTGATCGGATTCGGCTGTACTGTTCCGGCCGTAATGGCTACGAGAACTCTTCCTAGTGAGCGCGACAGAAGAATGACGATATTGCTCACCCCGTTCATGAGCTGTTCGGCAAAACTTCCTATATACGCGTTCTTCGTGAGCGCTTTCTTCCCGGGTAAAGGCGGACTTATCATTACCGCGATCTACGTCATCGGCATAGCGATCGGAATAATAATAGCGAAAATCTACCGCGGCACGATGTTCCGTGGAGATGCGGTTCCTTTCATCATGGAACTTCCGAACTACAGGATGCCTCGCGCCATAAACGTAGCAAGGCTCCTTTGGGAGAAGGCGAAGGATTTTCTGCAGAGGGCTTTCTCGGTCATACTCATAGCCACGATCGTTGTATGGCTTTTAAAGAGCTTCGATCTTCACCTGAATCTCGTAGCTGATTCAAAGGACAGCATTCTTGCGGCGGTTGCCGGATTCATAGCGCCCCTTATGAGGCCTCTCGGGCTAGGCGACTGGAGGATATGCATATCGTTGATCACAGGGATACTGGCGAAAGAGAGCGTTGTATCTTCGATGGGGATACTTTTCGGTGACAGTGTTTCGTCATTCCTGACGCCTGTATCAGCGGCATCCCTTCTCGTGTTCTCGCTGCTTTATACGCCATGCATTGCTGCCATTGCTTCGGTAAGACGCGAAATGGGAAAAAGATGGGCAGTTACCGTTGCGTTATGGCAGTGCATGGTTGCCTGGATCGCCGCATTCCTTGTCCGCCTTCTCGGATCGCTGTTCTTATAAAAAGCATGCGGAATATCCGGTAAATATCATAACCCTTGAATGCATCTGAAAGAGACTTGATAAATGGAAGATAAAGGAACAGAATATAATAAAAAGGATCCGCTCGAGTGGGAAGAAGTTTCAACGGAGCATATCGTAAGCGATGAATGGATCGATATAAGAAGGTCGTCATACCGTTTTCCCGACGGAAATGTTTTTGAACCTTTCTACACATACAGCCGCAAGGATTTTTCTGTCGTAGCGGCCACCGATGAGAACGGCGATTACATATGCGTCAGACAGTACCGCCAGGGTGTAAGGAAAGTAACGACCGAATTCCCTGCGGGCGGCATTGAACGTAATGACGGCAAGCAGTACGGAGCAGGATATGCATCGAGAGAAGATGCGCTTCTTGCGGCAAAGCGCGAGCTTGCAGAGGAAACCGGGTACGAATCGGATGACTGGTCGTACATGCTTACCATTCCTGAAAACGCGACGATAGCCGACAATTATGCATACATATTCCGTGCAAGGAACTGCCGCAGGGTTTCGGGGCAGAAGCTTGATGATACGGAATTCTTAAACGTTACGAAGCACTCGGCAGCCGAGCTCGAAAAGCTGATCGCGGACGGTGACTTCCCGCAGGCCATACACATCATGGCTCTGCTCATGTCGCAAAGAGAACAGTGAATGTCAATAATTCATGACCGGTGCCGATATAATATAGGACAGAAATATTCTGTATACGAAAAGAGATGGAAATCAGAATGAACAGAACAGAAACGGCTGAAAAGAATAACAGAGGTCTTTCGCTTATCGAGCTGATCATCGTGATCGCTATCATGGCGGTACTTGTCGGAGTACTCTCGCCGATGTTCGTGAAATACGTTGACAGTTCCAGAAAGGCCAAGGACGTATATACGGCCGATCAGATAGCGAAGGCGGTAAATGTTGCTTTTATTGAGCATCCCGAGGCATATGATGCTTTCAAGGACTGGAAGTCTAACAGTTCAAATATAAAAAGATCGGTTTCGGTAATGGAAGGCGGCGTTCAGAATACTTATAACGTATATCTGGTCGCTTCTAGCGGAACTCAGGGTACAAACGGTGTTTCAAACTGCTTTAATGGGAGCACAAATGAGTTCAGGACAGAAGGAGGCCGTGTGCTTGAAGGTAACGGGAAATACGGATTTTATGGAGTGATAAACAGGCAGCTGGGGCTCAGCACTACAGAAATGAACAGTGAGATCATTCCCAAATTCAATCAAAGGAGAGAGGGAGCCGGCATTGATAAGAATGGAACCATGGTCGCTTTGCCGAGGTTGACCGTTGGAGAATCGTAAAACGTGTTGATAACGGCATGATGGAAATATGGGCTGCACAGCCGAATCCATGGGGCGGATACCCGATCTACCGCGTCTGGCCCGAGCCCGACGACATATACAAGAATTAGCAGATAATGACATATTGACACATAAATGACAGCTAACGCTCCGGGAATTCCCGGAGCGTTGTTTGATTTGAAAATAAGACAGTTATATAGTAAAATATAAACTCGATTTATTATGCGCATTACGCGGGAACATTACACGGAGGTACGCATATTTGAAGAAGAGAGACAGCATAGATACATCAGGTTACTCTGAGCTTATTCTTGAGAATGACAGCATTCCGCCGGAATACTATGAGAGATTCGATGTAAAGAGAGGGCTTCGCGACCTTAACGGTAAAGGAGTCCTTGCCGGACTTACGAATATTTCCAATATTATCGCAAGGGATCCTGACGGAAATCCGTGCGAAGGACAGCTCTGGTACAGGGGCTACCGTGTTGAGGAACTTATAAAGAAATACAGGAACACCCCTTTCGGATATGAGAATCTTGCATATCTGCTTCTGTTCGGAGATCTTGCGAGCAAAAAGGAATCCGATGATTTCATCATGACTCTTGCTGATGCGAGAGAGCTTCCTTCCAATTTCACGAAGGATGTCATAATGAAGGCTCCGACAAGGGATCTGATGAATTCGATGACGAGGTCGATACTCACGCTTGCATCTTATGACCGAAATGCCGCGGAAACTTCGATTGAGAACGTTGTTTCCCAGTGCATGCAGCTCATTGCTGTGTTCCCGATGCTCGCCGTGTACAGCTATCATGCGTACAATCACTACGAGAATCTTGACAGCATGTACATTCACCGCCCGCTTCCTGAGCTCTCGACGTCGCAGAACATTCTCAATCTTCTGAGACCTGATTCGAAGTTCACCGTTACCGAGGCGAAGGCGCTAGACGTTGCGCTGATGCTTCATATGGAGCACGGCGGCGGAAACAATTCGAGTTTCACGACGAGAGTCGTTACTTCATCAGGCTCCGACACGTATGCGACGATAGCGGCCGCGATGTGCTCGCTGAAAGGCCCTAGGCACGGCGGTGCGAACATTAAGGTCATGGAGATGATGGACAACATCAGGGACAACGTTAAAGATGTTGACGATAACGACGAGATCAAAGCTTATCTTGCGAAAATCCTCGCGGGAAAGGCTTTCGACCGCCAGGGACTCATATACGGAATGGGACATGCGGTATATTCGATGTCGGATCCGAGGGAAGTGATCTTCAAGAAGTATGTAGTGCAGCTTTCCGAGGAGAAGAACAGGACCGAGGACATGAAGCTCTATCAGAAGGTCGAAGAGCTCGCGCCCGAAGTCATCGCCGAGAAACGCAAGATCTATAAAGGTGTTTCTCCGAATGTCGACTTTTACAGCGGATTTGCTTACGACATGATGAACATACCGAGGGAGCTATTCACTCCGATCTTCGCGGTAGCGCGTGTGGCCGGATGGAGCGCTCATAGGATAGAGGAGCTCGTTAGCGGGACCAAGATCGTAAGGCCCGCATATAAGAGCATTATGAAAAAACACTGATGAAGCGGGAGAAGTGATGATCCAGGACATTGCCCCGAGCAAGCTTGACAACAGATTCAGGAAATGTGAACCAAAAGCGAAAGATCCTGTTCTTGTGTTTGATCCTGAAGGCAGGATACTTGCGGATACGCGAAGCGGAGAACTCAGATTTACTGGTCTATCTGCAGCAGGTGAAGATATCAGATTTCTGTTTTCTGTTGATGACAGGAATTATTTTCTTTCCATGAAACCTGCAGGAATTGTTCCCGCGGGTTATGAGTATATGTCGATCCGTCAGATCCGCGATATGTGCGGAGGAAAAGAGCTCTTTGCGGCATTTACCGCATATCACCTCTGGAAATGGTATGATGCCAGCAGATACTGCGGACGCTGCGGCGCTGTGATGGAAGTGGATGAGAAGGAGCGCGCCATGCGTTGCGCATGCGGAAACATCGTGTATCCACGCATCAATCCGGCAGTCATTGTCGGAGTGACGAACGGCGACAGTCTTCTGATCACCCGCTATAGAAAAGGGTATGCGCATAACGCTCTCGTGGCAGGATTTTCCGAGATAGGGGAAACGCTTGAGGAAACAGTGGCCAGAGAAGTCATGGAAGAGGCAGGGATAAAGGTGGAAAATATCAGGTATTATAAGTCTCAGCCGTGGGGAATGGCGCAGGATCTGCTCGCAGGTTTTTTCTGCGACGTATGCGGAGACGATACGATAAAGATGGATGATGATGAGCTTAAATACGCGGCATGGACGAGGCGCGGGGACATAGAGCTTCAACCGAACAACTTAAGTCTCACGAACGAGATGATGAGAATGTTCAAGGAAAAAAGGATATAAGAGATGATAGACACAAAAGCTATTGAAGAGCATATACGCGGGATAATAACTGCGCTCGGAGACGACCCGGACCGCCCGGGGCTTGTTGATACGCCGAAGCGTGTCGCGAGGATGTATTCTGAAGTCTTCGAGGGGATGAACTATACGAATCACGAGATCGCCAAGATGTTCGACAGGACTTTCGATGACGATATAGACACTTCCAAAGAGAAGATAGTCGTGATGAAGGACATTTCGCTTTTCTCGTACTGCGAGCACCATATTGCGCTCATGTACGACATGCGTGCGAATGTTGCCTACATACCTAACGGAAAAGTGATAGGACTTTCAAAGATCGTCCGCGTGTGCGAGATGGTCTGCAAGAGGCTTCAGCTTCAGGAGAGGATAGGCCAGGATATCGCGGATATCATTACCGAGATCACCGGAAGCGAGGACGTTGCAGTGACGATAGAAGGATGCCATAGCTGCGTTACTGCCAGAGGGATCAAAAATCATAACACCAAGACATATACTGCCGAGCTGCGCGGAAGGTTCAGAACCGAACCGGCGCTTGCAGAGCAGCTTAGGTTCTGATTTTTGCGGAATAGAGGAAAGAAATGCCGAAGAAAAAAAGAAAATGGGGGGACCGCAAGGAAGGAGTCAGGGTAAGAGGGCTCGACCCTTTCAACCAGTTCATCCCTTATATAATGCCTACCCGCATGGAAGCGGCCAATCTTTATTCGGAAAGCTTCAATATCAATGAGGTTGACAGGCTTCTTCAGAAGCTCCGCAGGGATGGGTGCAAGGGAATCGGTCTGATGCACTTTGTCGCTGCTGCATATGTGAGGACGCTTTCGAAGTATCCGAACATCAACCGGTTCATAGCCGGACGCAGAGTCTATCAGAGAAATGCCATAGAAATGACGATGGTCGTCAAGCGCGAGATGTCGATAGAAGGCGAGGAGACGACGATCAAGATATGTTTCGATCCGTCCGATTCGATCGTCGATGTCTATCATAAGATGAAAGAGCAGATCGAGAGCATAAAGAATTCACCGGAGAGCAACAACACCGAACAGGTGGCGGAGTTCTTCTGCAGGATGCCCCGTCTGATATTCAGGTTTGCGATAATGCTCGTCAGGATCGCGGATTATCTGGATCTCATACCGAGATCGGTGCTTGCGGCAAGCCCGTTCCACGCTACAGCGATGATAACGAACACCGGATCGCTCGGGATAGGCCCGGTGAACCATCACCTGTACAATATCGGGACGCTTCCCGTGTTCATAGCCATAGGGACAAAAAGAATCGCATACGAGCTCGACAGCCATGGGAACGCGGTAAGTAACAGATATGCCGATCTCAAGTTCACGATCGACGAGAGGATCGCCGACGGATATTATTTCGCTTCATTCCTGAAAGAATACAGGAGGCTTTTTTCTAAGCCGGAACTGCTTCTCGTACCGGAAGCGGCCGAGGCTGAATAATGGATTTTCAAAGAAAAGGAGAATGATTATGGTTAAACATGTGATACTCTGGGTGCTCAAGGATTATCCGGAAGATGAGAAGAAGAAGATAAAACAGGGGATCAAGGAAGGACTTGAAGGCCTCAAGGGGAAAATCCCAGGACTTGTGGATATAAAGGTGAACACTGAGCCTCTTGCAAGCTCAAGCTGCGATGTCATGCTCGATTCAACGTTCGAGGATGAGGCGGCACTGAAAGGCTACTCGAAGCATCCTGAGCATGTTGCCGTTGCGGACACAAAGGTAAGGCCTTTTACGCAGACGAGAACGTGCATGGACTATGAGGTCTGATGCCTGATCATTTCGGAGGTTTGATATGGACTATGATGTGATAATAATCGGGGCAGGCCCCGGAGGTATTTACTCGGCGTATGAGCTGAAGAAATCAAGACCTGACCTGAAGGTTGCGATTTTCGAGGCAGGAGCGGAACTTACGAAAAGACGCTGCCCTATAGACGGGGAGAAGATCAAGAACTGCATAGGCTGCAAGTCGTGTTCGATCATGAGCGGCTTCGGCGGAGCAGGTGCTTTCTCCGACGGAAAATACAACATCACCAACGATTTCGGCGGCACGCTCTACGAGCATATCGGAAGAACGAAGGCGATAGAGCTCATGCAGTATGTCGACAAGATAAACGTTGAGAACGGCGGCGGCGGATGCAAGCTCTATTCAACTGCGGGCACGAGCCTTAAAAAGACGTGCATGCAGAACAAGCTGAAGCTTCTCGAGGCATCGGTCAGGCATCTTGGCACGGACATAAACTATGTCGTTCTTGAGAATCTGTATAACTATCTGAAAGATACCGTTGAATTCTTCTTCATGACTGCAGTTAAAAGCATGGAGGTCATAGAAGGCGGATATAAGATAATCCATGACGGCGGAAGCGCGACATGCAGACAGTGCATAGTTTCCGTCGGACGCAGCGGCAGCAAATGGATGGAGAGCGTGTGTGAAAAGCTCAGCATACCGGCTAAGAGCAACCGTGTCGATATCGGCGTAAGGGTTGAGCTGCCTGCAGTGATCTTCTCGCATCTGACTGACGAGCTCTATGAGAGCAAGATAGTGTACCGCACGGAGAAATTCGAGGATAATGTTCGTACATTCTGCATGAATCCTCACGGAATCGTCGTCACGGAGAACACGAACGGAATAATCACAGTCAACGGCCACAGCTATGAGGCAAAGGACAAGCAGACGGAGAACACGAACTTCGCGCTCCTTGTCGCGAAGCATTTCTCAGAGCCGTTCAAGGATTCGAACGGATACGGCGAGAGCATAGCAAGACTGTCGAACATGCTCGGCGGCGGTGTCATAGTGCAGCGCTTCGGAGACCTCATGAGAGGAAGAAGAAGCAATGAAAAGAGGATCGCCGAAGGGATGGTGCAGCCTACGCTGAACGCTACGCCCGGCGACCTGAGCCTTGTCCTGCCGAAGAGGATTCTCGACGGGATAATGGAGATGATACATGCACTCGATAAGATAGCGCCCGGAACGGCGAATGATGATACGCTCCTTTACGGCGTCGAAGTCAAGTTCTACAACATGGAAGTAAAGGTGGACGAAAATCTCGAGACCGAATATCCGGGACTGTACATAATAGGTGACGGAAGCGGAGTCACCCATTCACTTTCACACGCATCGGCAAGCGGAGTATTCGTAGCAAAGAGAATTGCCGGACAGTTATGATGCCATGAATGTTTGTCTTCTTAACGATTCATTTCCGCCTGTAATAGACGGTGTTGCAAACACGGTGAAGAATTACGCCGATATACTTCAGGGTGACGGACTTGCCGATGTGCTCGTCGGAACCCCGAAGTATCCAGGAGCCGATTACGACCGGTATCCGTACAAGGTTGTGCCGTACAAGAGCTTTGACACAACGCGTATCGTAAACGGATACAGGGCGGGCAATCCTTTTGTCATAAAAGAGCTCATCGATATGGAGGATTTTGCTCCGGACATAATCCATTCACATTGCCCGGCAGTGTCCAATGTGCTCGCCAGAGCGCTCCGGACAAGGCTTGAGGCCCCTATCGTTTTTACTTACCATACAAAATTCGATGTGGATATCGCAAAAGCCTTAAAGACCGATTTTCTCCGTAAGGAGACGGTCCGCGCGCTCGTCTCGAACATCGAGGCATGCGATGAGGTGTGGACAGTGAGTCACGGCGCGGGCGAAAATCTGCGCTCTCTCGGCTATGAAGGCGAGTACAGGGTTGTCAGCAACGGTGTGGATTTCCCGAAGGGAAAGGTCGATGAAAAAACCGTGCATGAAACCGTGCGCGACTATGACCTTCCGGACGGAGTGCCTGTTTTTCTGTTCGTCGGAAGGATCATGAAATACAAAGGACTTCCTCTTATCATAGATGCGCTTTCAATGCTTGCGGCTGACGGGACGGATTTTAGGATGGTATTCGTCGGAGGCGGCCCGGATCTTGATGAGATAAAAGATATGGCCGAAAAAGCCGGGATATACAGCCCCTCCGACTCTAGCAGATGCATATTCACCGGCCCCGTATACGACAGGCTTAAGCTCAGAGCATGGAATACGAGGGCAGATCTGTTCCTGTTCCCCTCGACCTATGACACGAACGGAATAGTAGTAAGGGAGGCCGCCGCGTGCGGTCTTGCGAGCGTTCTCATAAAGGACAGCTGCGCCGCTGAAGGAATAACGCATGACCGTAACGGATTCATCATAGACGAGACGCCGGAAAGCATGCACGCGCTTCTTCTTGAGCTTTCAGGAAAAATAGATCATATGAGCTCTGTCGGAGATAATGCCATGGATGAAATATACATTTCATGGACGGACAGCGTGCATGAAGCTTATGAGCGCTATAACGTGATCATAGACAACAAACGCGCAGGCCTGTACAACACTAAGCGACACAAACTTGCGGGAACGGTCATCGAGTTCACGGATGACGTCATCTATGAGCTGCGGGAGCTTTTCAAGATCCCCGTCAGGTTGTTCGACGACATGCGCGATAACGTTGAGGATTTCTTTTACGGAGGCAGGTCATGAAAGACTGGTACAAGAAGATGTCTTTTTACCAGATATGGGTAAGAAGCTTTTATGATGGCAACGGCGACGGGATAGGAGATCTGTACGGCGTGTACGAGAAGCTCGAGTACATAAAAAGCCTCGGCGTAGACGGAATATGGTTCTCTCCGATATATCCTTCCCCTAATGCCGATTACGGCTATGACATATCGGATTACAAGAATATACATCCCGAATACGGCGATCTTGCACAGTTTCGGAAAGTGCTCGATAAGGCGCATGAGTTAGGACTTAAGGTGATAATGGACCTCGTCGTCAATCATACGTCCGACGAGCATGAGTGGTTCAAAGAAAGCAGGAAGAGCAGGAACAATCCCTACAGCGATTATTACATATGGCGTGATGCGAAGCACGGGAAGCTCCCGAACAACTGGGACAGCCTTTTCGAAGGCAAAGCATGGGAATATGTGCCCGAGCGGGATCAGTATTATCTGCATCTTTTCGCGAAGAAACAGCCCGACCTTAACATGGACAACCCGAAGGTGCGCGAGGAAGTGAAATCGATCATGCGTTTCTGGCTCGAGATGGGAGTCGACGGGTTCAGGGAGGATGTCATCAACTTCATTTCAAAGGCGGAAGGTCTTCCGAACGGCTATCCGTTCATCCCGATGGCGAACGGGATGCGTCACTACAAGGACGGTCCGCATATATACGAGTATCTTACGGAATTCCGCAAAGTCGCCGAGGAATATGACTGCTTCCTTCTCGGCGAGGGGCCGATGACTACAACGAAATCGGCGCTCAAGTATCTTTCGGGGAAAGAGAAGACGCTCGACCTCATGTTCCATTTCGAGCACATGATGGCGGACTGCTTCATGACCGAGTACATGCACAGGCCTTTTAAGCTCACGAAGCTAAAGAAGGCGTTCTCGAAGTGGCAGTACGAGCTCGAGGGCAAGGCATGGAATACTCTCTACCTCGAAAATCATGATCATCCGCGCATAATAAGCCGCTACGGCGATGACAAGCGATTCCACCGCGAGAGCGGGACGATGCTCGCCGTGTGCTATCTGTTCCAGCAGGGAACCCCGTTCATCTATCAGGGACAGGAGATAGGGATGACGAACATAAAGCTGTCATCGATAGAGCAGTACGTTGATGTTTCGTCGAAGACCAACTATCACAGGTTCCATACGAAGGATCCGATCGAGAAGAGGATGGAGCGTATATACCGCTCGAGCCGCGACAGTGCCCGCACGCCGATGCAGTGGGACCGTTCGGAGAATGCAGGATTCACTAAAGGAAGGCCGTGGTTCTACGTCAATCCGAATTACAGAAGGATCAACGTGAAGGCCGAAGAGGCGGATGAGTACAGCATACTGAATTTCTACAGGAAATGCCTGAAGTTCAGAAAGCATAATGAAGCTGCTCTCTGGGGAACCTACAGGGAATATTTTAAACTGAATAACTACCTATATATATATGAAAGAAGTTATAAAGGAAAGAAGATTCTCGTAGTATGTTCGTTTGCTGACCGGGACATTTTGTGGAAGCTTCCGAGTCAATTCGCTGGCCGGAAGGGTAAACTTGTCCTGTGCAATTATCCTGTGCATACCGTCCGCACCCTTCAGCCGTACGAGGCAAGGGTATACGTCATAAGCTGATCAGAGATTTTCGGCCCTTCTGCCGACGATCTTCAGGACGATGAATGCGTACACGCTTCCGACTAAAGCAGCGAACAGCTGGACGAGTGAGAAGGAGAACTGCAGTGCTGCTAGTTTCCCCATCATTGCTTCGGGCAGCATGTTCGGAAGAATGATGAGCGAAATAACGATTCCCATGAACGCTGACTTGGCGACGCTGCCGGTCAGCATGGAAAGGGGAAGCATGAAACCGTTCAATCTGCCCATGCCGTCCTTCTTGCCAAGAAGAGCGACTGCGGCCGCTAATATTGCATTGCCTGCCATTATGCAGGGTACAACGATCGGAATCGTCTGATGGACCGGATTAGGAGATATGAAATATGCGGCGACGGGGGTTATGATCGAAAGTATCACGCCCCAGATAAGCCCGCACAGGTAAGTGTCGATAATTATGCATGCGTTCACGATGGCTCCTGTTATGAATATCACGAATACGCTGCCCGCTCCTTTAACAACCATGCTTATCATTGCGATAGCGAGGAGCATTGCTGAATAAGTCAGCTTCCTTAAGTCTTTCATCTGTTATTACCCTTTCTGAATTGATAATAAAATATCATTCGACTAGATTATAGTACATTGTTAGCGATAATCAACAGCCTTTTCGGAAACCGTCATATTACGTATGGAATTTTCGGGTGCGATATTGTAAAATGAAACCGATTCAAAATACAGGGGATAGGACATGATCTACATTATGTACAATCCGCTGGCGGGTAACAGCACATGCGAGGAAACGTGCAGGTCCGTCGGCGATATTTTCAGCTTTGACGAGAAACGCTATATCGATCTTCTTTCGATAGATGACCTTGAGGAGTTCATCAGGATGATGAAACCCGAGGATCAGATAATCATATGCGGTGGAGACGGAACGCTCAATTATCTGATCAATTCCATCAATACGGCAGAACTCGAGCAGGATATATTCTATTATCCCGGTGGCAGCGGAAATGATTTTTACCATGATGTTGATGAAGAGGGAACAAACGGCGTTTACAGGATCAACATGTACTTAAAATGCATCCCGACGGTCAAGGTCAAGGGCATGGAGAAGCTTTTCATCAACGGCATCGGCTTCGGAATAGACGGCTACTGCTGCGAGGAAGGCGATAAGAAGAGAGTGGTGCACCCCGGAAAGAGAGTCAATTATTCGATCATTGCTCTCAAAGGCCTTGCATATGATTTCAAGCGCGTGAACGCGAAAGTCACTGTTGACGGCGTTACGAAGGAATTCAAGGATGTCTGGATGGCGCCGACGATGAACGGAAGGTTCTACGGAGGCGGCATGATGTGCGCGCCGAACCAGGACCGCATGAACGAGGACGGACTTGTATCCGTATTAGTTGTTCATACGAAATTCAGGCTCCTGCTACTTATGGCTTTTGCATCGGTTTTCAAGGGGAAGCACGTCAAATACACGAAGCTTGTTACTGAAATGTTCGGCAGCGACGTGAAGGTCGAGTTCGACAGACCGACAGCACTTCAGATAGACGGAGAGACCGTCACTGACGTTACGGAGTACGAGGTTCACAAGGATAAAAAAATAATCTGTTAACATAAATAATAATTGTTGACATAACATAATATTAGCGTTACATTAAATGGTGTGGGCATTTCACACCATTTTTGCGTACTGTAAATTTTGTATCGGGAGAGAAAAGGGAGAAAAAACATGAAGGGATTAATCAAATTACTGGCAGGGTTATTCACGGCAGCAGTCTGCATGGCATCATTCAATATTGATGTATCTGCAGGAACGGGAATTTATGTAGGAAAGGACGCGAGCGCCGAAGGAACAACGCTCATCGGTGTTTCCGTTGAAGGGAATGTAGGCGAATCATGCGTTCCGGTGATAATCGAAAAAGGAGTCCTCAAAGAAGGAGACACGATAGATTCGTCGAACGGGTTCAGCTATACGCTGCCCGAGGACAGTGCAAGAGTAGTACTCGAGCGCATGATGACATATACGGATTACGGTGACTGGAACTGCTGCGCATCCAATGAATACGGTGTTTCAGTTGCGGCTATAATCACTACGGGCGCAAGCATTGACGCACAGCTTGCGGATCCTTTTGTTTCCGAAGGAGTCAGCGAGGAGAAACTCGCTCAGATACTGGCCTCTACGTCAAAATCCGCTAAAGAAGCAGCTGAGCTTCTCTGCTCTCTGATCGATGAGAACGGTGCGGAATCGGCAGAGATAGTGCTCATCGCCGATCCTGAAGAAGCTTGGGCAGTTGAAAACTTCACCGGTCATCAGTATGTAGCAAAGAAGCTGCCGGCTGACTGCATTGCAACGTTCGGAAGCGAGCCTATTTTCGCAAATGCGGATCCTGATGATGCGGATACCATCTGCTCAGAAGGACTTTTCTCACTCCCTGAAGAAAACGGTTTCGCCGTTTATGAAGGTGACGATACTCTCGACCTGATACTTACATATAACGAAGAGAACGATTATTCAAAAGAAGATCATTTAAGAGGATGGGTAGGACATGATCTGTTCGCACCTTCCGAGGAGCTTGCATATGATGCCGCTAAGGGATATGACGTGTTCTTTGTTCCCGACGAGGCAGTAAGCATAGCTGAAGCGTTCGATTTCTTCAGAAACAGATTTGAAGGTACGGATTACGATCTTTCAGATGAAGAGAATATGACATCATATATGGGGATCAACAATCAGTTCGTGTCTTCGGCCGATATCATTCAGGTATTTGATGGAGTTCCGGCCGAGATGTCCACGGTTATCTGGACGACACCTGCAAACCCGACGGCATCTCCGTTCGTTCCGGTTCCTGTAATAACAGGACAGATTCCGGAAAGCTATGGCACGGATGTTACAGAAGACGCATATGCTGACGGCATACTCCAGTTTGAATTCGCTAAGCTCAACAATACAGTAATACAGAGAAGAGAAGCATACGGAAGATCGATCAGAGAGTACTGGGAAGGCATGGAAGCGCTCAGCGCGGCCGATGTTGCTAACCTCATGACCGGCGCATGGAAGGATGATTTCGAAGCATCACCTGAAAAGGCAGCTGAGGAAGCAAGCAGCTATGTTGAAAGTATCGTTTCAGGTGCAGGCGAAAACTGCGACAGGCTTTCTGATGAACTCGAATGGTATCTGTTCAAGAACGGAATAGTGATGGAATCTGTTCCGGATGAACAGCTCGCTCCTTTCGAGTGCTCATTTGATGCGATCGCTTATGCTAACATGAGTGGATGGGATGCAACGGTTGAAGATAATCTTTTTACGGCCGAAAAGGACGGGAAGAAGATAGAAGTAGTACTTGACGGTGATGACAAGGGAACGGTTACATTCACAGGATTTGACGCCGAGAAGCTCGTAGAAGACTTCATGGCGGGCAAAGCTCCTGAATTCGATGATGTAGCAGAAACTGAAGAAGAACCTGAAGAGGTTGAAGAGACCGCCGAAACAGATGAAGCTGCTAAGGAGCCTGAAGCAGAAGATTCGGAAGCTGAGAGCGAAGATACAGAAGCTGCAGAAGAAGTTTCAGAAGAGCAGGCAGATGAGGAGGTTGTAAAGGCTGCAGCTGAAAAGCTTGAAGTTGACACGATCGCCGAACTCGGCAACTATTTCGCAGAGAAGATTTCATCAGTTCCTAGGGACGGATGGAGTGAAAACGAGATCGCCAGAGAAATAAATGATATTTCGATCGGTGTTGTTGATATCATTAACAGGAATTTCAACATGGATCCTAATGAGCTCATTACAATGGATACGGCTCAGCTCGAAAAGAAGGGCAACGAGGTCGCATCCAACATAATCTCAGATCCTGCTCTCAATGAGCTCGGAGAGAAGATGGTGCTCGCAGGAATGGATCTTACGGGACTTACAGAGAAGTATTTCGCATCGCTCTATGAAGATGTGAGCGCTGATGTTGTATCAGGCAGGATCAACCAGCAGGGCGTAGAGAAGATCCTCATGGAAGCAGAGGCCAATATCGAAGGCATTGCCAGGATATATCTCGAAGGACTCGAGGGAGCGTTCTCTGAAGTATTCGATACGGAGCTTACGGAAGAAGATATTACCGAACTTCTCACTGATATAGGTGATGCGGCTGAGGTACTTGATGAATACGGTGTTATCGATCTCGACAGTTTAGGTCTCAAAGGACTTGAGCTCGAAGACCTTACGGAAGCTGACATCAATGTAGTTCTTACGCTCAACGGTCTTGATGAAGACGTTATCAACGGTCTTTCAGACCTTCTCGGTGTCGATGTAAGAACAATGCTCGACGGATACATGGACATGATCAATTCTTCAAATTCTAACATTAAGATCGTTGAAGAAAATCATGAAACTCCTGCCGCTGATTCGGCTCCCGATGAGGAAGTCATGACTCTTATAGAACTTGAGGAAGAGCTTTCTGAGGATGACATAGTCATTCCTCAGGAGGTTATCGACCTGCTCAATGAGGCGATCTACGGTACGGCAAACCCGGATGAGGCAACGATCGCAGCAGTTGAAGCAGAGGTTGATGCGGCTTCTGCCGAGGAAAACGTTACGGCCGACGCAACGGATGCAGCTCCGGCAGATGCTCCCATAGCAGATGACACATCTGCCGATGATGCGTTCAGCGTAAGCATCGGCGGAGTGCTTCAGAACGGAGAACAGGTTCTCCTTCCCATTTACATGCTCAAGTATTTCAGCTGACGGACAGATTGCAGGGACAGTTTTTAATATTCTGCTTGCTTTTTTGTTCCGATTCGTATAATATGGTCAAGTACGGCTCGTTGGTCAAGCGGTTAAGACGCCGCCCTCTCACGGCGGAAACAGGGGTTCGATTCCCCTACGAGCTGCTTACTTACTGTATGATCTGCCTCAGGGATTGCGATGCAAGCCTTGAGGTTTTTTGAAATAGAGGATATTGGTAAATGCTCAGTTTAGTTGATGTAAAGCTCGATCTTGAAACAAAGGACAACCTGATAAACGGTGTTTCTCTCGATATAATGCCCGGGAAACTGACCGTGATAACAGGTCCTAACGGAGGCGGAAAGACAAGCCTGGCAAAGCTTATAGCAGGCCTGTATGTGCCGACGTCAGGGAAAATACTGCTCGACGGTGAGGACATATCGCATCTGTCAGTTACAGACAGGGCAAAGAAGGGTATAGCATATGCATTCCAGCAGCCTGTGAGCTTCAAAGGCATCACGGTGCGTGAACTTCTTGAGATCGCCTCTGGAAATGAAATGTCTGAGATGAAGATGTGCAGGATACTTGAGAAAGTCGGCCTGTGCGCCAGGGAGTACATGGACCGCGAAATGGATTCTCATCTTTCCGGCGGAGAGATGAAGAGGATAGAGATCGCAACCGTCCTTTCCCGTCCTGCCAAGTACATAGTATTTGATGAGCCTGAGGCCGGAATAGACCTCTGGAGCTTCACCAGCCTCATAGATGCGTTTGAGACGCTGAAAAAGGATGAGGACAGGGCGCTCCTGATAATATCCCATCAGGAGAGGATACTGCAGATAGCGGACTATATAGCGGTCATAAAGGACGGCCTGATAACACAGAGCGGAACGAAGGACGAAGTGCTTCCAGAGCTTATGGATGGCAGCAGGGGATACTGCCCCAAAGGGAAAGAGATATTCTGAATATGGAACTCAATGGCATAACTGAAAAGATCTTAAAAGAAATAACAGACTGGGACGGCATATTTTCCGGGGCTTATTCGCTCCGCGAGAACGGTGAGTGCATAAGCTTTCAGAACAGCGACCATATACGCATAGTCAAGAAAGAAGACAAGCCCGGAATAGACATATACATTTCGGAAAAGGCATCTGGCGAGACCGTGTACATTCCGGCGTGTGTTACGAAAAGCGACGTAAAAGACCTTGTCTACAATGATTTTCACGTTCAGAGCGGTGCCGATGTGATCATTGTCGCGGGATGCGGTGTTCATACCGACGGTGAGGAAGGCTCGAACCACAACGGTATACACAGATTTTTCCTCGAGGCCGGGTCGCATGCCGTCTATAAGGAAAAACACATAGGGTTCGGAGAAGGCAGCGGGAAACGTATCATAGATCCGGTAACCTATGCCGAGATCGGCGACGGAGCCGTTCTTGAAATGGAAACTCTCCAGCTCGGCGGAGTCGACTCGACCGTAAGGGATACAAAGGCGGTCCTGTCAAAAGATGCTAAGCTCATAATACATGAGAGCATACTGACCGACGGGGAGGAAACTGCCGAAACGAAGTTTGCAGTCGACCTTGACGGTGAGGATTCAAGCGTCGATCTTGTGTCAAGAAGCGTTGCAAGGGGCAATTCCGTGCAGGAATACAGCTCGGTAATAAACGGCAAGGTGCGCTGCACCGGACATTCCGAGTGCGATGCCATACTGTCGGAAAACGGCAGGGTAAATGCCGCTCCGGCGCTCAACGCCTCATCGACTGATGCGAGCCTCATACATGAAGCCGCTATAGGCAAGATCGCAGGTGAACAGATCATAAAGCTGATGACTTTAGGTCTTACTGAAGAAGAGGCCGAAGAGAAGATAATAGCAGGTTTTTTGGGAGCGTAGAATAAGTGGCAGACGGCGAGATTACTGAACTGATACTTGATGATGGCGCCTTTACTGCTCTGCAGGAGCACCAGAGTCCCGAACAGCTCTATGATGAGCTTATTTCGCGTGTCAGAAAATACCACCCGTCAGATGACATATCACTCATAGAAAAGGCCTATAATCTGGCATATATGGCTCATAAGGACCAGCTCCGCAAATCAGGCGAGCCATACATTATCCACCCGCTTTCTGTAGCCATAATACTCGCAGAGCTTCAGCTCGACAAAGAATCGATAGCATCGGGAATGCTTCATGATGTCGTAGAAGATACGATAATCACCGATGAACAGCTGCGGAATCAGTTCGGGAACAGCGTCGCCATTATCGTTGACGGCGTTACCAAGCTCGAGAAAATCCAGTATAACGGCGATAAGCTCGAATATCAGGCGGAGAACCTGCGCAAGATGTTCCTGGCCATGGCGAAGGACATAAGGGTAATAATGGTCAAACTCGCCGACAGGCTCCATAACATGAGGACGCTGCAGTATCAGCCGCCCGAGCGCCAGATAGAGATAGCAAGGGAGACGATGGATATTTATGCGCCTCTCGCGCAGCGCCTCGGTATTTCGAAGATGAAGGTCGAACTTGACGACCTGTCGCTCAAATACCTTGAACCCGAAGTTTATTACGACCTTGCAGATAAGATAAACATCCGCAGATCAGAACGCGAGAAGTATGTGTCAGAGATCGTAGAGGATGTCAAGAAGCATATAAAGAATGCAGGGATAGAGGCAACTTTTGACGGGCGCGTCAAGCATTTCATGTCGATCTACCGCAAAATGCTCAATCAGGACAAGACGCTCGACCAGATATACGATCTTTTCGCAGTCAGGATCATCGTCAACACGATCCCGGACTGTTATGCGGCTTTAGGCGTCATCCATGAGATGTATAAGCCCATTCCCGGGCGTTTTAAGGACTATATAGCCATGCCCAAGCCGAATATGTACCAGAGCCTGCATACGACGCTTATCGGCCCTTCAGGGCGTCCTTTCGAGATACAGATCAGAACGTATGAGATGCACAGGACCGCGGAGTACGGAATCGCGGCGCACTGGAAGTACAAGGAGAACTCTGACGGCAAGCGGGTTGAGGAATCTGAAGCCGAGAAGATGAGCTGGCTGCGCCAGATTCTCGACTGGCAGGTCAACCTGTCGGATAACAAGGAATTCCTAAATACGCTGAAATCGGACCTGGAGCTCTATTCCGATACCGTATACTGTTTCACCCCTACAGGTGACGTCAAAACGCTCCCTGCGGGCTCAAATCCGATAGATTTCGCATATGCCATACATTCGGCCGTCGGAAACAAGATGATAGGCGCGAGAGTCAACGGTCAGCTTGCAACTATCAACTACAAGATCCAGAACGGCGACCGCATAGAGATAATAACGAGCCAGAATTCAAGAGGCCCGAGCCGCGACTGGCTCAATCTCGTCAAATCCAATCAGGCCAAAACAAAGATAAATCAGTGGTTCAAGAACGAGCTCAAGGAAGACAACATCCAGAAGGGCAAGGAGCTTCTGCTCGCGTTCTGCAAGGCGAACTCAGTCGACCCTGCGAAAATCATGATTCCGCAGTACATGAACGCCATACTTTCCAAGTACGGATTCAGGGACTGGGATGCCGTGCAGGCCGCGGTCGGACACGGAGGCCTGCGTGAGGGCCAGATAATCAACAGGATGAAGGAGCTCTACGAGAGGGATCATCCGCATATCATCTCCGATGAGGAGCTCATCGAGGATGTCAATGAATCGGGAATGCATAAGAAGCTCACCGTCAAGAAGAGCGGCGGAGTAGCGCTTCAAGGCACCGATGACCTCGCGGTCAGGTTCAGCAAATGCTGCAATCCGATCCCGGGCGATGAGATAGTAGGATATATCACAAGAGGCCGCGGAGTGTCCATACACAGGACCGACTGCGTCAACGTCATATCTCTTCCTGAGGACGAGAGGGCAAGGCTCATCGAGGCTGAATGGGAACAGGATGTCATATCATCGGAGAACAATGAGAAGTTCGAGACGGGAATACGCATATTTGCGGAGGATAGGAACGGGCTGCTGGTTGATATAACGAGATGCCTTACGGAAAGAGGTGTCGGGATACTGAACATGAACGTGCGCACGAGCAAACAGGGCACGGCGACGATCACGCTTTCATTCTCAACCTCCGGAAAGGATGAACTTAAGGATGTAGCGGGCAAGCTGAACACTATCCCCGGAATTATCGACATAGAAAGGATTTCAGGCTGATGGGAGAACTCAAGGTAGGAAGAATGGTCCTCGGCATGGTCGAGACGAACTGCTATTTCGTATATGATGACAAAACAAGGGATGCCATAGTCATAGACCCGGCAAAAAACGGCCTATATGATAAGCTCAGCGCTAACGGGCTGAATGTCTGCGCTATACTTCTGACGCACGGTCATTTCGACCATATAATGGGCGTTCATGAGCTGTCTGAAAAATCAGGCGCGAAGGTTTATGCTCTCGAGGCAGAGGATGAACTGTGCCGCAATTCCTATCTCAACGCGTCCGATCAGATCGGAAAGCCTTATACCGTTGAAGCGGACGAGCTTCTTTATGACGGTGATGAGATAGAGATCGCAGGAATAAAGATAAAAGTCTATGCAACTCCCGGCCATACGCTCGGAAGCTGCTGCTATTATATCGAGAGCGTCAAGTGGCTGTTCAGCGGAGATACGCTTTTTGCCGGCTCAATAGGCAGAAGCGACCTTCCGACCGGAAACGGCAGGCAGATAATGATAAGCGTGCAGCAACTGGTGGATACGTTCGATGCTGATGTGAAAGTATATCCGGGACACGGCGATATAACGACCATCGGTGAGGAAAAGGCGCACAATCCCTTCGTTTCGTAGGTGATGTTATGAAGGTCAGTCTTAACGACAGCAGCTTTTCCTATGACGTGCATTCGCTCGTGAAGGCATTCTATCCAGATGAGGATGTCAGCGTTTCTGCTGAAGATGGCGGATTTATAACGGTTGATGTTTACGGGTCAGCGGCAGAAGTTACGGCCGGATCTATAAAGCATACAGGTCAGCTTGCTGACCCCAAAAGACCGGAAATGAAAAACCTCTTAAAAAGGACGCTGTACGGCGCTCTTTTGGAGCTGACCGGGAAGGATCTGCCATGGGGAACGATGACAGGGATCAGGCCTGTCAAGGTTCCGATGAAGCTCATCAGGGAAGGTGCGGATGATGAACGCATTTTCTCTTACATGAAAAGCGTCTATCTGTGCTCTGATGAGAAGATAAGGCTGGCTATGCAGATCGCCCACAGGGAATCCGGTATTATCGACAGCCTCAATCCCGGCGGATTCTGTCTTTACATAGGAATTCCGTTCTGTCCGACGACATGCATGTACTGCTCGTTCACTTCCTATCCGATAGCATCATGGGCTGACCGGACGGGAGAATACCTCAGTGCACTGCGCCGTGAGCTTGATTTCTTTTCCGGGCATTTTGCTGGAAGGCGCGCGGATGCGGTCTATATCGGCGGCGGCACTCCGACAACCCTTTCGCCTGACGAGCTTTCATGGCTCATGGGATATATCAGGGACAGCTTCGATCTTTCTGCTGTAAAGGAATTTACTGTGGAAGCCGGAAGGCCGGACAGCATAACCGATGAAAAGCTTGCCGCTATCCGTGAAGGCGGCGCCGACAGGATATCGATAAATCCTCAGACAATGAATGAGGAGACGCTTCGGATCATCGGCAGGAGACACACAACGGAAGATACGGTTACCGCATTTGAAAAAGCAAGGCGTGCGGGTTTTTCGAACATAAATATGGACATCATCTTAGGGCTCCCGGGCGAGGATGAAAAAATGCTCGCAAATACGCTGAAAAGCGTTAAAGATCTCGGCCCTGACAGCCTCACGGTACATTCGATGGCGATAAAGCGCGCCGCGCACATGCATGATTATCTGCGAAAAGCCGGTATCAGCTCGGTGAACACGCCGGAAATGATGCATATGGCGGATGAATGCGCCGCCTCTATGGGTATGTCCCCGTATTATCTGTACAGGCAGAAGAACATGTCCGGCAATTTCGAAAATGTCGGATATGCCCTGTCCGGGTGCTTCGGGATCTATAACATAGCGATCATGGAAGAGGTGTGCGACATAGCGGCAGCGGGCGCGGGAACGATTTCAAAACGCGTATTTTCCGGTGACCGTATAGAAAGATGCGACAGCGTCAAGGACGTTGATCTTTATATATCAAGAATCGATGAGATGATCGAGAGAAAGAAAAAACTTTTCAAAGGGGAATGACAATGGCAATGACTAAAAAACCCGTTACGGGAATGAAGGATATACTTCCGGAAGAGATGCGCATAAGGGACTATGTCACCGGACTCGTCAAGCAGACATACACGGCTTTCGGTTTCACTCCTATCGAAACACCTGCCGTCGAGCATATAGAGAATCTCCTCAGCAAACAGGGAGGAGAGAATGAAAAGCTCATTTTCAAGATCATGAAGAGGGGCGAAAAGCTTTCGCTTACCGCCGATTCAACGGAAGAGGATCTTTCGGATTCAGGGCTTAGGTACGACCTGACGCTTCCGCTTTCAAGATTTTACGCATGTCATGCATCAGAGCTTCCTATGCCTTTCAAGGCTCTGCAGATAGGCCCCGTATGGCGTGCCGACAGGCCGCAGAAAGGCCGTTTCCGTCAGTTCGTGCAGTGCGACATAGATATTCTCGGTGATCCGACATCGCTTGCGGAGACGGAGCTTATCACGGCAACGACGACTCTTCTCGGCAAGCTTGATTTCAAAAACTTCACGGTCAGGATCAACGACAGAAGAATACTGAAGGCCATGGCCAGCTACAGCGGTTTTTCGGAGGATGACTATGAGAGCGTGTTCATCATTCTCGATAAGATGGACAAGATCGGGCTTAGCGGCGTTAAAGAAGAGCTTACAGCGCACGGATTTTCTGCATCGAGCGTTGATAAATACACGGAACTTTTCGCATCGGGAAACGGGGATGTATCGTATCTTTCCTCTCTTGCTGAAAAGCTCGGAGATAGCCTTCCTGAAGGGTGCGCCGAAGAGCTCTCCGGAATCATCAGCAGCGTTGAGAAGGTAAAAAATGTTGATTTTTCGATAATTTTTGACCCGACTTTAGTCCGCGGGATGTCTTATTATACGGGAACGATTTTCGAGATAACGATGGATGAGTTCGGATCGAGCGTTGCCGGCGGCGGAAGATATGATGAGATGATCGGAAGATTTACCGGCAATAAAGTGTGCGCATGCGGATTCTCGATAGGCTTTGAGAGGATAATAACCATACTTCTTGACAAGGGCTTTACGGTTCCCGGAGGCTCAGAAAAGTATGCATTCCTCATAGAGAAGGGAGCCGGCCCAGAGTTTACGGCATCTGTCATGGAAGAAGCCGCAAAGCTCCGTGCCGAGGGCAAGAGCGTGCTCGTATCGATGATGAACAAAAACAAGAAATTCCAGAAGGAACAACTTGAAAAAGAAGGCTATATTTCGGATAATATAAAGGAATTTTATCATTCTGACTTTAAAAACTGACGTGGCTACTGATTAGGCGGAGGAATGTATGAAATACTGTAAGATCTGCGGAACGCTGCTCGAAGATACGCATGAGCACTGCATCAGATGCGGTGCGGACATGACAATTGAAGAAAACGTTTCCATGTATCCTATAGAGGTCATGGAGACCATGGAAGAGGAGAACAAGCGCAAGAAAGCGACAGGAAAAATACTCGCCATGATCATTGCGCTCGTTGTCGTTCTCGTCGGTCTCATTCTGTTCTTCCTGTACGGACTTGATTCATCGGGTATCGATCTTCTGTCGGGAATGAATGCTCAGACAGATATGGGTTATGAGGAAGATTTCGAGTCTGAGGATTTTGTTGAAGAAGAGATGGAGCCTGAAGAGGCTGAGGAGCCGGCCGAGACTCCGACGCCCGAACCGAAGAAGAACAAGGCTGTAAAGGATGACAAGGGATTTTATTATGATTACGTAGTAGAGACCGATGATGCCGGCAATCCGGTATTTACGGCTCTCATCCCCGAGGATCTTACCGAGCGTGAGTTCTACAAGGATTACGAAGGCTACTGCGACCGCTATCCGTTCACGGTGAACTTCACCGCTTCAACGAAGGAGAATGACGTCAGGTTCACATACCTTTCTCCGAGGAAGCTCTGGTACAAGATCAGCGACAGCGGCAGGAGCAGAAGCGATGAGAGAGATCTTACGAACTACATGAGCTACTGCAGATATGACGGTGCGAGAAGCTATCTTGAGCCGCTTCTTTCGCAGAGCTATCCGGGAGCTAAGTTCGAGATCAAGAACGAATATGATGTTTCCCCCGAGGCAGTTGCAAAGCTTGAGGACTTCGCGAACGCTAAGAAGAAGGAGCTTTCCGGAAGCATAGGAGACTACGCGCGTATCGGTGAAGGTACGACATATGCGAACATGAACTGCGAATGCTCCGCAAAAGTTTACGAGTATGAGATCACGCTGAAGGACAAGGACATGCTGTTCTGCAGATACTTCATCCCTTCAATGGCCCATACGCTCGCATATGCGTGCACGTCGCCTAATGACAAGGGTGAAGTGACTGAGTGGTACAATTTCGCCATCATCTGCTTTGAAACGGGAAATGAGGACGAATTCGACGATTATGAGGAGGCTTTCGATCTCTTCGTTGCGAATGCGCTTCCTACGGACATGTTCATGTACATAAATGAGAGCTACTCCAAGGAGATACTGAGCGCGATATCAGCCGGAAAATCCCCGGATCCGCTCGACGATGCTCATCTTAAAAAGTACGGCAGCGCCTTTACGCCGTCGACGAAGCTTGATGATTTCGACACGAAAGTCATGGATATTTTAAGGTCCGCAAAGAACACATGCTTTTCGAATGCGGATGCGGCCGTATATACATCTGACAGCATTAAATGCGCATACTATGATAAAGCTAAGGGCAAGGTGTTCATTTCGCCCGATGCCGATGAATATCCCGGCGATTCCTTTGAGGAGCTGACGGCGGCCGGTTCTCCGTCAGATGCGGCAGGTGATGAGCCGGCAGAACCCGAAGCCGAAGAAGCACCTATGGAACCCGAAGAGGAAGTTCCTGAGGAGCCGGCAGGCGGGATAATTTGATCACTGGAGGAAGTTATGGCAGATTATGAAGAAATAATGAATGCGCAGAAAGCCGATACCATGAAGGCTACGGACAGAAAATGTCCGCAGTGCGGTGCGGTCATGGATTTCGATCCTTCGACCGGAGGGCTTTTCTGCCAGTATTGCGGATACCGCGAAGAAATAAAGGCTGAGAATACGGAAGGCGAAACCTCAGCGAGCGAGCTTGATTTCGAATCGGCAGAGTTCACGGGCAACTGTGACTGGGGAGTGGCTCAGAAGACTGTCACGTGTAAGTCGTGCGGAGCCGTTTCGGTATACGACGTGCTCACGGTGGCCAATGAATGTCCTTACTGCGGATCGAACCAGGTAATGGAGGCAAATGATGTAAAGACCATAGCTCCCGGCGGAGTAGTGCCGTTTAAGGTTACGGCGGCACAGGCAGGGGACAAGTTCACGAAATGGCTCAAGAATAAATGGTTCGCGCCAAGAGCGGCCAAGCAGAGCGCAAAAGCGGACAGCTTCAAGGGCATCTATCTTCCTTATTGGACATTCGATACCGACACTTATACGGAATACACGGCCGAATACGGTATCGACCGCACGGAAGGGAGCGGTGATAAGCAGAGGACCGTCACCGACTGGCACAGGACAAGAGGCACTCATACGGAATTCATCGATGACCAGCTGGTTGCCGGAACCGGAGATCAGAACATACAGATGCTGAGAACGGTCGAGCCGTTCGACACTAAAGATAATAAAGCATACAAGCCCGAATATCTCGCAGGTTTTCTTGCAGAGAGATATTCAGTCGGTCTTAAGGACGCGTGGGAGCGCGCCAAGGAATTCATCAAGAACAGGCTTAGATCTGCAATAGAAAGCGAAGTCATGAGAAACAACAATGCGGATCATGTAAGAAGCTACAAGGGTCAGACAACGTTTTCGAACGTTACGTACAAATACCTGCTTCTTCCGGTATGGCTCTCATGTTTTAAGTACAAGGATAAGACATATCAGTTCGTTGTTAACGGGCAGTCGGGCAAGGTCGGCGGCAAATATCCGATCTCGCCGTGGAGGGTGGCTCTGGCAATATTGATAGCCATAGTGATAATCGCGTTCCTGTATATGATCACGCAGTAAAAATTCTTCTTTTCAAAGAATTGGCGTTATGTTATAATTTGTCACGATTTGATTTCAAAAAGGTGCAATGCCGGGAAGGATAGTTTATGAAGCACATTAAAACATTACAGACTCGCAATATCAGGAAGTCCATCAAAAAGGGCGGATGCGGCGAATGCCAGACATCCTGCCAGAGCGCATGCAAGACTTCATGCACTGTAGGCAATCAGAGCTGCGAAAAGGCAAAATAAGAAGAATTACCATATCGGTTTTTCAAGGAAAAGCTCTTAAAGGGGCTTTTTCTAATGTATGTGCTATGCAGATAGGAGAGACAGTTGGTCCATCAGTATATGAACAACGGCTATAACATCGTCATGGACGTTGAGAGCGGAAGCGTTCACGTCGTCGACCGTATCGCCTATGACGTCATCGCCGTTCTTAATGAGTATTCCGGTACGGCATCATTGAGCGTTCCGGAAGGAGATGGAGTTAAGGCCGTCCCTTACGAGGAAGTTAAGGAACTTCTCATAAAAAAACTTCCATCATACAAAGAGAGCGAGATAAACGAGGCTTATGAAGAGATCGCCGAGCTTATCGGCGAAGAGGTCCTGTTCTCTGAAGACATTTACAAAGATGCGATCGCAGAGCATGAAAACCGTGAGGACGTCGTAAAGGCCCTGTGCCTGCACGTCGCCCATGACTGCAACCTTGCGTGTACATACTGCTTCGCGGGCAAGGGCGAATATCACGGCAAGCGTGAGCTCATGAGCTTTGAGACAGGAAAGAAGGCTCTTGATTTTCTCGTTAAGGCTTCAAAAGGACGCAGAAACCTTGAGGTTGATTTCTTCGGCGGTGAGCCGCTCATGAACTTCGAGGTTGTAAAGCAGCTTGTTGCTTACGGAAGATCGATCGAGAAAGAGGCCGGCAAGAATTTCCGTTTCACACTTACGACGAACGGAATCCTGCTTGATGATGAGATACTTGAGTTCGCCAATAAGGAAATGGGCAATCTCGTCCTTTCGATCGACGGGCGGAAGGAAGTAAACGACAGGATGCGCCCGAGGCTCGGCGGGCAGGGGAGCTATGATGAGATAGTTCCCAAGTTCATGAAAGCGGCCAAGTCGCGCGATCAGATGAATTATTACGTGCGCGGCACCTATACGGCCAACAACCTTGATTTTTCCGAAGATGTGAAGCATCTTGCCGAACTCGGATTTGAGCAGATCTCGGTTGAACCGGTTGTTGCTCCTAAGACGGAGAGCTATGCGATAAAAGAAGAGGATGTCGAAGGCTTGTGCAGAGAGTATGATATCCTCGCGAAGTATGTTCTTGACAGAAAAAAAGAAGGAAAACCGTTCAATTTCTTCCATTTTATGATAGACTTATCGGGCGGGCCCTGCGCATACAAGAGGCTTTCCGGGTGCGGATCAGGAACGGAATACCTTGCTGTTGCGCCGAACGGAGACCTTTATCCGTGCCATCAGTTCGTCGGAATGAGCGATTTTCTCATGGGGAACGTTGATACGGGAGTAACCGCTTTCGGACTGCGTGATAAGTTCAGGAAGATCAGTGTTTATTCGAAGGAAGAATGCCGGGCGTGTTTTGCAAAATTCCATTGCAGCGGCGGATGCGCCGCGAACGCGTACAACTTCACCGGCGATATTAACGGAGTTTATCCGATAGGCTGTAAACTGCAGAAAAAGCGTGTTGAATGCGCTATCATGATAAAAGCGGCAGAGGCTGATCAATAATAACAGGTTTGAAAGGAAACAAAAGCAATGAAGAAACGGAATGCGATCATAGCGCTTGCGGCGGTTCTGCTCCTGATAGCGGGATTCGGCTACTCGGTGCTCAACGGACTCGGAGTGGACAAGGTCGGCTCCGCGAAAGGCATCAAGCTCGGACTTGACCTTGCGGGCGGTGTCAGCATCACATATCAGGCGGTTGGAGAGGAATCTCCCTCGGCAGAGGATATGGATGACACGGTTTACAAGCTTCAGCAGAGGGTTGAGGGATATTCGACCGAGGCACTCGTTTACAAGGAAGGCTCGGACAGAGTCAACATCGAGATCCCCGGACTTTCGGATGCGAATGCGGTCCTTGAGGAGCTCGGTAAGCCGGGAAGCCTCTATTTCATCAACCATATTGATTCACAGGGAAATGAGAACTATGATGCAGCAGGCAATCTCACCAAGAGCATCGATGAGCTCATAGCGGACGGTTCGGTAGTCCTTACCGGAACGAATGTCGTAGAAGCCCGCGCAGGCTCAACAAAGGATGAGATGGGTTCTACGGAATATGTCGTAGAGCTCACGCTTGACGAAGAGGGCACGAAGAAGTTCGCTGATGCGACGACAATCGCAGCTCTGACGCAGGATACGATAATGATATATTATGACGGTCATGCAGCTTCGATACCGGTCGTTAAGACGGCGATCACGGGCGGTATGGCACAGATTTCCGGACAGAGAACTCCTGAAGAGGCAGAACAGCTTGCATCCACGATAAGAATCGGTGGACTCAAACTTGAGCTTGAAGAACTCCGTTCGAACGTTGTCGGTGCTCAGCTCGGTACTGAAGCTATCAACAGATCGTTAAAAGCTGGACTCATCGGATTTGCGATCATCGTTGTTTTCATGTGCGCGGTATACTTCATACCCGGACTTGCATCATCGATAGCGCTCGTCCTGTACTGTCTCGTTACAGTGTTCTGTCTGAATTTCTTCGACATGACGCTCACGCTCCCCGGTATCGCAGGTATCGTCCTGTCGATCGGTATGGCAGTCGATGCGAACGTTATCACCTTCGCGAGAATACGTGAGGAGATAGCGCTCGGAAAATCAGTCCGCTCGGCTATTGACGAAGGTTACAAAAAAGCACTTTCGGCTATCATAGACGGTAACGTAACGACACTTATCGCGGCATTTGTTCTCGGAGTTATCGGAACCGGTTCGATAAAGGGCTTCGCTCAGACGCTCGCTCTCGGTATCGTCGTATCGATGATCACGGCTCTGTTCGTGACAAAGCTGATATTAAGATCGTTCTATGCTCTCGGATTCCAGGATGAGAAGTGGTACGGCAGGGCAAAAGAACGCAAGAAGATAGATTTCCTTTCAAAGAAGACAATATTCATCATAGTTTCAGCAGGTGTGATAGTCATCGGTATCATCACGATGATCGTAAATTCGGCAATGGGAAAACATGCGCTCAACTTCAGTCTTGAGTTCCTCGGCGGTACATCAACGAACGTTACGTTCAATGAGGATATGGCACTTGCCGACATAGATGCGAAGGTTGTTCCTTCGATCGAGAAGATCACGGGTGATGCTAACGTCCAGGTCCAGAAGGTTACAGGTTCTAACGAAGTCATCTTCAAGACAAGGGCTCTTACCGTACAGGAAAGAGAAGCGTTCAACGAGGCAATGGAGACCGAGTTCTCTGTTCCGGCCGATAAGATCGTTGCGGAGACGATAAGCTCCACGATCTCATCAGAAATGTCAAGGGATGCGATAATCGCGATATTAGTTGCTACGGTTCTCATGCTCATATACATCTGGTTCAGGTTCAAGGATGTGCGTTTCGGCGCAAGCTCCGTTATCTGCCTTCTGCATGACGTCCTCGTCGTAGTCACGTTCTATTCGCTTGCTAGAATAACGGTAGGCTCAACGTTCGTAGCATGCATGCTCACGATCGTCGGTTACTCGATCAATGCGACGATCGTTATATTCGACAGAATACGTGAGAAACTCAATACAACGAAGGATGCTCTTGAGACGATAGTAAATGATGCCGTGAATCAGACGCTTTCACGAAGCCTGTTCACATCGCTGACGACTTTCGTCATGGTTGCGGTGCTCTACATCCTCGGAGTAAGCTCAGTCAAGGAATTCGCGCTTCCGCTCATGATCGGTATCATCTGCGGAACATACTCTTCGGTATGCCTTGCGAGCGCAATATGGTACATACTCCGCACCAAGATAGCATCTAAGAATGCTTAAGACGGCAAATGCACATGAAAGGGGCAGATTCTGCCCCTTTTTTATGTTTATGGTATAATGGCACATATGAGTAAGAAATGGGTTGTAACAGCAAAAAAAGCAGATTTTGACCGTATAGCGCAGGAGTTTTCCATAAGTCCGTACCTCGCACGCATCATCAGGAACAGGGATGCGGTTACTGATGAGCAGATAAGCATGTATCTTTGTGCGGATATCTCGATGATGCATGATCCGGCGCTTCTTAAGGACATGGAAGAGGCTGCGTCGGTACTTTCCGATGCCATCGAGGCTCAGATTCCTATCAGGATCGTCGGGGACTATGACATCGACGGCGTATGCGCATCTTATATACTGAAGAAGGGAATCGCGGCCGCCGGCGGTATGGCCGATGTGCGCCTTCCCGAGAGGATGAAGGACGGCTACGGTATCAATGAGAACATCATAAGACAGGCTGATGAAGACGGGATCGAGCTCATCATAACGTGCGACAACGGGATCGCCGCCGCAGACGAGATAGGACTTGCCTCATCTCTTGGAATGAGCGCTATAGTAACGGATCATCACGAAGTTCCATATGAGGAAAAGGACGGAAAGAAACAGTACCGCATTCCGTTTGCCGATGCGGTGATCGATCCTAAGAGGCCTGATGATGATTATCCGTTCGAGGGGATATGCGGCGGCATGGTCGCATATAAGCTCATATCATACCTGTATAACAGCACGGATATAGGTGAGACGGTAGAAGGAAAGGACAAGCTTTTAGAGGAGTTCCTCTCGTTTGCCGCGTTTGCCACGGTCGGAGATCTCATGGAGCTTGTCGATGAGAACCGCGTTGCCGTAAAACGCGGACTTGAAATACTGAAGAAGACTGAAAACAAGGGCATGAGGGCTCTCATGGAAGCGACTGGGACTGATCCTGAATCTCTTTCGGCATATCACATCGGTTTTGTTTTAGGGCCGTGCATAAACGCAACGGGACGGCTTGAGACGGCTGATGCGGCGCTAGAGCTGTTCTTCGAGGATTCATATGAAAAAGCCCTCGAGGCGGCAAGAGAATTGGTCAAGATAAACATTAGCCGCAGAAACCTTACGGATGCGTTCACGAACAAAGCCATCGCGATGGTAGAAGAAAAGTACAGCGATGACAAGGTGCTTGTCGTATACATGCCCGATTGCCATCAGAGCATAGCCGGGATAGTTGCCGGGAAACTGAAGGAGAAGTTCTATAAGCCTTCGATCGTCCTGACTGATGATACGGACGGAAACATCAAGGGAAGTGCGAGATCCATAGAAGCGTATTCCATGTACGATGAGCTTAACAAGGTCAGGGAGCTTTTTGTGAAGTTCGGCGGCCATAAGATGGCGGCAGGGCTTTCAATGCCTGCGGGAACTGCCGACGAGCTGAGACGGCGCCTCAATGACAGCTGTGCATTAACTGATGATGACATGATAGAAAAGATGCGCATCGACATACCGCTTCCTATCGGCTATGTCAGCGATGAGTTCGTTTCCGAGCTCGATAAGCTCGAGCCTTTCGGGATTGCCAATCCGAAGCCGCTCTTTGCCGAAAAAAACGTGAAGATAAAGAGCATTGAACTGGCCGGAACTGACAGAAAAGTGCTCAGGATGAGGCTTGAGGGCCCGGGCCGGGACGGGAATTATAAGTCATTGCCCGCAGTGATCTTCAACGATGCTGAAAAAGCCTATGAAGATCTTAAGGATAAGGAAACCGTTTCGATTCTGTACCAGGCCGGATTCAATGTTTACAAGGGTACGAAGAGCGTGCAGCTCGTCATAAAGGATTACATTATCCCCTGAACAGATGTAAAAACTGACAGAAAATGAGTAAGGCCTCCGGGGGCGGAGACCTTACCATCTTATGAGGGGGAGATAGTGAGTGTTCATCAACTATCTGATTACATGATATTAGGTAATTGTGTTCAATCTGTGATTAAACGGTGAATTATTTCCCGATATTGTTCACAATTGCCGGAAGGACTTGGAAACTGCTATGAAAACACTTAAGGAACTGTGCAGGGATTTTGAATATGAGGTTCTGTCGGGTACGATGGAAGGGACCTATACGGAATTCGTGACCGACAACAGAAAGCTTGTCAGGGGCTGCGTATACGTCTGCATAAAGGGCGCAAATTTTGACGGGCATTCGTGCGTTTCTCAGGCCATAGAGGCCGGCGCTCAGCTGATCGTCGTGGAAAGGCCGCTTGAAGAGCTTGATATCAAGGACGGTACCGGCGGCAGTACGATCATAAGGACAGTGTCCACGAGGGCTGCCATGGCGCATATTTCGTGCGCGCATTATGACTATCCCGCCAACAGGCTTTTCACGATAGGGATCACGGGCACTAAGGGAAAGACAACGACTACCTATCTGATAAAATCGATACTTGAGCAGGCGGGCAGGAAAGTCGGGCTCATCGGCACGATCGAAACGATAATCGGCGATGTGCACACTCCGGCGCTCAATACTACGCCCGATTCACCGGTGCTCCAGAAACTTCTTCGCGACATAGCGGACGGGGGATGCGATACCGTTGTGATGGAAGTCAGCAGCCAGGGTCTCATGCTCCACAGGACGCTCGGGATCAATTTCGACATCGGCATCTTCACGAATATCGAGCCTGACCATATAGGCCCGAACGAACATACGGATTTCGAACAGTACCTGTCCTGCAAAGCCATGCTGTTCAGACAGTGCAGGATAGGGATAATAAACGGAGATGACGAGCACGCGGGTGCAATACTTTCCGGCGCGACATGCAGGGCATTGACGTACGGAACGAAGCCGGGCCTTGACTATACAGCCGAAAACATCAGATACATCGGGCACGGATCGCATCTCGGAATGGAATTTTCAGTAAACGGGCGCGCGAACTATCCTGTCAGGATCAACATGCCTGGCATGTTCTCGGTATATAACGGGCTCTGCGCCGTAGCGGTCTGCGACAGCATGGGAATAGATGAGGAGAAGGTAAAGGCCGCGCTTCCCAAAGGACATGTGAAGGGCAGGATCGAGCCGGTGAAGGTGAGCAGTGATTTTACGCTCCTTATCGACTATGCACATAATGCGATGGCGCTCGAAAGCCTTCTTACGACGCTCCGTAAGTACGATCCCGGAAGGCTCGTGTGTCTTTTCGGGTGCGGAGGCAACAGGTCGAGGGACAGGAGGTTCGAGATGGGAGAAGTCTCAGGACGGCTCGCGGATCTATCGGTCATAACATCAGATAACCCGAGGAACGAGGATCCGCTTGCTATTATCGAGGACATAAAGACAGGAATAAGCAGGACGGACGGACAATACGTTGAGATCCCGGACCGCAAGGAAGCAATAAGATACTGCATAGTAAACGGCAGACCGGGCGATATCATAGTGCTCGCAGGCAAAGGCCACGAGGATTATCAGGAGATATGCGGCAAGAAATACCCGATGGACGAAAGGGTTCTCATTGCCGAAATACTCGCCGAAGAGGGCATGAGGGCGCCTTCTTGATTATATGGCGTGTTTCTGATATCATTAACCCACTTACTTGAAAGATGAGGTGAAACATCCCCTATCATGGACCCTGACAGTCGATCTATAGTCATCGTTATCATATTATTCATAGCGTCCGCGTACTTCGCGCTTACAGAGACCGCGATCGCATCAGTTTCCCGCAGCCGCATAAAGGTCAGGCTCGACAAGGGAGACGTGCGGGCCAAAAAGGTCATGTATGTGCTCGAGAATTTCGAGGACGCGATCACGACACTTCTCATATGCACAAATGCCGCCCACATCGCAGCAGCTTCCGCTGTAACGGTCGCTGTAACGAGAAGATGGGGCATAAGCTTCGTGACGGCATCAACTTTCATCATGACTATCGCCATGTTCTTCCTCGGCGAGATGCTTCCAAAGAGCGTCGGAAAGAAGCTTTCCGAAAAATCAAGCCTTGTCTGCTCAGGGCTTCTTGTTGTGCTCATGAAGATTCTTACCCCCCTGACTTTCATACTCTCGGGCATCGGGAAGATCACGCTTAAGCTCGCCGGCTCTGGTGACGAGGTATCCGTTACCGAGGACGAGCTCTATGACATAATCGAGGACATGACGGAAGACGGGTCACTCGACGAGGAGAGGAGCGAGCTCATATCATCCGCGCTCTCGTTCGGGGACCTCACGGTGAGCTCGATAATGACGCCGAGAGTCGATGTTGAAGGAATAGATGTCAACATGCCGAAGGAGAAGATACTCGAAAATCTTCTCGGGCAGAATCATAGCCGTCTCATCGTTTATGACGGCACGATCGACAACGTGGTCGGTGTGCTGCAGCTGAGACGGTTCCTCAAATCATACATATCGCGAAAGAGCATCCCGAGCATAAAGCGGATGACCGACAAAGTGTATTTCGCCCATCAGAGCATGCCTATAGACGAACTGTTCGACAACATGACTCAGAACAAGTTCAATATCGCCGTCGTTCTCGACGGCTTCGGAGGCACGCTCGGGATCGTCACGATCGAGGACATCATAGAAGAGATAGTCGGCGAGATATGGGACGAGGATGACGAGATCAAGGAACCTATCGTCAATCTGTCAGAAGATACCGTGATCGCGAGCTGCGATGAGACCGTGGAGTCTGTGTTCGAAGCGGTCGGTTACGAGGAAAAGGACGATGCCGCAGAGGAGAGGTTCAAGAACCTTCTTCTGTGCGATTTCATATTCGAAAAGCTCGGAGCAGTGCCTGCGAAGGGAGATTCGTTTGAATACAACAATCTTCGCATTTCTGTTGAGGAAGCGGACCATAACAGAGTCCTTACCGCGAAGATCGTACGCATGAGTGAATCTTCCGGCGGAACTGATACGTCTTCATCCGAGGAAACGGAGGTGAAGTCATGACCGGCATAGTGATCATCGGGATAGGCATAATACTGTGCATCGTCCTCTCAGGCGTATTCTCTGCATCCGAGATGGCTATAAGCTCCTGCAATACCGTAAGGATGGAGAACGAGGCCGAGGACGGCGATAAAAGGGCCAGGAGGGTGCTTGCGCTCAATAAGGATTACGACAACACGCTCTCGACGGTCCTTCTTACGAACAACCTTGTGAATATAGCCGCCTCTTCATTGAGTACGGTTTACATAATATTGCTGACGGGAAGTGATGACCTGAACTGGCTGATAACGGCCATAGTGACTGTTCTCATCATAATCTTCGGTGAGACCGTACCTAAGATCATCAGCAAGAAGCATGCGAATTCCCTGTCAAAGGGGATGTCGCTTTTTGTCAGGTCGCTCTGCATCATCCTCTGGCCCGTCAACTTCCTCGTTGTCTCACTGGTCGGCCTGATCACGAAACCGCTCGGGAAGAATGAGAAGACCGATGATGATGAGGTTGTGGAAGAGCTTCAGGCGATAATCGAGACTGCAGAAGACGAAGGCGTGATAGATGCCGACCGTTCGGAAATAGTTGCTGCGGCGATCGATTTTTCCGAAGTGTCCGCATCCGATGTCATGACGGCAAGGGTCGATATCGAAGCTATCGATATAGAAGATCCGATCGGCAGGATAATAAAGCAGGTTTCAAGGTCGCGTAAGAGCCGTTTCCCGGTTTACGAGGGCAGCATAGACAACATTATAGGAGTCATGCACCTGAACCCGTTCTTAAAGGCCGTAGCTTCAGGAGCGGATCCCGACATAAGATCGATAATGAACGAGCCGTGCTATGTATATAAGACTGCAAAGCTTCCTCACGTACTTGACGTGCTGAAAGATGCAAGGCAGCATCTCGCGATAGTCACGGACGAATACAGCGGGACAGACGGAATTGTAACGATGGAGGATGTGCTCGAGGAGATCGTCGGGGACATCTGGGACGACAATGACGAGATAGAGGAAGAAGTCATCGAATCCGACAAAGGCGAGCTGATCGTTGACGGAGACATGCCGATAGGCGATTTTCTCGAGAGGCTCGGAATAGATGAGGATGATTTTGACTATGAGAGCATAACCGCCGGCGGATGGGCCATAGAGTTCATGGGAGACTTCCCGAAGGAAGGCGATTCCTTTGATTACGGCAATTACCATATTGCCGTTACGGAGGCGGGAGAGCGAAGGGTCGGAAGGCTTTTGGTCACGCAGCTGCAGCAGGCGGAAGATGAGAAGTAAAAGATACGGAAAAATGCTTGATAATGCTTGCAAACAGACGTAACTTGTGGTAAATTCAATGAGTTGCAAAATAATCACGCATGCGGATGGACTGCAGGTGCCCGATGCTCTAGGGTCGCAGGATAGGGAAGCATGCGGAAGCTTAAACCAGGAGGAAAGACAAATGAGCGTTATTTCGATGAAACAGTTACTCGAAGCAGGTGTGCATTTCGGACACCAGACAAGAAGATGGAACCCTAAGATGGCTCCGTACATCTACATGGAGAGAAACGGTATCTATATCATTGATCTCCAGAAGTCAGTCGGAATGGTCGACGATGCATATAATGCAGTATCCGAGATCGTATCAAACGGCGGAACAATTCTTTTCGTAGGCACGAAGAAGCAGGCACAGGATGCGGTTCAGACCGAGGCAGAGCGCTGCGGAATGTACTATGTCAATGAGAGATGGCTCGGCGGCATGCTTACGAACTTCAAGACGATTCAGTCACGTATCAAGAGACTCAAGGATATCGAGAGGATGAGCCAGGACGGCACATTCGATGTTCTTCCGAAGAAGGAAGTCATCGGCATCCGCAAGGAATGGGAAAAGCTCGAGAGGAACCTCGGCGGCATCAAGAACATGAAGAAGATTCCCGATGCTATTTTCGTGGTTGATCCGAAGAAGGAGCATATCTGCGTTCAGGAAGCTCATTCACTCGGCATTACGCTTATCGGCATTGCTGATACGAACTGCGATCCCGAAGAGCTTGATTACGTTATCCCCGGAAATGATGACGCTATAAGAGCCGTTAAGCTCATCGTATCGAAGATGGCGGATGCAGTCATCGAGGCTAACCAGGGCGCTACAGGTGAAGAGAGCGCAGAAGGCACCGATACGGCTGATGCTTCAATGGACGAAGAAGTAACGGCAGAAGCAGCGGAAGCCGCAACAGAAGAGTGATGAACGTCAGCATTTGATTTTCAGTTATCAACAGGAGGATACGATAATGGCAGATATAACAGCAGCAATGGTGAAAGAGTTACGTGAGATGACCGGTGCCGGCATGATGGACTGCAAGAAGGCACTCGGCGAGACAGACGGCGATATGGACGCAGCAGTGGAGTTCCTGAGAAAATCAGGTGCCGCTAAAGCTGAAAAGAAAGCAAGCCGTATTGCAGCAGAAGGCATTTGCCGTGTTGCAATGGTTGAGAATAAAAAGGCAGTCGTTGTAGAAGTCAATTCAGAGACAGACTTCGTAGCAAAGAACGAAGTATTCCAGGAATTCGTTCAGTCAGTAGCAGATACCGCGCTCGTTTCAGGACTTGCAGGCGGCGCAAACGGAGAGGATGTTGAGACGCTCCTTGACAAAGACGGACTCCGTGATGTTGTTGTCGAGAAGACGGCAAAGATCGGTGAGAAGCTTTCAGTAAGAAGGTTCATAAGAGTTGAAGGCGACTGCGTTGTTTCTTACCTTCACGGCGGCGGCAGGATCGGCGTTCTCGTTTCCGCTAAGTGTGCAGAAGTTACTGATGCAGTCAAAGAAGCTCTTCAGAATATCGCTATGCAGGTTGCTGCAATGAGTCCTGAATATCTCAGGGAGTCAGATATTTCTGAAGCTGAAAGAGCAAAGATGCTCGAGATCACGACAGACAGCGCTCTCAATGATCCCGCATCGCTTCCGAAGCCTATTCTTCAGAAGCTCATCGACAAGGCTGTTGCAGACAAGAAGTGGAGCGATGAGGATATCGCGATCTATGAGGAAAAGAAGAGCAACATGAACTTCCTCTTCAACTTCCTTTCAACTGAAGCAAAGAATGCTCTCGTTGAGCTTGCTCTCGCAGATAAGGCTGACATCGTAGGCGATAAGATCTTCGAAGGTCTTGTAAAGGGACGTATCTCTAAGAGAGAAAAGGAAGTAGTCCTGCTCAATCAGGTATACGTAAGGGCTGAGGACGGCAAGCAGTCTGTTGCTAAGTACATCGAATCAGTCGACAAGAACCTTGAGATCGAGAAGTTCGTCCGTTTCGAGGTCGGTGAAGGAATGGAGAAGAAGAACGAGGACTTCGCAGCTGAAGTTGCCGCTCAGATGAACGCGTAAGAACTGCCGGCGTATTGAATGGGAGGATCTGAAATGGCTGAAAGAAGAGTTGGAACAGTTTCAAGAGGAATAAGATGTCCCATCATCAGAGAAGGCGACGATCTTATACAGATAGTAACTGACAGCGTCATTGAGGCAGCACAGATAGAGGGCTTTGAGCTCCATGACCGTGATGTCATCTCTATGACGGAGTCGATAGTAGCCAGAAGTCAGGGCAATTACTGCACGGTCAACGATATAGCGGCCGATGTCAAGAACAAGCTCGGCGGCGACACGGTAGGTGTAATTTTCCCGATACTTTCAAGGAACCGTTTCGCGATATGTTTAAAGGGCATAGCGATGGGATGCAAGAAGATCGTCCTTATGCTCTCATATCCTTCGGATGAGGTAGGAAACGAACTTGTAAGCATTGACAAGGTAGATGAAGCAGGGATCAATCCGTACAGCGATGTACTGACGCTTGCAAGATACCGTGAGCTCTTCGGATATACGAAACATGAATTCACGGGCGTTGATTATGTTGAGTACTACAGCGACATAATCAAGGAAGAAGGCTGTGATGTCGAGATCATATTCGCGAACCAGGCGAAAGCGATACTCGATTATACGAAGAACGTGATCAACTGCGATATTCATACGCGCGCAAGGACAAAGAGAATACTTAAGGCAGCAGGCGCTGAGAGAGTATTCGGACTTGACGAGATAATGAACGCACCGGTAGACGGCAGCGGCTACAACGAGAAGTACGGACTGCTCGGCTCGAACAAGGCGACTGAAGGACAGGTAAAGCTTTTCCCGAGAGACTGCCATGACATAGTCGAAGGCGTTCAGAAAGTCATTCTCGAGCGAACCGGAAAGCATGTGGAAGTCATGGTATACGGTGACGGAGCGTTCAAGGATCCCAAAGGAAAAATATGGGAGCTTGCAGATCCCGTTGTTTCACCTGCTTTCACGAAGGGGCTCATCGGCACTCCTAACGAAGTTAAGATCAAGTATCTTGCTGACAACGATTTTGCTTCGCTTTCAGGAGAAGAGCTGAAAGAAGCGATCTCAAAGAGCATCAAGGAAAAAGATTCAAATCTCGTAGGCAAGATGGTCAGCGAGGGAACGACTCCCAGACAGCTGACCGACCTTATCGGATCTCTGTGTGACCTTACATCAGGTTCAGGAGACAAGGGAACTCCGGTAGTGCTCGTTCAGGGATATTTCGACAACTACACGAACTGAATATCACATAGCATGATTAAGAAGAAGGATCTGCGCATGCCGCATATCCTTCTTTTTTCATTCTGATTGTACTGCATTGATATTATGCTATAATTACACAAAAAGGAAAAATATAAGCCATGGGATTCGTATTTTCGGAAACTAACATTCGTGAAAATCAGATAGTGTTCATATATGAGGAATGCGCATATTCCGGCGTGCGCAAGATAGCCGGTAAGGTGCGCGAGGATGTCGAGCGGGTATTTTCGGCAAAGCCTATGGGAGTCGAGTACGAAAACTTCGCGGACACCGCGGCATTTTATTCATATCCTGTTTTCTTCGGTACTGTTGGAAATAGCGCGATCCTTGATGAGCTTGCAAAGGATCATGTCATCAATCTTTTCGATATAGCGGGAGAGCGTGAAGTATATTCCTTCAATGTCGTCGACAATCTCGAGTTTCGAGGGTTCAGATTCGAGTCGGCGATCATTATTGCGGGGTCTGACAAGCGCGGAACGATATACGGACTTTTCAGGCTTTCCGAAATGCTCGGGGTGTCACCGTTCGTCGACTGGCTCGATATCAGGCCGCTGAAGCGGACGGAGCAGACGCTTTTTGCCGAGGATTCTTTCATTTCAAAAACCCCGTCAGTAAAATACAGAGGATTATTCATCAATGACGAATGGCCCGCGTTCGGGAACTTCTGCATGCACAACTTCGGCGGGTTCAACGCGAAGATGTATTCGCACGTATTTGAGCTTCTTCTGCGCCTTAAGGGAAATTATCTCTGGCCTGCGATGTGGTCCGCGGTTTTTTATGAGGACGGGCCTGGCGAGGCGAGCGCGGCGCTCGCGGATGAGCTCGGAGTCGTCATGGGCACATCCCATCATGAGCCGTGCCTTAGGCAGGGGGAAGAGTACAGCCATGTGCGCGGCCCCGGCTCCGTATACGGTGATGACTGGAACTTCATAACGAACAGGGAAGGGATCACGAAGTTCTGGGAAGACTCATTAGAGAAAAGATGCGTGTATGAGAACGTCATAACCGTCGGAATGCGCGGCGAGGCGGATACCGCGATAATGGATGCAGGACTTGCCGAGAATATCGCACTGCTGCGCGATGTGCTGGAAGTACAGAACCGCCTGATAAAAGAGAAGACAGGCAAAAACCTTGAAGATGTGCCGAGGCTTTTCGCTCTCTACAAAGAGGTAGAGCCGTTCTATTACGGTGATGAGAAAGTTAAAGGGCTTGCCGGAGATCCGGCTCTCGACGGAGTCACGATACTTCTGTGCGATGACAACTACGGGAACTTGAGAACCGTACCGTCTGAAGAGGACCGTTCGAGAAGCGGAGGATACGGCATGTACTACCACCTTGACTATCACGGGCTGCCGGTTTCTTATGAATGGTTCAATACATCATATCTTCCGAAGATATGGGAGCAGATGACCACGGCTTATGACTGCGGCATAAGGGAGCTCTGGGTCGTAAACGTCGGCGACATATTCACAAATGAATATCCCCTCGCTTATTTCCTCGATCTTGCATATGACTTTGACAGATGGGGTACATCCGAGAAAAACAGCGCAGAGAAATACACTAAGGAATTTGTTGGTAGAAACCTTGCGGCTCTGTCAGGAAAAGACGAAGATGCGGCATCTGAGCTTCTCCTCGGATATACGAGGATCACTCACATGAGAAGGACCGAGGCGATGAACGATGAGGTCTATGCACCTTTCGCTTTCGGTGAGAGCGCAAATCTCCTCGGAATGACCGATGAGCTCATGAAGATGTCAGAGAAGATATACCGCAGGCTTGACGACGAGGCTTCGTTCGCTTTCTATGAACTCGTGCATCTGCCGCTTACTGCCGGACTGAACGTACAGAAGCTATGGCTCCTTACCGGCCTTAACCATGCATATGCGCGGATGGGTTCTTCTGCCGCGAACGCTCTGGCAGAGGATATACACGCATGCCTGAAGAAAGACAGGAAGCTTGTCGAGAAGCTCCATTCGGCACATAAGGGAAGATGGTACGGCATGGGTCTGTCCGAGCATATCGGATTTCGGAACTGGTGCTGCGAGGAGTGCAGCTATCCGATCGTGCATACTCTGGAAATGCCGAAAACCCCCCGCCTTATCGTTACCGTCTCGTCTACAGGAGAGCATACCGAAGGCGGATTCTGGTCGGGCAAAAAGCTTACGATGCCCGATGCGCTCGATCCGCAGATATGCGGAGGATTCATAGAACTCAGCACTGCTTCATCGGAAAAGGTTCCGTACAGTATTTCATGCGATGATAAATTCATAGATGTAAGCGCGCCCGGAAAGAGCATAAAACCCGGCCTGCCGGTCAGGATATTCATTTTCGCCGACAGAATGAAGATGGGTGATGAAGAACATGCCATAGGAACTGTCACTGTAACGGCCGGGGATCAGAGCATAGATATACTCGTTCCGGTTTACAATCCGGAGATATCAGAGCCGGAGAATACGTACATATACTGCGGGGACGGCGGATACATGGAATACATTTCCATGAGCGCCTCGCATTTTGCCGAGAAGACAGATACGCAGGCCGGGGCTTATGAGATCATAAGAAGATACGGTATATGCGACGCCGTGAAGGCTTATCCTCAGGACGCTTTTTTCACTCCTGATGAGGCGCCTTCAGTCGTATACAGGTTCGTGCTCAAGAAAGCCGGAAAGTACAATGTCAGGTTTTATAGCGCACCGGCGAATCCTCACCGCGCGGACGGAAAGCTTGAGTTTGCCGTATCATCGGGACCGGGTGATCTGAAGAGGGTGAACACGATCCCCGACGGATTCGAGATCCGCGACAGGAACAGGCTCTGGGAGCAGGGCGTTCTCGATAACATGCGCCGTACGGATGTTTTGATGGATTTTGCGGAGGGTGCGAATGAGCTCCGCATACAGGCGGTCTCGCCGGGGTTTGTCCTTGAAAAGATCGTTATAACTCCGGCCGGATATGATATGCCTTATTCATATTTAGGTCCGGCGGAAAGTTTTCATTCATAGGAGAGAAAAGTTATGTCAACCATTAAATTTGCAAGGATTTTTGCCGACGGCGCAGTGCTGCAGCGCCGCAAGCCGATCCATATATGGGGATTTTCAGATGAGGAAAATGTCACGGTAACGCTCGGCGAACGCTCAGCTGAGTGCAAGGCAGCAGACGGCAGATTCGATGCGGTATTTCCTGCATGCGAAAAAGGCGGACCGTTCACGCTCACTGCAGATGACGGAAAAGGGAATAAAGCCGTAAGCTCTGACATAATGATAGGAGATGTTGTGCTCATAAGCGGGCAGTCGAACATGGAATTCCCGATGGAAAGGGTAAAGGAGACGTATCCGCATGAATGGGACGAACCGAAGGATAAGCTGATAAGGACATTCAAGGTCACTGAGAACGGAGTGTTCGGAAAAGATATTCCCGATGTTGAGACGGGACAGTGGAACATCTTGTCGGGGCAGACAATAGATGATTTTTCCGCAGTCGGATACTTTACGGCAAAGCATATGCGCATTGCCGATGATGCGGCCGTAGGAATCGTGGACGTTACGCTCGGAGGTGCTCCGATCGAGGCGTTCATGAGCGAGGAGATGCTTTTGGGATATGAGCCGGCGCTTGCGGAAGCGGAAAAGTTCGCGGATGATGAATACAGGCTCGGCATACTTGCGTCAAATGAGAAGGATGCCCTGGACTGGCATGCGGATCTTGACAGAAATGATGAAGGGTTAAGGAACGGATGGCAGGACGGCGCTGAAATACTCAGAAACGGCAGGGACATTATGCTTCCCGATTTCTTCTCGGACACTGAGCTTGACGGTTACACAGGAAGCGTCTGGATCGCGAAAAACTTCACGGTGCAAAAAGAAATGGCCGGTAAACCGGCAACGGTATGGTTCGGTACGCTCGTGGACTTTGATTTCTGTTACATAAACGGGACAATGGTAGGCAACACGGAATACACATATCCGCCGAGAAGATATAAGGTTCCGGAAGGGCTCATAACCGAAGGCGAGAACACCATAGTCCTCAGGATAGGGATAGAAAAGGGATTCGGAAGGGTCACTCCGGGTAAGATATACGGTATTGTCTTCGGAGACTGCGTGCGCACCTCTGACGGATTCTATGAAGGGGCAGAAGGCGCGGATCATATCGAGTACCTGTCCGGAATATGGAAGTATCTCAAAGGCAGAGAATGCTCACCTTCGCCGGAAATGGTATTCGTGAACTGGAAGCCGACGGCGCTGTATCATGGAATGCTCGCGCCGCTTGCAGGATTTTCAGTCAGGGCGTTCGCATTCTATCAGGGCGAGAGCAACTGCCCGAGAAATCATGAATATGCCGATCTGACGAAGAGGTTCATAAACGGGCTCAGAAAACTGTGGGATGATGACATTCCTTATATATGCGTACAGCTTCCGGAATTCAATGCGAGAATGGAGGAAGTGTCGTTCGACGGCGGAAAGGCATGGAGAGGCCTTATGGCCGCACAGGAGTCATGCAAAGGCTTCCCTGGATTCTATCTTGTGAGATCTTACGGGACGGGAGAGCTCAACGACCTGCATCCGCAGCGCAAGGAGCCTATAGGTGAGTCCATAGCGAAAATCATTGCGTCGATAGGTTAGTGCTTAAATGGACAGGATCAGGAAATGGATCGCGAGCAGAAAGAGCAAGCCGGCAGCATGGCCGAAAAATATGGCCGTGCTGTATTTACTGTGCATAATCGTTCCGCTTGTTGCAACGGATGCGATTTTCTTTGCCCTGCTCATCAATTCGGGAAGGGTCGATCTTGAGTTCTCATATGAGAAGGCAGCGGGCAACATGGCGTTCAGCTTCGGCAATGTTCTTGAGAAGGCGTCGAACATCGCGATGAACATAACGAAGAATGACGAGTTCCATGATTTCCTTGAAAAGGATTACGAGGGAGGTCTGGATTTCTATGAGGCATACAACGATGCTACCAATGACAAATTCTTAAAAGCCCTTTGCTCGATAAACAGCGCTACATATGAAATATACACGGATAATCCGACTATAATAAACGGCGGCGGCATCTACAGCCTTGAGAGGGCAAGAGGGCTCAAGTGGTATGAGGATTACGTTGCTTCGGGGCAGGAGACATATGTCAGATTTTATTTTGACAGGGATTCCGGACCGATAACCAAACCGAGCCGAAAGCTTCTGTTCATAAGCCGTATGGGCAACTATCCGAGGGGACGTTATGAAAAGATTTGTCGCATAGTCATTGATTACGGAACATTCTCGAGGAGCATGGAATCGGTTGCCGGCGGCGAGGACGGCTATATCGCCGATGAAAGCCGTGCGTGCGTTTTCACGGGCGGCTATAACAACATCTATGATGATTTTACGGAAACATATGACATAAGGGGACATGTAGGCTATAGCAGGGACTATGTGTATTACGGAACACCGTTTACGATAAACATATTCGAGAGAGCGGATTCAGGCCCCGGGGTCATAAGGAAGAACTGGCCGATCTTTCTCATCATGCTGGCGATAAATGCCGTATTCCCGATTTTCTTCGCGAAGCTCACTCAGACCGTTCAGCTCGGAAAACTGAAGGAACAGGAGATGGACATCGCAAGGCAGCAGGCGGAGCTTCTGGCACTCCATTCACAGATAAATCCGCACTTCCTGTTCAACGCTCTTGAAAGCATAAGGATGCACAGCGTATTGAAGGGCGAAGATGAAACGGCCGAAATGGTTGAAAAACTCGCGGTCATCGAGCGTAAGAACGCAGACTGGAACGATGACAATACGACGATAGAGAACGAAATGGACTTTGTCGATGCGTACCTGAGTCTTCAGAAGTACCGGTTCGGTGACAGGCTTTCTTACGAGATCGATGTAGATGAGGACTGTAAGAACGCGATGATCCCGAAACTCACCATAGTCACGTTCGTTGAAAATGCCTGCGTTCACGGCATAGAGGGAAAATCAAGTCCGGGATGGATTTTCGTCCGGGTTTACAGGAAGGACGGCAATCTTGTCATCGAGATCGAGGATACCGGTGAGGGAATACCGGATGAGGACGTAGAAGTTCTCAGGAACAGGATGGAAAATGCTTCGATCGACGAGCTTAAGCAGAAGGGCCGGATAGGAGTCGTAAACGCATGCCTGCGGCTCAAGATAGCTACTGAAGGAAATGTAAGATTTACGATAGAATCCGAGAAGGGAATCGGAACGACTATCGGAGTAATGATACCGAAGGAATATGTAAATGAGAAAAGTATTACTTGTTGATGATGAACCTTTCATACTGCAGGGTCTTAGAGCCGTAGTGGACTGGAATGCCGAGGGCTTCGAGGTGGTCAGGTCATGCGCGAACGGTTTTGAGGCTTACGAGTATCTTAAGGAGAACAGCGTGGATGTCATTCTCGCGGACATAAAGATGCCCGAGATGACGGGTATTGAGCTTTTAAAACGCATAAGGGAAGAAAAGATAAGCGATGCATTCTTCATAATCCTAACGGGGTTCAAGGACTTTACCTATATTCAGACTGCACTGCGATATGACTGCATGGAATACATGTTGAAGCCAGTTGAGAAGGCAGAGCTTCTCGGCGTGCTGCGCAAGATTGCTAAAGTCTCCGATGAGCGCGACGAGGAAGAGGAGTCCAGGCAGTCTATGGAGCAGGCATATCTTGCAAGGAATCTCATGGCACTCCTGTTCGCAAAGTATGATGAAGCAAACGTTTCGTACGTTCGGAACCATCTGCATATGTCCGATGAGATAAGGTATGTCGACATCGAGATGTCGGATTTCGCGGAGACGATGGAAGAGCTCGAAGAGGGCGAGATGAGAGGCCGGCAGAGGAAAGTGTTCGCGGCCGTAAGGGATTATCTGAAAGAAGAGAAGGACCACTGCATATTCGACGTGTCGCATGATGAGAAGAGTTATGATGTCGGACTTATTTACTGCGACTATTTTGCGGCGAAGAGAAACATGAGCTTTGATGATTTTCTCGTAAAGATGCGCGAGAGTATTCTCAGCGAAACAGGATACAATACTACGTTTTTTGTAGGTAAGAGCGTACCGAGGATCGATGCCGTGTCAAAATCGTATACGTCGGCATGCATGCTGAAATCGCTCGAGGCATTCAGAAACAGGAAGAATATCTACTATTATGATGACGAGGCATCCTATGATACGAATTCGGCCGTCATTTTAAAGGATATTATAGATGTGCTCATAAAGGCAATTTCCGCGGATGATGTTGCGCTTATCCGCTCGACAGTCGATAGCCTCTATTCTGAGCTTAACAGGAACATGCCTTCGGAGACGGTACGTCTCAACGTCAACTACCTGCTTTTCCAACTGATACATATGGCCTCCGAGCTTGATGCGGACCTGAACCAGGAAGAGATACTCCGGTTCATTGCAGAGCATTCCTCGGAGGAGGGCATACTGCGCGGAAGCAACGTCCATATGGCGAGCTTCTGCTGCGATTACGCACAGTATCTGCTTCAACTGCGCAAGAACGTATCCGGCGGCGTGCTTCTTGAGATCGAGAAGGAAGTACGCGAAAACTATGCCGATAACTTAACTCTCCGTGACCTCGGGAAGAAGTATTTCGTAAACAGTTCATATCTGGGTCAGATATTCCAGAAAAAATACGGCCAGCCCTTTAAGGATTATCTGACGTCATACAGGATCGGGGTTGCCGAGGAACTTCTGACCTCGACGGACCTTAGAATTGCCGAAATAGCCGAAAAAGTGGGCTATAAAGACAATGATTATTTCCTCAGAAAATTCATAGAGGCGAACGGATGTACGCCTTCAAAATACAGAAAAATGCATATCTGAAATTTGTCGGGTTTTTTTCTGAAGTTTGTCGGGTGGTCTGTCTCCCTGATGGAAAATATAATTATGCATAGGGTCATATTGTATGATCCGTAATTATTCATTCTATTAGGGAGGTACGTATGAAAAAAAGATTATTAGCTCTTTTCCTGACAGCAGGAGTTGTAGCCTCAATGCTCGCAGGTTGCGGCGGCTCAAGTGATGCAGCACCCGCAGCTCCGGCAGATGTGGCTGAGGCACCTGCAGCAGCAGATGATGCTGAGGAAGCACCCGCAGAGGATGAATCCGGTGAGGTAACGAACTTCACGATGTTCATCACGATGCCCGGATCAGAGATCAATGACGACAATGAGATCGCTCAGATGATCGCTGATAAGTGGGGCGTAAAGGTTAAGGAAACATGGCTTACCGGCCAGACAGCTTCAGAAGCTACCGGTACTCTCATCGCAGGCGGTGAGTATCCTGACTTCATCGATTCTGATGAAATGAGCCTTCTTGTAGACGCTGATGCTCTTGTAGCACTTGATGACTACATTGACCAGTATCCTGAATTCAGGGATAAATGGTTCACGAAGGAAGAGTGGGATAAGTTCCGTCAGCCCGATGGACACATCTACTGGATCAATCCTTTCGGAAACACGAAGGGTGAGACAAAGCAGACCACACATAATGACGAAGCATTCTGGATCCAGGTCCGCGTACTTGAGTGGGCAGGCTATCCGAAGATTGAGACGATGGATCAGTACTTCGACCTTCTCGAGAGCTATATCGCAGCTAATCCTACAATGGAAGACGGCACAGAGAACATGGCTTACACGATCCTCTGCGAAGACTGGAGATATTTCTGTCTTGAGAACGCAGGTCAGTTCCTTGCAGGCTATCCTAATGACGGATCCGTTATCGTTGACAAGACGGATATGACGATCAAGGATTACAACACATCCGAAGATACGATCGCTTACTTCAAGAAGCTCAACGAAGAGTACAACAAGGGCTTCGTAGATCCCGAGTCATTCACACAGACATACGATGAGTACATCGCTAAGCTTTCAACAGGCCGCGTACTCGGTATGGTTGATCAGTGGTGGGATTTCGCATACACGGTAAATGATTCCTTCAAGCAGTCCGGTCTTGACCAGAAGGGTTGCAACTATGTTCCTCTCGGCCTTACGACAAAGGAAGGCATGGAGAACAGATGGCACACATATGATGACACTGTTAACCAGGCATCAGGTATCGCTATCACGACAGACTGTGATGATGTTGACAAGGCATTCAAGTTCCTCGTAGACTGTGCAATGGATCAGGAACTTCATGATCTCAGATTCTGGGGCGTTAAGGACGTTGACTACAACGTTGACGAGAATGGTCTCTACTATCGTACGGATGAGCAGAGAATGAACTGGGCTGATACTTCATATCAGGCTAAGCATAGGTGCCAGTACTCATACTTCCCTCAGTGGCATGGTACGAGCGATGACGGCAAGAACGCTAACAAGCCTGAAGAACAGCCTTCAGAGTTCATGGTTGACATGGCTCCGCCTCTTAAGGCCTGCTTCGATGCATACGGATATACAACATATCCTCAGTTCATCGGATCTGTTCAGGAGACAAACGGACCTTGGTTCCCGATGTACTCATTCTCAAACAACTTCACAACAGAGACACCCGGTGGTGTAGCTTGGGCGAAGATGGGCGAGTGCAAGCACGAGTGGCTTCCTAAGGTTGTTATGGCTAAAGATTTCGATAAGGGTTGGGGCGAATACATGGCTGCTTATGAAGCATGTAAGCCCGGCGACTTCCTCGCTGAAATGCAGGCAATCTTAGACGGATTCAAATAAATCCAATTAACTTTTATACCATAAGGCAGCAACCGGCAACATCAGTTGCTGCCTTATTTTGAGAAAACCGTTAGGAGTAAATTATGGCCCGAGTGAAAAAGGAACACAAAAAGATCCCCATCACAATGAAAGAAATGAAAAGACAGAGTTTTCTGATGATCGTTTCTTTCTTTATGGTCGTATACGGGATCATATTCTATTACTGGCCCTTGACCGGTTGGATCATGGCCTTTCAGAACTATAAGCCCAAGAAAGGACTTCTCGGTTCCAAATTTGTCGGGCTTGATAAGTTCAGATTTCTTTTTGAAGACGCAGTATTTGTCAAGGCGATCAGAAATACTTTTGCAATGGGACTTCTTAATCTCGTTACGACCACGATAATGGCGGTATTGTTCGCCATAATCCTTAACGAGGTCAGAAAGCTATGGTTGAAAAGACCCATACAGACAATTTCGTATCTTCCGCATTTCCTTTCGTGGATCGTTGTTACAGGTATACTCCATACCGCGTTGTCGGCATCGGGTATCGTGAACGACCTGCTGATGAGATTCGGATTTATTGATCAGGCTATCAACTTCTTCGCATATCCGAAATATTTCTGGGGCATAGTTGCATTTGCACACTGCTGGAAAGAGACCGGATGGAATGCGATAATCTACCTTGCGGCCATTACGGCGATCGACCCGTGTCTATACGAGGCGGCGTCCATCGACGGAGCGGACAGATTACAGAAGATAAGATATATAACACTTCCCGGCATTAAGCCAACATTTATGATACTTTTGCTGATGAATGTCGGAAACGTATTAAATGCCGGATTCGAAGTTCAGTACCTTCTCGGAAACGGACTGGTTCAGTCGGTATCACAGACGATCGATATCTACGTTCTGAAATGGGGTATTTCACAGAACGACTATTCGCTCGGTACCGCTGCCGGACTGTTTAAGAGTGCCGTTTCGATCCTGCTCATTGTCATAGCAAACTCCATATCCAAAAAATATGGTGAGCAGAGATTATTCTAAGGGGAGGAGGATCTGATGAACGAGAATGTTAAACCCCAAAAAGTCAGAGGTACATTGAGCGACAAGATCTTCTCGGTGATCGTTTTTGTATTCCTTTTGGCATTTGTAATAATCACTCTTTACCCTGTAATTAATACGGTCGTTCTTTCCTTTAACGACGGTATCGATGCGGTCCGCGGAGGAATCTATCTGTGGCCGAGAAAGTTCTCGATGAAGAACTACAAGACCGTTCTTGCCATGCAGAACATCTGGACAGGAGCAAAGATAACGGTCGCAAGGACCGTGCTTGCAACAGTAACATCTCTTATAGCGAATGCTTTGCTTGCATTTGTTGTAAGCCGTAAGAGATTCCTGTTCAAATCGGGACTTTCCCTTTTCTGGGTTATCACGATGTATGTAAACGGCGGACTGATCCCCGTATTCCTGCTTTACAAGAATCTCGGTCTTACGGGAACATTCCATGTTTACTGGATACCCGGAATGATCAGTGCATTCAATATGCTCGTCATGAGAACATATATGGAAGGGATCCCGGAAAGTCTGGAAGAGTCCGCGCAGCTTGACGGTGCCGGATATTGGACGGTCTTTGCCAAGATAATATCACCGCTGTGTAAACCGATGTATGCTACCATCGCGTTGTTTATCGCAGTATGGCAGTGGAACTCATGGTTTGATGCCATGCTATATAACCGTATGAAAACGGAGTACACAACGCTTCAGTATGAGCTGATGAAACTGCTGTCATCGGTAATGCAGCAGAGCGGAAGTGCCGAGAATGCAAAGAACGGAGCGGCAACGATCACTCCCATTACAATACGTGCGGCTACGACTGTTGTTACAATGCTCCCGATCATATGTCTGTATCCTTTCCTTCAGAGGTATTTCGTGACCGGACTTACGATCGGCGGAGTTAAAGAGTGAGTAAAGTGGATATCACTGCATCAAGTTTAAACGGAATATACATTAATTTCTTTGAACGCGCGGGCTATGGCGAAAAGGAGATCGAAGAGCGTCTCTCGGGAATTTTCGATACCCTTTTCTATGGTAGCGCGGATGAGAGAATATATCATACTGCCGGTGACGATATGGGTTATATTGTCGACACCGGCAATATTGATGTCCGGACGGAAGGCATGTCATATGGCATGATGATGTGTGTCCAGCTCGACAAAAAAGAAGAGTTTGACCGCATATGGAAATGGACTAAGCAGAACATGTATCTGTCGGAAGGCAAAAACAGGGGATATTTCTGCTGGTCAAACGCTTTGGACGGAAGTAAAAATTCCGAAGGCCCCGCTCCCGACGGCGAGGAGTTTTTTGCCATGGCGCTCCTGTTTGCGTCACACCGTTGGGGTGACGGAGAAGGTATATTCGATTATGGCAGGCAGGCCCGCGATCTTCTTCATGAAATGATAAGGGAAGGAGACGATACGGTGGGCCGCAGCATGTTTGACCGTCAAAATCATCTCATACGGTTTATCACTGAGGTTGATTTTTCTGATCCTTCGTATCACCTGCCGCATTTTTACGAACTCTTTTCACAGTGGGCATATCCTGATGACCGAACATTTTATGCAGCGGCTGCTTCGGCGAGCAGGAGTTTTCTTCGTGATGCGTGTCATCCGGTAAGCGGTCTGTGTGCGGAATACGCATATTATGACGGGACTCCTTTCGAGAAGGGAGCCGAGATATGGGGAAAACATGACTGGTACTACTCGGATGCATACAGGACCATAATGAACATCGCGATGGATCATATATGGTTTGCAAAGGATCCGTGGCAGGTGGAGCAAGGAAAGAGATTTTTAAACTGCATGTTTGATCGCGTAGGCGTATCAAATTGGGGAAAGGTACTTGACACGGACGGGACCGTCCGCGAAGAGGATGCGCTTCATCCCGTTGCCGTGATCGCTAGTAATGCGGCGGCCGCAATGCTTGTAAACGAAACAGATGACAAGGCATACGAAAATGCCATGGCGGCTATCAGACTGTTTTGGGATACGCCACTCAGGGAAGGAGAGCGGCGATATTATGACAATTGTCTTTACATGTTTGCATTCATGATGTTGAGCGGACGATACAGGATCTGGTGATCACACGGATAGTATGTAATAATAAAACGATAAGGATACGGCAGGCATCGATATGATGCTTGCTTTAATTCTATATATGAGAAGAGGATATATACGATGGATTTTATGAACAAGAGCTTCCTGCTCGATACTCCGACAGCCGAAAAACTCTATACGGAATTCGCTGATATCAGTACCGTTCCCGTGCTTGATTATCACTGTCATATCGACCCGAAAGAGATATACGAAGACAGGAAATACGACAACATCACGCAGCTGTGGCTCGGCGGCGATCATTATAAATGGAGACAGATGCGGACCGACGGCATTGCCGAGAAATACATAACGGGAGATGCTTCGGACAAGGAAAAGTTCAGGGCATGGGCGCATACGCTCCAAAAGCTGATCGGCAATCCGCTGTATCACTGGTCGCATATGGAATTGAAATATTACTTCGGATACGACGGGTATCTGAATGAGGATACGGCAGACTATGTGTGGAATCTTTGCAGCGAAAGACTTTCTTCGGGAGATTTTGGCGCAAGAGATATAATACGAAGGTCCAACGTGCGCCTTATATGTACAACGGATGATCCTGCAGACGACCTTAGGTGGCATGAACTCATAAAGGCGGATGATTCTTTTGACGTGCAGGTCCTTCCTGCGTTTAGGCCTGACAGGATAAACGGGATAGAGAAAGAAGACTTTGCCGATTATATCAAAAAGCTTTCGGCATCGGCCGGTGTTTTGATAAAGGATCTTTCGACTCTCAAGGAAGCGGTTATAAAAAGACTGGATCATTTCGAAGCGAACGGATGCAGGGTGAGCGATCATTCAATGGATTATGTCTGCTTCGAACGCGTCGATGAGAGAGAGACGGAGAGTATTTTTGAAAAGGTACTTAACGGAGAGCTGCCTGATGAAACCGGGGTACGTAAATACAGGACATATATGATGGAATTTCTTGCAGGTCAGTACAGCAAGCGCGGATGGGTAATGCAGCTTCATTACGGTGTAAGGCGCAATGCGAACACGGCAATGTTTGACATGCTCGGCGCCGATACAGGCTTTGATTGTATAAGGAGCGGGGCACCGTCGGGACAGCTTGTTGATCTTCTGGATGCACTCTGTGTATCGGGATGTCTTCCGAAAACGGTTATATATTCTCTCGATCCGAATGATGACCGTATAATAGACTCGATCATGGGATGTTTTCAGCAGGAAGGTATACGATCAAAGATCCAGCACGGCAGCGCATGGTGGTTCAACGATAATCTCACGGGCATCACGCAGCAGATGAAGGCTGTTGCAAGCCAATCGGTATTGGGTGATTTCATCGGTATGCTTACCGACTCAAGATCGTTTCTGTCTTATGTGCGGCACGATTATTTCAGACGGATACTGTGCCGTATGATCGGGCAGTGGGTTGAGGACGGATGGTATCCCTATGACGAGAAAAGGCTTGGGGAGATAATAAAGGGAATATCATACAATAATGCAGTGGACTATTTCGGATTTGATCTTGAAAAGGTATGAGGATCGGATATGTATCTGACTGACGAAGGAATTATAACGGGACGTGACAAATACCTGAAAAAAGGTTATATCCTGCCCGGATACGACAGGAATGCCGTAAAGAAAAAAACAAAGGAGGATCCTGAATGGATCCATTTTGGCGCAGGAAACATTTTCAGGGCTTTTATGGGAAATCTGTCGGAAAGGCTTCTTTCTGACAAAGTTATAGATACGGGTCTTGTCGTGTGCGAAGGCTTTGATTATGAACTTGTGGAAAAGATGTACAGGCCGCATGACAACTTGAGCATTCTCGTAACTTTAAAAGCGGACAAAACGGTGGAGAAAAAAGTCATCGGGAGTATTGTAGCTTCTTACGTGCTGGACTCCGGCCGCAGGGAAGAGACGGAAAGCCTGAAAAAGATTTTTGAAAAAAAATCGCTTAAGATGTGCAGCTTTACGATAACCGAGAAGGGATATGTCGTAAGCGATCATGACGGATCACTGACGGAAGCGGTAAAGGCAGATATTGAAAACGGACCGGACGGATGTGTAAGCTACATGGGAAAAACAGTAGCTCTTTTATATCATAGGTATTTATCGGGCCGGCTGCCGATCGCATTTGTTTCAATGGACAACTGTTCTCACAACGGCGACCGGTTAAAGGAAGCCGTTCTGACATTCGCACGTGGATGGTGCCAAAACAAAAAAACGGATGATGGATTTTTAGATTATGTGAGCGATCCCGACAAAGTTTCATTTCCGTGGACGATGATCGATAAGATCACACCGAGACCGGATGAAACGGTACACTCGATACTGAAAGAAGACGGGATAGAAGATCTTGACCAGATCATCACATCCGCAAACACCTACGCGGCTCCGTTTGTCAACGCGGAAGAGACGGAGTACCTTGTCATGGAAGACCGGTTTCCGGCCGGACGCATCCCACTTGAGAAGGCGGGAGTGATCTTTACCGACAGGGGGACGGTTGACAGGGTTGAGAAAATGAAGGTGTGCACCTGCCTTAATCCGCTGCATACTGCGCTTGCGATCTTCGGATGCCTTCTTGGGTTTAAGACCATCCACGATGAGATGGAAGATGAAGATCTTAAGGAGCTTGTTTATCTGCTCGGATATAAAGAAGGCATGCCGGTTGTCTCCGATCCCGGAGTGCTCTCTCCGGAAGATTTTCTTTGCGCCGTGCTGACAAAGCGGTTGCCCAACCCGTTTATGCCGGATACTCCGCAAAGGATCGCCACAGACACATCACAAAAGATCCCGATAAGATTCGGGGAGACGATAAAAGCATACAGGGCATCGGAAACACTCGATACGGACGATCTTGTACTTATACCGCTGATCCTTGCAGCGTACTTAAGATATCTGAAAGGTACGGATGACAACGGACAGCCTTTTGAGATGAGCTCTGATCCCTTGCTTGATGAAATAAAGGAGCTTGAACCGAAAGCCGTCCTTGAAAAAGAAGAGATATTCGCGAACGATCTTTTTGCAGATGGACTTGGAAAAAAGATACTGGGGATGTACGATGAACTGTGTGCCGGTCCCGGCGCGGTCAGAGCGGTTTTACACAGGTACGTGGATGAAGAGTCGGCAAAATGGGGGAAACAGATATGGAAATGACGATCAGATGGTTTGGCAGCAAATATGATACGGTAACTCTTGAACAGATAAGACAGATACCGGGTGTTAGCGGGGTGATCACAACGCTTTATGATACAGCACCCGGCGAGATCTGGAGTATTGAGGCGATCCGTGATCTGAAAAAAGAGGTGGAGTCGGCCGGACTTAACATAAGCGGTATTGAATCCGTTAACATCCACGATGCGATCAAGGTGGGAAGTGAAGACAGAGACAGGTATATCGATAACTATATTAAGACACTTGAAAACCTGGGCAGGGAAGATATTCACCTTGTCTGCTATAATTTCATGCCCGTATTTGACTGGACAAGGACCGAACTGGCCAGAAAACGCCCTGACGGCTCGACCGTGCTGGCATACTCCCAAAAGACTATCGATTCGATAGATCCCGAGAATATGTTCGCGTCGATAAAAGATGACTCGAACGGTGCCATCCTTCCCGGATGGGAGCCGGATCGAATGGAGCATATAAAGGAACTGTTCGATCTTTATCGTAATGTTGATGAAGAGAAACTGTTTGACAATCTTAAGTATTTCCTTGAGCGGATAATGCCGGTGTGCGACAGGTACGATATCAACATGGCGATCCATCCCGACGATCCTGCATGGCCTGTGTTCGGACTGCCGAGGATAATAACAAGCCTTGACAATATCATGAGAATGATGAAGATGGTGGATAATGTCCACAACGGAGTGACGTTCTGTGCGGGATCATATGGAACAAACAGGGCAAATGACCTTCCGACGATGATCAGGGCACTGAAGGGGAGAGTACATTTCGCTCATGTCAGAAACCTTAAGTTCAATTCCGATGATGATTTCGAGGAAGCTTCTCATCTTTCTTCCGACGGAAGCTTTGACATGTATGAGATAATGAAGGCATTGTATGACACGGGTTTTGATGGTCCGATACGCCCCGACCACGGAAGGATGATATGGGGTGAGAAGGCAATGCCCGGATACGGCCTTTATGACAGGGCTCTCGGAGCCGCTTACCTAAACGGTCTGTGGGAAGCCATCGACAAGAATGAGAAGGCAAAATAATTCGGAGGTGCTTTGTATGGATCTTAAAATAAAAGACAAAAAGGAATGTACATATGATGCCGTCAGTCTCGGGGAAGTAATGCTTCGTCTCGATCCTGGAGAAGGAAGGATCAGGTGTGCAAGAAATTTCAGGGTATGGGAAGGCGGCGGAGAGTATAACGTCATGAGAGGACTCCGGCGTTGTTTCAATCTTAAGACTGCGGTCATGACAGCGTTTGCGGATAACGAAATGGGGAAACTCATGGAGGACCTTATACTCCAGGGCGGCGTTGACACGTCTCTTATCAAGTGGATGAAAACGGACGGGATAGGATGGGAATGCAGAAACGGTCTGTACTTTGCCGAAAGGGGTTATGGTATACGCGGCGCACTTGCAGTCTCCGACAGAGCAAATACGGCGATCTCAAAAGCAACAGCCGATGACTTTGATCTTGAGTATGTCTTTGGCAAGCTCGGTGTCAGATGGTTTCACACGGGCGGTATATATGCGGCACTTTCACCGCGCGCGTCCGAGACAGCGATCGAAGCCGTAAAGATCGCCAAAAAATACGGAACTGTTGTCTCATATGACCTGAACTACCGCGCTTCACTTTGGGAACATAACGGCGGGAGCGATAAAGCACAGGAGATAAACCGTCAGATCGCGCCCTACGTCGACGTTATGATAGGAAACGAGGAAGATTACACGGCTTCGCTTGGTTTTATGGTCGAAGGAAACGATAAGGACCTTACAAAGCTTAATACCGACGGGTACATGAAGATGATGTCGGAGATGTCAAAAACGTTCCCGAACATCAAGGCCGCGGCGGTGACTTTGCGCGAAGTCAAAAGCGCAACACTGAACGATTGGAGTGCTCTTTGCATGTCGGACGGGGAGTTTTACAAGGCAAGGGATTATAAGGGACTTGAGATACTTGACAGGATAGGTGGCGGAGATTCGTTTGCCTCCGGATTCATATACGGACTTATGGAAAAGAATGACCCGAAGCAGGCAGTGGAATACGGTGCGGCACACGGTGCACTTGCCATGACAACCCCCGGGGATACAACGATGGCGGATCTTAAGGAAGTAGAAGGCATTATGGAAGGCAAAAGTGCCAGGGTAAAGAGATAAGGGGGACTTGTATGTCTGAAATACTTAATGAACTGGCGGATTTTGGGATAGTACCCGTTGTTGTGATAAAGAACGAAGAAGATGCGCTCCCTCTTGCAAAGGCGCTTATGAGAGGCGGACTTTGCTGCGCCGAGGTAACTTTCCGTACCGCGGCTGCAGCAAAAGCGATAGAGATAATGACCAAAGCCTTTCCCGATATGATGGTCGGCGCAGGGACAGTGACATCTACAGCGCAGGTTGATGAAGCGATCAGCTCCGGTGCAAAGTTTATAGTAAGCCCCGGATTTGATGCTGAAGTTGTCGACTACTGTATTTCAAAACAGATACCGGTAGTGCCCGGTGTATGCACCCCGACCGAAGTATTGATGGGAATTAAGAGAGGGCTTTCGCTTCTGAAATTCTTTCCGGCGCAGCAGGCCGGCGGATGTGATATGATAAAAGCCATGTCGGCACCGTTTCCGGGTATAAGGTTCATGCCGACAGGCGGAATAAACGCACAAAATCTGCCGGAGTATCTTTCGATCGGCTGTGTTGCCGCATGCGGCGGGAGCTGGATGGTCAAGAGTGATCTTATCGAAAAAGGCGATTTTTCAAAGATAGAAGAGCTGGCAAAGGAAGCGGTACAGCTGGCAAAAGGGGTTCGTTGCACGAACTGAACCTGTGTGATAATATGTTATACGGTGTTTAAATGAGGGATATGTCATTTACCGCGAGATTGTATGTCTCGGATACAGACCTGCCCGGTGACTTTTTTGCCGGATGGTATAATAAGATGCCTGCGGCCAGAAGATCGCAGTGCGACAGATTCAAAAACGAAGCCGACAGGAAAAGATGCATTGCGGCATATGCGCTCCTTGTGTATGCACTAAAAGATCTTCTCGGATCATGTGATGATATTTTGTCCATCTCGCAGGATCAGGACGGAAAACCTTTTCTTACAGATATCCCGGTATGTTTTAACATATCCCATTCGGGAGACCGTGTTGCAGTCGCGCTTGCAGCATCCGCAGTCGGATGCGATGTGGAACACATCAGGGAAAAGGGTCTTGATATCGCAAAGAGATTTTTCTCCGACGAGGAATATGCGTATCTTTCTGCGATCGATGACGAGAGAGCGGCACGGGGCGAATTCACCAGACTTTGGACAATGAAGGAATCGGTTGTCAAATGCTGTGGTGAAGGCATCAGACATGAACTGGGTGATTTTTCCCTTGTCGATATGACAGGCGCAAGAAGACAGACGATCAGATTGTCGGGATTTGATGATCATTATCATATAATGGAATTCGAGACTGAAAGCGGATACTGCTACAGTCTGTGCAGTACATGCAACGATATAGAAAACAGCATTAGACGGGTGAAACTGACATGAACAAACAGAACATGGATTATTTTGAAAACCGACCGGTATCGATGAATGAGGCGAACAACCTCCTTCAGATCGAGGAACATATGTATATACTCGATGACATTGCAAAGCCCAATGTCTTCAGAAATATGTTTCCTTATGAAGAGATCCCTAAGATACCTTTCAATGACAGGACCGTTCCCCATAATATGCCAAAAGAGATCTGGATAACGGATACGACGTTTCGTGACGGCCAGCAGTCAAGGGCTCCGTACTCGACCGAGCAGATAGTAAAGATATACGATTATCTCCACAGGCTCGGCGGGCCCAACGGAATGATAAGGGCGAGTGAATTCTTCCTTTATTCCAAAAAGGACAGGGATGCGGTCTATAAATGTATGGAAAGGGGCTATAAGTTCCCTGAGGTCACAAGCTGGATAAGAGCGAGCAAAGAAGATTTCAAACTCGTCAGGGAACTCGGAATGCCCGAAACCGGAATCCTTGTCAGCTGCAGCGACTATCATATATTCCTGAAACTGAAGATGACGCGCCGTCAGGCGATGGAGCATTACTTAAGCGTTGTAAGAGACTGTCTCGAAGAAGGCATATCGGTACGATGCCATCTTGAAGACATAACGAGAGCAGACATTTACGGATATGTTGTACCGTTCTGCCTTGAACTTATGAAGCTGATGGAAGAGTATAAGATCCCGATAAAAGTCAGGGCGTGCGATACGATGGGCTACGGCGTCAACTATCCGGGTGCCGTTATCCCGAGAAGCGTGCAGGGTATCATCTATGCGATCCATACTCATGCAGGTGTACCGTGTGAGCTTATCGAGTGGCACGGACACAATGATTTCTACAAGGCAGTTTCCAATTCGACTACGGCATGGCTGTATGGATGCTGCGGTGTGAACACATCACTGTTCGGCATAGGAGAGAGAACAGGAAACACGCCTCTCGAGGCTATGGTATTCGAGTACGCACAGCTTCGCGGAACGCTCAACGGAATGGACACGACTGTCATTACGGAGCTTGCGGAATACTATGAGAAGGAGATAGGCTATCAGATACCGCCGAGAACTCCTTTCGTAGGCAAGAATTTCAACGTTACGAGAGCGGGTATTCATGCCGACGGCCTGTTGAAGAACGAAGAGATATATAATATCTTCGATACGGAAAAATTCCTTAACCGACCTGTTCTGTGCGCTGTATCAAACACATCGGGACTTGCCGGGATCGCACACTGGATCAATACATACTATAAGCTTCGAGATGAAAGGCAGTATTCAAAGAATGACGAGCTGATAATCGAACTGAAAAAATGGGTTGATGAACAGTATGACGAAGGGCGTGTGACTGTACTTACGGATGACGAACTTGTGGAGCAGATAGGACTTGCGTGCGACAGACTGGGTCTTTCCAAACCGGATGAACTGTAAGGATACTAAAGGAACGGTTGATACCGTTCCTTTTTTCGGTGCGATTTATGTATTGACAAAAGTTTTGGAGATAGTATAATACAATTAAACAGTTGAATAACTGTTCAGATGTAATAACAACATTCAGATCAGGCAATATAAAAGGAGACAGAGAAAATGAAGAAATCATACGGTATCGAAGTTGACTGTGCTAATTGTGCAAGTAAGATGGAAGAGGCTGCAAAGAAGACCGCGGGTGTAAAGGATTGCAGCGTTAATTTCATGGCACTTAAAATGAGCGTTGAGTTTGAAGACGGTGCGGATGAAAAGGCCGTGATGAAGGAAGTTCTTAAAAACTGCAAAAAGGTTGAGGATGATTGCGAGATATTTTTATAAGATATAAATTTCAAAAGGGTTGTTGAAATGACAAAGAAACAAAAAAAGACACTTATCAGGATAATAGTAACGACGGTCATGATCGTTGCGCTTGCGTTCATACCGGAAGATCTGAGCGTAGCTGAACCCGAGTATCAGGCGGTTCCCTGGAATGAGCTGATATCGCGTATTGTATTCGGGCTGTATCTTATCCCTTACATTCTTATCGGTCACGATATTTTAAAGAAAGCATTTAAAGGGATAGTTCATGGTCAGGTGCTTGACGAGAATTTTCTAATGGCAGTTGCCACGATCGGGTCGATGATCCTGGGCGAATACCGTGAAGCCGTTATGGTCATGTTACTGTATCAGATCGGTGAGCTGTTCCAGTCGGTGGCCGTCGGCAAGAGCCGGAAAAACATTGCGGCACTTATGGATATAAGGCCTGATGTTGCAAATCTCGTTACTGATGAAAACGGTGTCGAGACTATCACACAGGTTGGGCCGGATGAAGTTGAGATGGGAAGCGTGCTTGTCGTCTCTCCCGGAGAGAGGATCCCGATAGACGGCATCGTGATAGAAGGTGATTCTACTATAGATACGAGTGCTCTTACAGGCGAGTCGGTACCAAGGACAATACACGCGGGAGATGATGTCATAAGCGGAACGATCAACATGAACGGTGTCATCAGGATAAAGACGACGAAACCTTTCGGTGAATCGACGGTGACAAAGATCCTTGAACTAGTAGAAAATGCGAGTTCGCAAAAATCCCGTTCCGAAAACTTTATCACGAGATTTGCAAGGGTTTATACACCTGTTGTGTGCCTTTGCGCGCTTGTCATAGCTGTTATCCCGCCTGTTGTAAATGTCATAATGGGAAACGATGCGAATCTGCGGTCCTTTGTCTACAGAGCGCTGACATTCCTTGTCATAAGCTGTCCGTGTGCCATGGTGATCAGTATACCGCTGGGCTTTTTTGCCGGTATCGGCGGCGCATCCAAGGCCGGTATACTTGTAAAAGGATCGAATTATCTTGAAACACTTTCGAAGATCGATACGGTCATATTTGACAAGACAGGTACGCTGACAAAGGGAGTGTTTGAGGTCGTGTCGATCCACAAGCATAAGATGAGCGACCAGCAGCTGCTAAAGTATGCCGCATACGCAGAAAGCTACAGTACGCATCCGATCAGCAGGTCGATAGTAAACGCATACGGACTTGAGATCGATAAAGCGGAGGTCCGTGATGTCGAGGAGATATCAGGGCACGGTGTGATCGCAACCGTATCGGGAAGCAGGGTGATCGCGGGAAATGACAAGCTTATGAACGAAAACGGTCTGACCCCGCCCACATGCTGCGATGGCGGAACGATAGTCCATATCGCCGTTGACGGGGAATATGCCGGACATATCCATATATCCGATGTAATAAAGGATACATCACACGAAGCCGTTAAAAGCCTGCATGCTATGGGCGTAAAGAAAACGGTAATGCTGACGGGAGATGCCGAAAAAGTGGCACAAAAGGTGGCAGATACCCTTGATATCAGCGAATATCGCGCCGAACTGCTTCCGCAGGACAAAGTCAGTGCTGTTGAGAAGATCATGACCGGCAGGGCAAATACGAAGAGATCAACCGCATTTGTCGGCGACGGAATAAACGATGCTCCGGTACTCACAAGAGTCGATGTCGGTATAGCGATGGGTGCGCTCGGAAGCGATGCGGCGATCGAGGCGGCTGATGTCGTTATAATGGATGATGATCCGATCGGTATCGTAAAGGCGATCAGGATCGGAAAGAAGTGCATGCGCATCGCATATGAGAACATATACTTTGCGATCGGAATAAAAGTCATCGTACTTATCCTTTCGGCATTCGGACTGACGAATATGTGGCTGGCGATCTTTGCTGATGTCGGAGTCATGATCCTCGCGGTCTTAAATGCCATAAGAACACTGAGAGTAAAGTAAAACACAGAGTTGCCGAAAACGGCAACTCTTTTTTATAGTTTGTGTTTGCTTTTAAAATGTGTAGACTATATAATCGTGAGTATGGAAAATGCGGAAATATGGGGCGAATTGGCCGATCTTTTTAAGATATTCGGCGACAGCTCAAGGATCAGAATACTGTGCATGCTTCAGGAAGGCGAGAGCTGCGTGAGCGATCTTGCGGGTAGACTTTCCATAACCGAGTCGGCCGTATCGCACCAGCTCAAGGTTCTGAAGATGAGTAAGCTTGTCAAAAATCGCCGCGAAGGAAAGCAGATATTCTACAGTCTTGCGGACGATCATGTAAGCACGATCCTTTCGATGGGACGGGAACATATACTGGAAGAGAAATGATAAAGGTATTTTTGTGCGAAGACGAGTTCGTTGTTCGTGAAGGTATCAAGAACAACATAGACTGGGCCGGGAACGGTTATGAGTTTACGGGGGAAGCTTCTGACGGGGAGCTTGCCCTTCCTTTGATCAGGAAACTTGAGCCGGACATCGTGATAACGGATATCAAAATGCCGTTTATGGACGGACTTGAACTTTCACGTATGATCAGGAAGGAATTTCCCTTTATTGAGATCGTGATACTTTCCGGATACGAAGAGTTCGACTATGCCAAGCAGGCCATTTCGATCGGCGTTGCACAGTACCTTACGAAGCCGATATCGGGTGACGATCTTTTGAACGAGCTCGATCATCTACGTGAAAAGATCATAAAGAGCAAAGAAGAGAGAGCGCTTAAGGAACAGTTCAAAAAAGAAATGGAAGAGAATGAACGTCGGGAGAAGAGTGAACTTTTCCATTATCTTGTCTCTGGTTCCTTCAGTGCAACCGAGCTTCTTCAGAAGGCCGAAAAGTTAAGCATAGACCTGTCGGCCGTTTGGTATAACATCGTCCTTTTATTCACCAAATCGGACCATCATGAGATAGAAGAGTATTCGGGAAGCACGGTGTCGATTGACGAGAAGATAAAAGGGATCGTTGCCGAAAGCGGCTGCATTCTCTTTGACAGGGACCTTGAAGGAAAGGCAGTTCTCATAATGGCCGACTCAAACGAGGATCTTACGTCAAAGCAGCAGGAGATGATTACAAAGTTTGAAGATGTGTTCAGGGATTATGCCCATGTCAGATACTGTGGCGGAATAGGTAAACCCGTGAACAGACTGTCCAAGCTCAATGAGTCATATGAAGACGCGGGCTGTGCTCTTGCAAACAGATTCTTTGTTTCGGAGAACGGATTTTTTAAGGCGGGTAGACTTGCAAGGGGCGAGGACGCATCGGACGTTAAGCTTGATATGACCGCGATAGATGCCGGCCGTATCGATAAGAGCAACGTACAGAAATTCTTAAAGTTCGGTAATCAGGATGAGATACCGTTCTATGTAAGTGAGTTTGTAAAAAGTGTCGGCGAGGATGCGTTCAACTCATATATTTTCAGACAGTATATCGCAATGGATGTTTTCTTTGCAGTCACATCCTTTACAAATGAGATATCGGGGAAAAAGCCCGATGATCTGTCAAAGGAGGTTCCGAAGGAAGCACTGGAGAGTGCCGAAAGTGTTGCCGATTATATATCGGGACTTATCCGGGATGCCCTGAAGCTGCGTGATTCGGTTGCGACAAACAGATATAAGGATATTGTCGACGAAGCGATAAAATACATCGAGGAGAATTATGCCGATGAGAACCTTTCGCTCAACCAGCTTGCGAGTCACGTTAATGTGTCACCCAATCACCTGAGCACGATCTTTTCCCAACAGACGGGACAGACATTTATCAAATACCTTACTGAATATCGTATGGATAAAGCAAAGGAGATGCTCAAGTGTACTTCCATGCGCTCAAGTGAGATAAGTGAAGCGGTCGGATACAAGGATCCGCACTATTTTTCTTATATGTTCAAGAAAACAGTCGGAATGACTCCGACAAACTATCGTGGCGGTAAGGAAACGGAAGAGGATGAAGGATGAAGAAGATCCGAGAATACTTTCGTAATACATCGCTTTCCACGAAGATACGTATATCGTATCTTCTTCTTGTTATCCCGCTCGTACTTCTTCTTATTGTATACATCTATATGATGCAGAGCTCATCGAGAAAGTATTCCGAAATGATCAGCTCGGCAGTTCTGGCCGGTGATTTTTCCCTTGATTTCAAAAAAGATTTTGACTACGAAACGTATCTTGTCATAGTCGGGAACAAGACTATGGAAGAATCCGACCTTAACAAGATGATAGATGACGCCGACGATATAGTTGACGGTCTTATAAAGATCACGGAGGAAGGTGAAAACCTTACAAGACTTAAAAGTGTCAAAAAGTATCTGGAGAATTTAAGAAAGTACGAAAGCAGGATCGAGAAGAACCTTGCGGCCGAAGATGAGTACGATGCAAACCTTGAGATATGGGAAAACGACGTTCAGATCGTTACCGATCTTATTAAGGAAGAAATATTCAGATATGTATTCTACGAGATAAGGGATATGCAGGAGCAAAAGGCCGAGATGGACCTGTTTTACAGGCGCGCCATGACAGGAAGCATTGCTGCGCTTGTTGTACTGACGATCATGGTCATAGCTTTTTCAGTATACCTGCCAAAGAGTTTCACAAGGCCTATCACGGATCTTGTCGATGTTACCGACCGCATATCAAAAGGGGATCTCGGGGCAAGGAGTGTGAACGATTCGAAGGACGAGGTGGGAGTGCTCTCCAAGTCCATGAATCAGATGATAGAAAAGATCAACGAGCTGCTGTCGCAGATAACAAAGGAGCAGATAAGGATCAGGGAAGCGGAACTGGAGCTCTTGCAGTCCCAGATCAACCCGCATTTTCTGTATAACACCCTTGATACGATAATATGGCTGGCCGAAGGCGGGGACCAGAAGAGAGTAGTTGACATGGTAAAAAGTCTTTCGGCATTTTTCAGAACGTCACTTTCAAGAGGACGGGATATCATACCGATCCGGGAGGAACTGCTTCATGCCAAGAGCTATCTTGAGATACAGCAGTTCAGATACCAGGATATCCTTGAATATGAGATAGATGTACCGGATGAGTTCGGAGAATATACGATCCCCAAGATAACGATCCAGCCGCTCGTGGAAAATGCGCTGTATCACGGCATAAAGAACAAAAGGGGCGGTGGTATGATCACGATCCGCGCAACGCAGCAGGATGATGATATAGTGATCAGCGTCACGGACAACGGTATCGGGATGACACCGGAGAGACTTAGCGAGGTCACCGAAGGTCTGACCGGGGGAACACACTTTGATAATGCGATCTACGGACTGTACAATGTCAATGAGAGAATAAAGCTTAAATTCGGCGAAAAATACGGGATAACACTACATAGTGTATATAACGAAGGGAGCACATGCAATATATTGTTACCGATGCAACCGTAAAAAATCCAACCGCCCGGATAAAAAAACCAACCACGCAACCTGCTTTTAAGAAAATAATCAACCATGGACGTATTTATGTTCATGGTTTTTTGTTATCCGAATAATTATCATGGTACTTGTCGGACGAGGGATAGGCCTTCGATCCGGAAAAGATTATTCCAGGGAGGATAAAAAATGAAAAAGAAAGTTTTAGCAGCTATCATGGCAGCAGCAATGGTTGCACTTACAGCTTGTGGCGGCGCAGCTCCTGCAGCACCCGCAGCAGAGCCCGCAGCAGAGCCCGCAGCAACAGAAGAAGCAGCACCCGCTGATGAAGCACCGGCAGCAGAAGAGGCAGCACCCGCAGCAGACGCAGGCGCACTCATCAAAGTTGGTATCATCAACAACGACCCTAACGAGAGCGGTTACAGAACAGCTAACGACAAGGATCTTAAGGCAGCTTTCTCTGAGGAGAACGGATTTGATGCATCATTCGCTTACAGCTTAAAGAACGACGAGCAGATCACAGCAGCTCAGAAGTTCATCCAGGACGGTGTTGATTATCTCCTTCTTTCAGCAGCTGATACAGCAGGCTGGGATTCAGTTCTTAAGGATGCACAGGATGCAGGTATCCACGTAATCCTTTTCGACAGAACTATCGATGCTGATCCTTCACTTTACAGCGCTTCAATCGTTTCCGATATGGACAAGGAAGGTGAGACAGCAGTTGCATGGCTTGAGGGCCAGAACCTTGACGAGTACAATGTAATCCACATCCAGGGTGTTATGGGTTCAGCAGCACAGAAGGGTCGTTCGGGCGCTCTTGACAACAAGGTTGCTTCAGACGGCGACAAGTGGAAGATCGTTACACAGCAGACAGCTGAGTGGAACGCAGAAAAGGCACAGCAGATCGTTCAGTCAGTTATCGACTCAGGCGAGAAGTTCAACGTAATCTACGCTGAGAACGACGA